>NZ_JALQDD010000041.1:0-581 GCF_023631405.1 Caballeronia sp. GAWG2-1
CAGTTGCTTTGCGATTCCGGACAACGCATTCACCACGTGTACTTCCCGACCACGGCTATCGTCTCGCTTCTGCATACGATGGAAGACGGCGGCTCGGTGGAAGTCGCGGCAGTGGGCCGTGAAGGCATGACGGGTGTTCCGGTGCTCACGGGCGGCGACACCATGCCGACGCGCGTTCAAGTGCAGTGCGCGGGTTTTGCGTATCGCATGAGCGCGGGCGCATTGCGTGAACACTTCGGCAAGTCGGACTTTCTGCGTCGTGTGATGCTGCTGTATATGCAAGCCCTGCTGACGCAAGTCGCGCAAACGGCCGCTTGCAATCGTCACCATTCGCTCTCGAAGCAACTGTGCCGCTGGCTCCTGATTCAAACGGACCGCACCCCGTCGGATCAACTGCGGGTGACGCAGCAAATGATCGCGGACATGCTCGGCGTGCGTCGCGAAGGCGTGACGGAAGCCGCAGGCAAGCTGCACGACGCGGGTCTGATCCACCACAGCCGTGGCTGTATCAAGGTGCTCGACCGCGCCGGTCTGGAAGAGCGTGCGTGCGAATGCTACGGCATCGTCAAGCGTGAGTTCGA
>NZ_JALQDD010000042.1:0-131519 GCF_023631405.1 Caballeronia sp. GAWG2-1
CTCGGCGGCGGGATTGTTTTTTTTAAAACCCCCCCCCACCCGGGCCCCAGCGCCGTATCCCCACACCCCCACACACGCCGCGGCCTAGGCCCCAATCCGATAGAGTTAGAGAGATGTATTCCTGTGTCGTCCAGGAAAACCGACCGTACTAACTGACGATTGTGTCTAATACTAGAGACAGATCAATCAGTCTCACAACGATCCCCTAAAGGATTTTTACCATTCTAATCTTTTGAACAATTCCCTTGATGCAGAAATGTTCAACAAAGTATAATTACTGGACGTGTAAAAATAATTGATATGCTATGGATAAAAATGAATATTGGATTAACTGAAATATTATCATTTGCTGCATTAATTGTATCGGCATTCAGTATGCTGTATGCAAAAAAGCAAAGTGATTTTGCAAAGAGAAATCATTTTAATGACTATCGTTCTCATTTATCTCAATCTCATTTGACATATAGAAAAGCACTACTTAAAACACAAAACAAACATAAAAATGATCTTCTTGAATTGAGTAGAGTAGCTGGGGAAACATTAGTAAAAATAGTTAACCATTTCGACCGATATGACACCAATCAACATGCAGAGAGATATCTAAGGCATTTACTGCATGAAAGTTCAGAAATGGTTTTCCGTACATTCCAAGGGCAACTTGCCTGGCAAACTTCAGAAAACATATCACATAGATTTTACCAAATATCTTTTATTGAGGATCATCTCAATCCAGTTAAAAATATATTTGGAGATTGTTCTTTCAGAGAAAAAATAAATTTAAAGTATCATTTAGAACCAAATACATACCTAGAGGCGGATTTAGTGAATGATACTTATTTTTGCAATCTGGTTTTAGAGATGAAAGCAAGACTTGATCAATCTAAACTACAAGAGTTGATGAGCAACGTTCAAAAAGAAATGATTAACTTCAATACGTTGTACAACAATCTAAAAGCCAACCTTACCATAAGCGCTAATTACCTTGACGATTTAATCTTTCAGGGAAATAAAGAGCACTTCCAACTGAGAGAATCCCCAAAACTTTACTCTGAAATGAAAAGAACAAAAACACAATTGAGAACATTAGGTCATGTAGACATGCCTGAGGTGTTAGATAAGTCTTTTAGTGGGAAGCTTAATTTCTCAATATCCAAAAGTATCCATTTATGTGCTCTCCTTCATGCAATACAATGTTTATATTCATGGGGCTGGGACTATGAATAATAAAGTACTCCTAATTTGATACGGGAATTTAAATCTTTCATATTATTAAAAAGAACACCAATAGATAAAATTTATTGGTATTCTTTTATCAAGTCAGGCAATTAAAAAATCACCCCCTTATTCCCACTCGATGATCAATGCCACCTTAAAACACTATAAAATCAATAGGTTTGAATTTTCTTTGCATGTCGATACCACACAAAATACCATGGTAAGAAAACCTGGGAGCTGTACTGTTCGCGTCGCCCGACGCAAAACGCTTTTAGACTGACTACTTGCACTCCACAAGGGGTATTCGTCCAAAAGCGGTTATTCAAAGAAGTCAACGCCCCGGGTAGGATCTTCCGCTTGCTTCCACCAGACTTACATCATCACGAAGCAATGTCACCATCTCTTCATGATGTGCTGTTATCTGCTGATCGTCCCAGCTTGTATTTCGAGTGATTTCCGCCATTCTTTTGAGCTTGGGACTTTGAAGTTCAATCGTATCCTTGAAGTTTTCGGCCTTCGCTCTGGGAAGGCTATTGCTGAATTTTGAATTCGCGCTGACGCTTACGAGCGCGAGGTTGCCAAGCAGGTTAAGGCTAGAACCTGAAACAACCGCGCCCGACTGTTCTCTATCCGGATGCTGTGGATAAAAGTGCTCAATGGAATTTCTGAACTGAAATTTGAAATCTCGTTTTGAGGAATCGCTCAACAGAAGATAGTCGAGATACGAAAAGACGATACGGCTGATACCTAACCCTTGTGGTTGCTGATCTTCCTCAAAGGGGAATGTCTCTTTGACCTTGCTGCGGGCATACCCCTTCAACAAATCGGCAAGATCCGCATGTTTCGCGTCTTGAGGGGCTTTAACGGATAGCCAGCGAAGAACTTTGGTAATCCAGTGCATCGTTCGCGGAGAAGTGTAGGTAATCCGAAGCATGGACTGAAGCAGCAACACATCTCGTGTATGTGGGTCAGCACCGCCGTCCTCCTCTAAGTTTCCATTGCTGGCCGAGAAAACATGGATGTACGTCGGGGTTGGCTTCTTGTCCGCGCCGCCTTTCTTCAATCGCTGGAGAGACCAATCGCCATCGTCACCGATGTTCGCCGTGAATTGACGCTTCAAGATGAAGCCATCGAAGAGGTTGCGGCACTTGAGAAGCATGAATGCAAAGCTACGCACCCAATCGGCTTTAGCATCGGGTATATTATTTACGGCGTCGTCAAATGACTTGATGAGGCGCTTGTCGTCAAGCTGGCCTTCGTCTTCGACCTCATCGCCTTTCATGATTCTTAGCACGTGTAGCAGAAAGGCCGGAAACTCAATAGTCGAACGAAACCGCTCGTTGCCTTCGTCTTCAGTGGAATTTGACTCGATCTCTTTAGCGTATTTTGACAACGCCTCATCCAAGGACAACGATACCCCTTCGGAGGATTGCCTTGATGTATTGATGCCGGATTGCGGACGACTTTCCATTAGCGACGCGAAGCTGGTCACCTCCAACCAGGACCATTCATCGCCAAATACTTTGTTTCGCAAACTGGTGTCACCACGGGTCAGAGACATCTGGACATAAGAATCCATGTCAGCACAGGCATTCCAAACCCACGCGAAGCATTCGCGTTCATATTGATTGGGCAGCTTGCTCATCAGGCGAGCCTTAACAATATCAACCTGCTTGAGTTGCTGCCCACGAGTGTTCATGATCTCGAAGTAGCGATTGAGGTCGGTATTGGGTGGCAGCGAGGCACGGACGACAGTCACCTTCGTTAGCAAGAAATCGGAGAATTTTTCGCGTGAGCGATTAAGAGCTTCATTTTGTTTGAAGAACTGATTGATGATGCTGTAGCCTTCATGGATGCCAGCATCTGCATTACTCGTGGAGCCCTGCGGTCGGACGTGCTCCTTAGCCGCCTCCTGTGCTACTCGCCGCAGGGCTTCCGTTGCCCGTGCTCGCGACTCATATTGCAAGTGGCCTGCATGGCCAACCGACGGCTTCTCACCCTCACCATCTTGCTCCAGGAATGTCAGAAGCAGATAGAGAGTTGTCAGTCGTTGTTGTCCATCTATGACCTCGAACTCGTCCTCTCTACCCCGCTTGATTACAACAAGGTTCCCAAGAAAATAGTCGTCCTGACCCCCAACCACCGAGTCTTGAATATCGCTGATAAGTTGCTCAATCTGTTCGGCCCGCCAAGCATAGTTCCGTTGATAAACAGGAATCAGATAATTGTCCGTGAATAGCGTGCCTACTGTTAGCAGTTCGGGTTTCAACTCCTTCTTGCTCATTGCAGCCCCTTGATAAAAGCAACGAGTTCCTTTTCGTGGTTATCGTTGTATGGCTGACTTGCTATTGGAAGTTTGCGGACAACACTTCCAGTCATCGCGTTGCGTAGCAAAACAAAAGGCGATTTATTTGCATCGTTTTTACCTCGCGCTCGGTTGTCAGCAGATACAAATTGCACACGAAGTAACTCGACCCGTAAGGCATATGCCCATGCGAATAACCTATTTCGCACTTCATCTAAATCTTCATCGCCAAACTTGTTTGTATAGCAAAGCAGCGCGGCAATGAACAATTCGTACACGTAGCGGTAGCGACTTTGAGATGGGCCAAAGTTTTTGAAACCTCTGTCGATAACCTCTTTCTCCAGTATCTTCAATTCGTCAAGCATGAATGTCACCATCTCGAAAAATGAGCGCCCAGCGATTATCGGGGCATCAAGCTGAAAGCGGCTGCGCCCGGCATTTCGTGCATCATGTGTAGAGGACACCGCCCATGCACTTAGAAGTGGCATAGCGGCTTGTGCTGCAAGGTGATATCGCAGATTTGGCGAAAATGATCTGTTGGATCGCGATGAAATTCCCTTGAACATGCCGATGTCCCGAATAGCAAATTCGAGCGAGTTTTCGCCTCGTGACCACTTGGATATCCGGTATAAAAAAGTAGAAAAAAGCCTGTCCAGATCCTCATCTTTTACGGCTTCCCAAGCCTCAACGACAGCCACTTTCATAGCAGCGGACTCATCGTGCATTTCGCGCAGGTGGTGTGCTTTGAGCAAGTCGTGAGGGGCAAGCGGTTTGCCGCGATAGTTCTGGGAATCAAAGACACGAAATGCCTCATCAATATCGTCCGTCACAATACGCACCAACTGACATTTGTGACAGATAAAATCCAAAAATTCTTTTTTATCTTCCAACTGCGACAGGCGCCTTTGAAGCTCCATCCAAACCAGGGAGACAGGGGTTTCGCTGTTACCAGACACCGAAATCTGATGATTTATCGGATCTAAGGCCGCAAGAATCATTCGCAAAGTCAGCAGACGTTGCTGTCCGTCGACTACATTGAGATACTCACCATCATCGTGAAGAATGATTGCACCCAAAACATAGGGAATATCTTTTCGTTCGGTATCTTGAAGAGCTTCGCTGAGATCATCCACCAGTTGTAGAGCGGTCGATACTTCCCAACTGTATGGGCGTTGATAGTTCGGTATCCGAAGGCCTTGCTTGAGTAGTTCATCCACAGTGACTGCACTAACACCGTCCTCTCCGTTAATCGCCATTGCTATGTCCCGTCATTGAACATTTTCTATTTTCTCAGCGTGTTTTCCGCAAACTTTATTCACTCATATGGAGACTTCGATTCCGAGCGGCGGCTGTCTTGTTCACAATTTCGATCACGAGGTGCTCCTCTGGCGCATATTTAACGATCTGGAGGCTTGGGTCGAGAGAGCGGTTCTGAGACCAAAAGCGGGCATCGATGACATCAGCACAGCGCTGCAATGCACCCGGTTGTCGATACCATGGCATTTGCTGATACGGTCACATGGTATTTGCTATATCTTTGATTCAGCGTCGGCCTTATACCTTGAAAAATGCCATTGATAATGCAGTCAATATCATCAATGGCACTCACTAAATCAAATAAAAAAATAGGTTAAATAATAGCCTCACTCCCACTCAATCGTCGCTGGTGGCTTACCGCTGATGTCATACACCACGCGGGAGATGCCGTCGACTTCATTGATGATGCGGTTAGAGACACGACCCAGGAAATCATACGGCAGGTGCGCCCAGTGTGCGGTCATAAAGTCGATGGTTTCCACCGCACGCAGCGAGACAACCCAGTCATATTTACGGCCATCGCCCATCACGCCGACTGAACGTACCGGCAGGAAGACGGTGAAGGCCTGGCTGACTTTGTTATAGAGATCCGCTTTATGCAGCTCTTCAATGAAGATGGCATCGGCACGGCGCAGCAGGTCGCAATACTCTTTCTTCACTTCGCCCAGCACGCGCACGCCCAGACCTGGACCCGGGAACGGATGGCGGTAGAGCATGTCGTAAGGCAGGCCCAGCTCCAGACCAATCTTACGCACTTCATCTTTGAACAGCTCACGCAGCGGCTCAACCAGGCCCATCTTCATCTCTTTCGGCAGGCCGCCGACGTTGTGATGCGATTTAATGACGTGCGCCTTACCGGTTGCAGAGGCCGCAGACTCAATAACATCCGGATAGATGGTGCCCTGTGCCAGCCACTTAACGTCCTGCAGCTTCAGCGCTTCTTCGTCGAAGACTTCCACAAAGACGCGACCGATAATTTTACGTTTCGCTTCCGGCTCATTCTCACCTGCCAGCGCGTCGAGGAAGCGCGCTTCGCCTTCAACGTGAATAATGTTGAGGCCGAAGTGGTCGCCAAACATATCCATAACCTGTTGTGCTTCGTTCAGGCGCAGCAGCCCGTTATCTACGAACACGCAGGTCAGACGGTCGCCAATGGCGCGATGCAGCAGCATTGCCGTCACGGAGGAGTCAACACCACCTGACAGGCCGAGGATCACTTTGTCGTTGCCGACCTGCACACGCAGGCGTTCAACCGCATCTTCAATGATTTTGGCTGGCGTCCACAGGGCTTCACATTCACAGATGTCGATAACGAAGCGCTCAAGCATCCGCAGGCCCTGGCGGGTATGGGTCACTTCCGGGTGGAACTGCACGCCGTAGAAACGCTTCTCTTCGTTAGCCATGATGGCGAACGGACAGGTTTCTGTGCTGGCAACGGTCACGAAGTCAGCCGGGATCGCCGTGACTTTGTCGCCATGGCTCATCCAGACATCCAGCAGCGGTTTGCCAGCGGCGCTGATCGCATCTTCAATATCGCGAACCAGGGCGCTTGGCGTCGTCACTTCAACCTGCGCATAACCAAACTCACGCTCGGTTGAGCCAGCAACGGTGCCGCCCAGCTGCATTGCCATCGTCTGCATACCGTAGCAGACACCCAGCACCGGCACGCCAGCGCTGAAGACATATTCAGGCGCACGCGGGCTGTTCAGTTCGGTGGTGCTCTCCGGGCCACCGGAAAGGATGATGCCGCTTGGGTTGAACTGGCGAATCTGCTCTTCGGTGACATCCCATGCCCAGAGTTCACAGTAAACGCCCAGCTCGCGTACGCGACGTGCGACCAGCTGAGTATATTGTGAGCCGAAATCGAGAATCAGAATGCGATGCTTATGGATATTTTCCGTCGTCATTGAGGGTTTTCCAGAACGGTGACTTAATCAATAAAAGCGCCCGGCTGAAGCCGGGCGGGAAATCGGGATTATGAACCCATGCGATAGTTCGGTGACTCTTTGGTGATGGTCACATCATGCACGTGGCTCTCATTGATGCCGGCGCCGCTGATGCGGACAAACTCCGCCTTAGTGCGCAGGTCATCAATGGTCGGGCAACCGGTCAGGCCCATGCACGAGCGCAGGCCGCCCATCTGCTGATGCACGATCTCTTTCAGACGGCCTTTATAGGCCACGCGACCTTCGATACCTTCCGGCACCAGTTTGTCAGCGGCGTTATCGGTCTGGAAGTAGCGGTCAGAAGAGCCTTTAGACATCGCGCCCAGTGAACCCATACCGCGATAGGATTTGAACGAACGGCCCTGATAGAGTTCGATCTCGCCCGGTGACTCTTCGGTCCCCGCCAGCATCGAACCGACCATGACACAGGACGCACCGGCGGCGATCGCTTTCGCGATGTCGCCGGAGAAACGGATACCGCCATCGGCAATCACCGGAATACCGGTGCCTTCCAGCGCGGTGACTGCGTCAGAGACGGCAGTGATCTGCGGAACGCCCACGCCGGTCACGATACGGGTAGTACAGATAGAGCCCGGGCCGATACCCACTTTAACGGCGCTGACACCTGCCGCAACCAGCGCCAGTGCGCCGGCACCGGTGGCTACGTTGCCGCCGACGATTTCAAGGTCCGGGTATTTGGCACGGGTTTCACGGATACGTGACAGCACGCCTTCAGAATGGCCGTGTGAAGAGTCAATCAGCAGCACGTCAACGCCCGCTGCAACCAGCGCATCGATACGCTCTTCGTTACCTGCACCTGCGCCGACTGCCGCACCGACACGCAGACGGCCCTGCGCATCTTTACAGGCGTTAGGTTTACGTTCGGCTTTCTGGAAATCTTTAACGGTGATCATGCCCAGCAGATGGAAGCTGTCATCCACCACCAGCGCTTTCTCAACGCGCTTTTCATGCATCCTGTGCAGCACCACATCGCGCGCTTCGCCCTCTTTTACCGTCACCAGACGATCTTTCGGGGTCATGACTGCAGAGACAGGCTGTGAAAGGTCAGTGACAAAGCGCACGTCACGACCGGTGATGATACCCACCAGTTCGTTGTCGCGGTTAACCACCGGATAGCCCGCAAAGCCGTTGCGCTCGGTCAGCGCTTTAACGTCAGCCAGTGGGGTGGTTGGCAGAACGGTCTGTGGTTCAGTCACCACGCCGCTTTCATGTTTCTTCACCTTGCGCACTTCGTCCGCCTGGCGTTCGATTGACATATTTTTATGGATGAAGCCAAGGCCGCCTTCCTGTGCCAGCGCAATCGCCAGACCCGACTCGGTCACTGTGTCCATGGCAGCGGAGAGCATAGGAATATTTAAACGGATATTTTTGGTCAGCTGAGTGCTGAGATCGGCCGTATTCGGCAGGACGGTGGAGTGTGCAGGGACGAGCAGAACGTCGTCAAAAGTGAGTGCTTCTTTAGCGATTCTTAACATGGCAATACTCCACCTCGGGTGATTGAGAATAGATAAAATATTGCCGCGGCATTATACAGGCCGTAATCGATTGCCTCCAGCATTATTTACGAAAAACTCTTGATCCGCACTGACAGCCCTGTAGTATCGATGAATTAACCTGCTGATTTGGAATTTGATCTTCGTCACATGTCGCTGCCACCCATCGCCAATATTTTTACCGTCAGCCGTCTCAATACGACAGTGCGTCAGCTGCTGGAGAAAGAGATGGGCCTGGTCTGGATCAGCGCCGAGATCTCCAACTTCACGCAACCGGCATCCGGTCACTGGTACTTCACGCTGAAAGATGATGGCGCTCAGGTTCGCTGTGCTATGTTCCGCAACAGTAACCGACGCGTTACCTTTCGTCCGCAGCATGGTCAGCAGGTGCTGGTTCGCGCCAACATCACTCTCTATGAGCCACGCGGTGACTATCAGCTGATTGCCGAAAGTATGCATCCGGCGGGTGAAGGCTTGCTGCAGCAGCAGTTTGAACTGCTGAAAGCAAAACTGGCCACCGAAGGACTGTTTGATCCGCAGCATAAGCAACCGCTGCCGGAACCGGCGCGTCAGGTCGGGGTGATCACCTCTTCCACCGGCGCGGCGCTGCACGATGTGTTACGCGTGCTGCATCGCCGTGATCCCTCCCTGCCCGTGGTCATCTACCCG
Source organism: Caballeronia sp. GAWG2-1 (assembly GCF_023631405.1). Classification (NCBI taxonomy): domain Bacteria; kingdom Pseudomonadati; phylum Pseudomonadota; class Betaproteobacteria; order Burkholderiales; family Burkholderiaceae; genus Caballeronia; species Caballeronia sp. GAWG2-1. The sequence goes on from NZ_JALQDD010000042.1 coordinate 8,967, forward strand.
ACCGTGGTTCAGGGCGTCGATGCGCCAGCGGCTATCGTCCGGGCGATTGAAATCGCCAACCTGCGCAACGAGTGCGACGTATTAATTGTCGGACGCGGCGGCGGTTCGCTGGAAGATTTGTGGGGCTTTAACGATGAACGCGTGGCGCGCGCCATTTTTGCCAGCCGCATTCCCATCGTCAGCGCGGTGGGTCATGAAACCGATGTCACCATTGCCGACTTCGTTGCCGATTTACGTGCACCCACCCCTTCCGCCGCGGCTGAAATTGTCAGCCGTAACCAGCTGGAGTTACTGCGTCAGTTGCAGTCACAGCAACAGCGGCTGGAGATGGCGATGGATTACTACCTGGCACGTCAGCAGCGGCTTTACTCCCGCCTTGAGCATCGTCTGCAACAGCAGCATCCGCAGCTGCGTCTGGCCCGTCAGCAGACCGCCCTGTTCCGCCTGCAGCAGCGACTGGGAGAAGCGATGGAAACCCGCCTGCGTCAGGCCACGCGTCAGCAGGATCGCCTGTCGCATCGACTCAATGCCCAGCAGCCTCAGCAGCGGCTGTTCGATGCGCAAAAACAGCTGCAAAGCTGGCACTACCGCCTGCAGCAGAGCATGACAAAACAGCTGAGCACCAGCAAACAGCACTTTGGTCAGTTGGTGGCGCAGCTGGAAGGCGTCAGCCCGCTGGCGACGCTGGCGCGCGGTTTTAGCGTGACCACCGACACTGCCGGACAGGTGGTGAAGAAAACCGCACAGCTCCAGAGCGGCGACCTGCTCCGTACCCGTCTTGATGATGGCTGGGTTGAAAGCCAGGTGACGCAGTTACTGCCTGAGAAAAAGCGCCGCCGCAAAACCGCCTCCTGACTCTGCCCGTCAGCTCACATTTTTACACTTAACGCTGGCCTCACTAATGAGGTCTAACCCGCCTGACGGGTCTATACTTTCTGGCACATTCCCTGTCGCCAGGGCGTTTCAGATGGCTTGCCAACGTTGTTGTCTCAGAAAAGCGCCGCCGCAAAACCGCCTCCTGACTCTGCTCGTCAGCTCACACTTTTACACTTAACGCTGGCCTTACTAATGAGGTCTAACCAGCCTGACGGGTCTATACTTTCTGGCACATTCCCTGTCGCCAGGGCGTTTCAGATGGCTGGCCAACGTTGTTGCCTCAGAAAAGCGCCGCCGCAAAACCGTCTCCTGACTCTGCCCGTCAGCTCACACTTTTACACTTAACGCTGGCCTTACTAATGAGGTCTAACCAGCCTGACGGGTCTATACTTTCTGGCACATTCCCTGTCGCCAAGGAGTTTCAGATGGCTTATTGCGTTATTCCTCCCTATATCCTTCGCAAAATCATCGCGCACGGTTCCGGCCACCAGCAGGAGCAGGCGCGTCGCACCCTGACACACGTCCAGCACCTGATGGCGGAACACTGGCAAAAGCAGCCGGTGGCAAAAACCGCGGCAGGCGGCCACGTGGATCGTGAAATTTATGATGCGCAAAGTCAGCAGACCCTGCCAGGTAAGTTGATTCGTCAGGAGGGCCAGCCCGGCAATGACGACGTGGCGGCTGAGGAAGCCTGGAACTATCTTGGCGTAACCTATGACTTCTTCTGGCAGGCTTATCAGCGTAATTCGCTGGATAATCAGGGGCTGAAATTGCTCGGTACCGTACACTACGGTGACAAATACCAGAACGCCTTCTGGAACGGTCAGCAAATGGTATTTGGTGATGGTGACGGCGAAATCTTTAATCGCTTCACCATTGCGATTGACGTTGTGGCGCACGAACTGGCGCATGGCGTGACGGAAAATGAAGCCGGCTTGATCTACTTCGAGCAGGCTGGTGCACTGAACGAGTCGCTGTCAGATGTGTTTGGCTCGCTGGTGAAACAGTTCAGTAAAAAACAGCGCGCCGGTGAGGCGGACTGGATTATTGGCGAAGGCCTGCTGGCAAGCGGCATCAATGGGCGTGGTCTGCGATCGATGTCTGAACCTGGCTCGGCCTATGATGACCCGATGCTGGGCAAAGATCCGCAACCGGCACACATGGATCACTACGTGAAAACACGCGAAGATAATGGCGGGGTTCATATCAACTCCGGCATCCCTAACCGGGCTTTTTATCTGGCAGCAACAGCGCTGGGTGGTTATGCGTGGGAACAGGCGGGATATGCCTGGTACGACACGGTGTGTGACGACGAACTGCCACAGGATGCTGACTTTAAGACCTTTGCCCGCTTCACCGTTCAGCATGGTAAAAAACGGTTCAACGAATCGGTCGGCAGTGCCATTGAACAGGCGTGGAAGGAGGTTGGCGTGCTATGAGTGACCTGCCCGAACTCACTGATGACGCCACCATCATCGTCGCGCGTGAAGGCGGCATGGCCTTTATTCCGGGGCTACGCGCCGAACGACGCTTTATGCTGGGCGATCTGCCGCCGCCAGAAAGAGAGCGCGTCTGCCATGCGCTGCAGCAGGCGATGCCGCTGGGCGAACCGGAGGAGAAAGCCGCGCAGGTGGGCAGTGGCGACCAGCGCTATTTTCGCATCCAGATTCAGTATGCAACCCACCGCGAGGTTGGGACGATAGTGCTGTTGATTCCGGAACAGGTGGCGCCACCTGAGTTGCAGGCGCTGTGGCGCGACGGTAAATAAGCAAAAAAAAGGCCGACAATGTCGGCCCTTTTCCTTAAGCGTTGTTACTTGCTGTCTGGCAGCGCGTAAGCAATTACATAATCACCACGGTCCGGTGACTGACGTGCGCCACCTGCCGAGATCAGGATGTACTGCTTACCATCTTTCGGTGAGACGTAGCTCATCGGGCCACCCTGACTGCCCACCGGCAGACGTGCTTTCCACACCTCTTTGCCGGTTGAAGAATCAAAGGCGCGCAGATAGTAATCCTGCGTACCCGCGATGAACACCAGGCCGCCCTGCGTGGCCAGCGTACCGCCCAGCGTTGGCATGCCAACCGGCATTTTGACGCGCATCTTGATACCGAATGGTCCGGTATCCTGCACCGTGCCGACCGGCACCTGCCAGACGATTTTCTGCGTTTTCATGTCAATCGCCGACAGCGTACCAAATGGCGGTTTCTGACATGGGATACCCAGCGGTGACATAAAGCGATTTTTATTCACAGCATATGGCGTACCTTTCAGCGGAACGGCACCCATACCGGTGTTGATCGCTTCGCCGCCGTTGCTGCCGCGCGCAATATTGCTGGTATCAGCCGGGATCATCTGAACCCACAGACCCAGACGCATATCATTGACGAACAACAGGTGGTTGTTCGGATCGACCGACATGCTGCCCCAGTTCATACCGCCCAGCGAACCCGGGAAGCTCAGAGACTTGTCGGTGTCCGGCACGGTGAACAGGCCATCATAGCGCATAGATTTGAAGCCAATGCGGCAGGCCAGCTGATCAAACGGCGTGGCACCCCACATGTCAGACTCTTTCAGCGTCTGGTTGCCAATCTGCGGCATCCCGGTCGAGTGTGGCTGCGTTTTGGTGTACTGCTCGTTCGGGATATGACCCTGCGGCATCGGCAGTTCTTCGACTTTGGTCAGCGGCTTGCCGGTCATACGGTCAAGTACGAAGATCATGCCGGTTTTGCCGCCAATCACTACCGCAGGTGTGGTAGTGCCATCTTTTTGCGGGAAGTCGATCAGGCTTGGCTGCATCGGCAGGTCAAAGTCCCACAGATCGTTATGCACGGTCTGATAGACCCACTTCTCTTTACCGGTCGTGGCATCCAGCGCCAGAACCGATGCGCCATATTTGTGATCCAGTTCAGTACGGTTCGCACCCCAGAGGTCAACCGACGAACTGCCCATTGGAATGAACACGGTGTTCATTTCCGGGTCGTAAGACATTGGCGCCCATGAGTTCGGCGTACTACGGGTATAATCTTTACCCGGCATCAATATCGCATTCGGGTCAACATTGCCTGGGTCAAACGCCCAGCGCATCTGGCCGGTGATAACGTCAAAGCCACGCAATACGCCACCCGGCATATCCGTCTGCACGTTATCCGCTACGCGACCGCCGACCACCACAGTGGTGCCAGCCAGGGTTGGCGCTGAGGTCAGCTGATATTGCGGATCCGGTGCCTTGCCCATGCCCGCTTTGAGATCAACGATGCCGTGATCGCCAAAGTTTTCACAGAACTCACCATTGTCAGCATTGATCGCAATCAGACGCGCGTCGATGGTGTTCATCAGAATACGACGCTGACAGCTGTCACCGGCTGGCAACACTGCGGCAGTCACAGGTGAAGACCCCGGCTTATCTGGCTGCTGCAGCGGTTTCGTGGCGTCAAAGTAAGCCAGACCACGGCAGCGCGGCCAGACTTCCGCTTTGGCATTGATTTCACGTTTCCAGATCTGCTTACCGCTGTTGGCTTCAACGGCGATGACGTTGTTGTGCGGTGTGCAGAGATAAAGGGTATTGCCAATCTGCAACGGTGTCTGCTGATCTTCTGCGCCGTTGCCGGTCGGGCTGACAGGGGTATCACCGGTGCGGAAAGTCCAGGCCACCTGCAGATCTTTCACGTTGTCGCGGGTAATTTGATCCAGCGCCACAAAGCGGCTGCCCTGCGGGGTATTACCGTAGTTATCCCAGTCTTTCTGCTGTTTCGCTTTATCTACCGGGATCAGCGGCAGCTCTTCGCCCGTGCCTGCAACGGTAGGATGTGGCTGGAACATCTGCACCAGCGTAACAACCATGCCTGCCGCCAGCAGCGCAGAGAACGCATAAGAGGGTTTTGCCAGTGAGTGCTTACCTTCATGCTTACGCAGTGAAGGCCAGATCAGGAAGGCAAGCAGCATCAGTCCGGCAGGCACCATCAGGCGTGATACCAGCGGCCAGAACTCCAGGCCCGCGTCGAACAGCGACCAGATCAGGGTGCCGACAAAGACCAGCAGGAACAGAATCACTGCCGAGGATTTGCGACGGAAGAACTGAATTGCGGAGAGTACAGTGACGATACCCGCAATTAAAAAGTACCCGCTGCCACCAAGTGCAACCAGTTTGCCGCCGCCAATTGCAAAAAACAGACCGGTGGCAAGCAGCACCAGTCCGAGCAGCACGGATGCTATTCCCAGCCCCTTTCCGGAGCGGGAGGATGTTTCAGCCATAATACTTACTCTCCTGAATAAACAGAGCGCCCGGACAGATGCCATCCGGACTCCGGCGCGATAAGTCAGTCCGCGCCAGGCACCGCTCGGTTTCAAATCGAATATAAACAGACCCGCGTCCGTGAGATCGAGGGGCCGGAAGAACACGGATGTGACTGGCCCCTCCCACGACGCGGTAGGATTGTACCACCTGGTACATTACAGAGTGAACATCTACAACTCATTTGTTACGGCGCAATAGCATTTTTGCTACAAAATGAGCCAGTCGTCGCTCTGAATTCTCAGACGTTTTAAGCGTAGCTGAAAGCGGCGTCAGTGACCTGGCGGCTGGAAAAGGACGCGCTTGCGGGAGATAAGGCCATGTCCGTTCCGGCAAAAATAGTCCACCGCGCCGCAGGCTTTGAGCACCTCAAGCGGTTGATGACACGCCGGACAGCAGGGTTGTGCGGGGTAATGCGTACCGCAGGTATTACAGATAAATTCACCGTCACTGAGCGACAGCGGTTGCTGACATTTTTCGCAAATAATAGTCACTATTTTCTCCCTGCTCCGGTTTATTCAGGGCAAAAAAAAGAGGGCCAGATGGCCCTCTATTCTTAACGCTTGTTCTTTTTCATATGCGCCAGCAGACGCTTACGTTTACGCTGCTGCGTTGGTGTCAGCAGGTTACGTTTGCCTTCGTAAGGGTTATCACCCTCTTTGAACTGAATACGAATTGGCGTTCCCATCACGTTGAGTGATTTACGGAAATAGTTCATCAGGTAGCGTTTGTAAGAATCTGGCAGATCCTTAACCTGATTACCGTGGATTACCACGATAGGCGGGTTATAGCCCCCCGCGTGCGCGTATTTGAGCTTAACGCGACGACTGCGTACCAGCGGTGGCTGGTGATCGTCTGCCGCCATGTTCATGATACGGGTCAGCAGCGAGGTGTTTACACGCTTCGTCGAACAGTCATAGGCTTCAGTGATCGACTCAAACAGATTGCCGACGCCGCTGCCGTGCAGCGCAGAGATAAAGTGGATGCGGGCGAAGTCGATAAAGCCCAGACGGTAATCCAGTGTCTCTTTCACTTCATCACGCACTTCCTGCGACAGGCCATCCCATTTGTTGACCACAATCACCAGCGAACGACCACTGTTGAGAATGAAGCCAAGCAGCGACAGATCCTGATCGGAAATACCGGCATGGGCATCAATCACCAGCATCACCACGTTGGCATCTTCAATCGCCTGCAGCGTCTTGATCACCGAGAATTTCTCTACGGTATCAGAGATTTTGGCACGCTTACGCACGCCCGCCGTGTCGATCAGAACGTATTCACGTCCATCACGCTCCATCGGAATATAGATGCTGTCGCGGGTGGTACCCGGCATATCGTAGACCACTACGCGGTCTTCACCGAGAATACGGTTGGTAAGCGTTGACTTACCTACGTTAGGACGGCCAACAATCGCCAGTTTGATCGGCAGGCCCGTCGGGTCGAAGTTTTCTTCTTCCTCGGCGGCTTCCTGCTCAGCAATCTCGTCAGCTTCAAGCGCAGCCCAGTACGCCTGGTTCTCTTCTTCTTCCGTGAGCTCGACCGTCTCAACTTTGTCCATCCATGGCAGCAGTGCCTCTTCTATCAGGCTGCTCACACCACGACCATGCGATGCCGCAATGGCGTGGATCTCGCCCAGGCCCAGTGAATAGAAGTCCACAACCGCCTGATCAGGATCCATCCCGTCAGTTTTGTTGGCCACCAGGAAAGTCGCTTTCTGGCGGGAACGGAGATGCTTAGCGATTTGCTGATCGGCGGCCATCATGCCCGCACGCGCATCGACCATAAACAGCACGACATCCGCTTCTTCAATCGCCAGCAGTGACTGCTCGGCCATCCGCGTTTCAACACCCTCTTCGGTGCCGTCGATACCACCGGTATCAATAACAATAAATTCGCGCCCTTCCACTTCGGCGCGACCATATTTGCGATCGCGAGTCAGTCCAGGAAAATCCGCTACCAGCGCATCACGTGTGCGGGTTAAGCGGTTAAATAGCGTAGATTTTCCCACATTGGGACGCCCAACCAGCGCGACCACAGGTACCATAACAAAATGCCTCAATAAATAATTAATCGCCCGAATGGCGTGATTATAACGGCTCTGGCCGTCAAGTTCAGGCTTAAGGCGCAAAGAATACCATGCCTGACTAAAAACGAAACGGCCCCTGATTAAATCAGGAGCCGTCGGAACGGAGGATTTCACCTGCCAGACGTGTACCCGTTAACGGGTAATCGCATAAACCTCACCATCTTTCGACTGGATCAGCAGCTTATCGCTGGCGACCACCGGCTCGGTCTGGAAGCCTGAGCTATCCAGTTTCTGCTGCGCAACAAAACGACCATCCGTGGTGTTCAGCCAGTGCAGATAACCTTCACTGTCGCCGACAACCAGATAGCCGTTGTAGAGCACCGGCGAAGTCAGGTTGCGATGCAGCAGATCGCTTTGACGCCAGATGGCGACACCGCCGTCAGCGTTAAGCGCAATCACACGATCGTCCTGATCGACCAGATAGATGCGGCCGGCATCCACAATCAGATCTTTCACACCGCCAATTTCGCGTTTCCACAAAATCTGGCCGGAACGCAGATCCAGTGCTGTCAGATTGCCGTTATACGCCAGCGCGTAAACCACGCCATTGACGATAACCGGTGTGGTATCGACATCGTTAAGACGATCGATCTCAGTGGCACCGCTGACCTGGGAAATACGCTGCTGCCAGACCAGTTGTCCCTGGTTCAGCACCACGGCACTGACACGACCATTGTCGCCACCGACAATCGCGCCACCAAAAGCGACAGCCGGAGCAGATTCACCGCGCAGAGACAACGCTGGCATATCCAGGTTGACGCTCCACTTCACGGCACCGCTGCTCTGATCCAGGCCCTGCAACATGCCGTTGCTGGTATGAACCAGCACCAGACCATCGCTGACTACCGGACGTGACAGTGCTTCACCGGCGACTTTCGTCTGCCACACCAGGCTACCATCACTGCTGTTGAGGGCATAAACCTGGCCGCGCTCGCTGCCAACATAGACCCGATCGCCATCAGCCGTCAGGCCACCTGATAACATGGCTGAGCGATTTTTAGAGAAGAAGCCGGTTTTCTCAGAGAGATCGACTTTCCATTTTTCTTTACCGTCTGCGGCATCGAGCGCTTTGACGATACCAAAGCGGTCGGCAGCATAAACCGTATTATCCTGCCAGGCAGGATGCAGATTTGAGTAGAAATCACCGACACCATCGCCTACCGAGGTGCTCCACACTTTCTGTGGCGTGAACTGATTTTCCACCTTCGGCAACGGGGCCATTTTTACTACATCTTCTTCGCCGCTAAACAGCGAACAACCGCTGAGCAAAGTGACTGAAATCAGTCCCGGCAGCAGGTATTTACGTAATTCCATGCGCTCTCTCTTGACTGGCTTAGCTTAAGTTATTCATCTTCATCTGCATCATTTGCTTCAATGCCGGAGAGGCGTCAGATTCAACCCCTTTACTCCAGGCATCGCGCGCGCCCTGCTTGTCGCCTTTGGTCAGCAGCGCTTCGCCGCGAATATCGGCCACAATGGCTGTCCAGCCATCACCCTTCACACCGTCAAGGGTTTTAAGCGCCGCATCCGCTTGATTCTGTTGCAGTTGAATGCGTGCCAGCCGCAGGTTAATCACCGCCTGCAGATTGGCATCTTTGGTATCTTTCAGTCCGTTTTGCAGCAGCGTCGCGGCTTTATCAAGCTGACCGGCGTCAACATACTGCTTCGCCAGATCCATCGCAGCCAGCGCACCATAGGTGTTGCTGTTTTCACTGGCAAAACGGTTTACCGCTTCCAGCGTCTCCGGTTTGCCCGCCTGCATGGCGCTGGTGAGCTGCTGATACTGCGCTGATACTGTCTTCGCCGTATCGTCCTGATGACTGCTCCAGTAACGCCAGCCGCCCAGCGCAGCAATGCCGATCACCACGCCAATAGCTAACGCTTTGCCATTGTTGGCAAAAAAGTTGCGCAGCGCGTCGGTCTGCTCGTTCTCATTGCTATACACTTCCACGCAATCCCTCTCCTTTCTATGGTTGGTGCTGTGTCACGCTTACTGTAACAGCGAGCGCAAGACAGCAGCAGCCTCTGCCTGATCCAGCGTTTGCTGCTCGCCACGGCGCAGATCTTTAATCACGACCTGACCGGCTTTGACCTCGTCCTCGCCTAACACCAGTGCGACGCGAGCGCCCCACTTGTCAGCACGGGCAAACTGTTTCTTGAAGTTGCCGCCGCCAAAGTTGGTCATCAGCCTCAGTTCTGGCGCTTCATCACGCAATTTCTCAGCCAGCTGCATCGCAGCAGACTGCACGCCCTGACCTGAAGCGATAACATAGACATCCACATTGCTCGTCGGTTCAAATTCAGGATTAACCGCCTGAACCAGCAGCACCAGACGCTCCATGCCCATGGCAAAGCCAACGGCAGGTGTTGCGCGCCCACCGAGCTGCTCAACCAGGCCATCATAGCGACCGCCACCACATACCGTGCCCTGTGAACCCAGGCTATCGGTGACCCACTCAATCACGGTGCGATTGTAATAATCAAGACCGCGTACCAGACGCTGATTGACGGTGTAGCTAATCCCGGCGTCATCCAGCAGGGCACACAGGCCGCTGAAATGTTCGCGTGATTCGTCATCAAGATAGTCGCCAAGCTGTGGCGCATCATTCAGTAACTGCTGAATATCGGGATTTTTAGTGTCGAGAACGCGCATCGGATTGGTGTACATGCGGCGTTTACAATCCTCATCCAGCACCTCTTTGTGCTGTTCAAGGAAGGCGACCAGCGCGTCGCGGTAATGCGCGCGTGCTTCCAGCGAACCGATAGAGTTGAGTTCCAGACGAACGTGCTCAGAGATACCCAGGGCTTTCCACCAGCGGGCGTTCAGCATGATCAGTTCAGCATCGATGTCCGGACCCTGCAGACCAAACACTTCCACGCCAATCTGGTAGAACTGACGATAGCGGCCTTTCTGCGGACGCTCATAGCGGAACATCGGGCCCATATACCACAGGCGCTGCTCCTGGTTGTAGAGTAAACCGTGTTCAATACCGGCTCGCACGCAACCTGCAGTGCCTTCCGGACGCAGCGTCAGGCTTTCACCGTTGCGGTCTTCGAAGGTATACATCTCTTTTTCAACCACGTCGGTGACTTCACCGATGGCGCGTTTAAACAGTGGGGTTTGCTCCACCAGCGGTAAGCGAATTTCGCTGTAACCGTAGCTCGCCAGCGTCTGCTTGAGAACGCCTTCAATCCGTTGCCAGAGGGCGGTATCCGCAGGCAGGTAGTCGTTCATCCCGCGAATCGCCTGAATATTCTTCGCCACGTTAGAATCTCTTAATGCAAAAAAACCTGTCCGGCATCATACCTTATGAGGATGAAACCGCACAGGTTCAGTCAAAAAAGTCACGCACGCAAACCGCGTACGCCATTATTTTTCCAGATGCTGCACATCAATACGGCGACTGGCATCCAGCATCGACGCTTTAGCACGAATGCGCGCTTCCAGCTGATCGATCATGTCATTGTTGTCGAGACGATCGCGCTGACGCACACCATCTTCGTAGAAACCACTCTTCTTGCTGCCGCCGGTCACGCCCAGCGTAGAGAGAGTCGCCTCGCCGGGTCCGTTGACCACGCAGCCGATAATGGAGACATCCATCGGGGTGATGAGGTCTTCCAGACGCTGCTCCAGCGCGTTGACCGTGCCGATAACGTCGAACTCCTGACGTGAGCAGGTCGGACAGGCGATGAAGTTGATGCCACGAGAACGGATGCGCAGTGACTTGAGGATATCGAAACCGACTTTGACTTCTTCTACCGGATCGGCGGCCAGCGAGATACGCAGCGTATCGCCGATCCCTTCTGACAGCAGCAGACCCAGTCCAATCGCCGATTTCACTGCGCCAGCCCGCGCGCCGCCCGCTTCGGTGATACCGAGATGCAGTGGCTGTTCAATCTGTTTCGCCAGCAGACGATAAGATTCAACCGCGAGGAAAACGTCAGAGGCTTTAACGCTGACTTTGAATTGATCGAAGTTAAGACGGTCGAGATGATCGACATGGCGCATGGCAGATTCCAGCAACGCCTGCGGCGTCGGCTCGCCATACTTTTCCTGCAGATCTTTTTCCAGCGAACCGGCGTTCACGCCAATTCGTATCGGAATATTGTTGTCGCGCGCGCAGTCGACCACCATACGGATGCGCTCATTGTTCCCGATATTACCGGGATTGATGCGCAGGCAGTCGACGCCATACTCGGCGACTTTCAGGGCGATGCGGTAGTCAAAATGAATATCTGCAACCAGCGGGACGTTTACCTGCTGTTTGATCAGTCTGAATGCTTCTGCGGCATCCATGGTAGGCACCGAGATACGAACGATATCGACACCGACTCGCTCAAGGGCTTTGATCTGATTTACCGTCGCCTCCACGTCAGTGGTGCGGGTGTTGGTCATCGACTGGACAGCGATGGGTGCGCCGTCACCGACCGGCACCTTGCCGACGTAAATGCGTTTGGATTTACGACGGATAATGGGTGCTTCGTTATGCATATTTCTTCTCCACAATTGCCCGGTACGCGATACGCTGTTATTGCGCACCCAACGTCAGGCGAGCAACCTGGTTATTACGGATAAAACGACTTAAATCAACGGGCTGATTCTGATATTGCACCTGAACAGCGGAAGGCGCGCCAATTTTCAGACGATACGGAGGCGTTCCTGCGAGGCTGAGTTTACCACCACTGCGCTGAATGCCGCTGAACAGTTTTTTGCCGGTGGCATCGCTCACTTCCAGCCAGCAGTCGGCGTTAAAGGTCATCACCACCGCATTAGGGTCAGCAGCCGGTTCACTGACCGCCGCTGCACCTACTGGCATCTGAGGTGCCGTGCTGTTATTGGTATTCGTGTTCGCGGCCGCAGGTGCAGCCGCTGAGTTGTCCACGGGCGCCTGGCTCGGTGAAACCACGGCATTGCTGGTGGTATCCGGCTGTGCGGTGGTCGCGCTATTGCTGCCAGTGGCGGCCGGAGCCGCACTCGCTGGCGCACTGGTTGCGCTGTTGTCACTGGTGGTATTGCTTTCGTCAGGCGCGGCAGGTGCCGCGCTGTCACCACTGGATTCACCCAGCGGAATCGACTGGCCGCTATCACCGCTGCTGCTGTTCTGATCGGTCATCGGCACCAGATCATCCTGTGACTCTTTATGATTCTGCCACCACCAGGCACCGGTCAGACCCACCACCACAAACACCACCAGCCAGGTGAAAATCATCAACCAGCCGTCGCGTTTCTTGCGGCGTTTGCCCAGTGAGAAACTTTGCATCGGCTCGATCTTTGAAGCCCGAATCGGTGTCTGTTTCGCCATCATCGGCAGCAGTTCCTCTTCAGGAATGTGCACCAGACGCGCGTAGGAGCGAATGTATCCGCGCAGGAACGTGGAGGCCAGATCGGCAGGCGATTTGTCTTCCTCGATATCACGCACGGTAGAAAGTTTCAGGCACAGGCGTTCAGCGACGTTCTGCTGCGTCAGCCCCATCTGCTCACGGGCCAGACGCAGGCGTTCACCTGTTGAATGTAATGCAGAGTTTTCTTGAGTGGCTTCAGTATTCATTAGCTAAATAACGCTGGTACTGTATCGATTGCGGAAAACGTCGCGCTAACTGGTCGCCATAACGTGAAACGTCAGCGGCATCTCCCTGTAGCGCGGCGAAACGTAAGTGTAACGCCAGACTTCGTGCCGTTGCGGGCAGCTGTTGCTGGTAAACATCAAGCAAAATCTGCACCTTCGCCAGATGGTTATCTGCCATCTGCTTTTCAGCTTCCGACAGCAGCGAATCAGCTTTGCGTCTGTCAGCCTCAATGGCCTGGCGTAGTGTCCTGCGGGCAGCGGCAATATCGCCAGCCTGCAGATAACAAAACCCTGCCAGTTCAAGCGCGTCATTGCGTGCATCAAACTGCGGTGCTGCGCTTGCCCGACTAAACTGTTGATGCGCTTCGCCATACTGCCTTAAAGCGCAGAGAAACGCACCGTAATTGTTAGCAACAAAACCATTATCCGGGGCCTGCTGCTGTGCCAGTATAAACCGTGCCTGCGCCGCTGTCTGATTACCCTGCTTCTGCGCCAGTCGAGCAAGCGCAAGCGAGACCCGGTAATCCTCTGGCGCGGCGGCCTGTGCCCGCAGAAAGTTTCGCTCAGCTGCGGCATAGTCGCCACCCGCCAGATAGTGCATCCCTAACTGCAGACGCACCTCTTCTGCTCCGGGTTCGTGATGCTGGCTGACACACCCGCTTACAACAAACAGCGCCAGTAAAACTGCAGGTAATCCGTTACGCATAATCGTTTCCATCCGGTTGACGTTGACAGGCTGCAGCCTGCCACGCGTCATCACTTCAGGAAACGCTCTGAGTCACTCTTCTAGAGAGCCTTCACAGAGATGGCCTCACCCGCCATTTTTTTACGCATCGTACGCTTGGTACGGTCGATCACCTCACCGGCTAACTGACCACAGGCGGCATCGATATCATCGCCACGGGTTTTACGCACGATGGTCGTAAAACCATAGTCCATCAGGACTTTGGAGAAACGATCGATGCGGCTGTTGGAGCTACGGCCATAAGGCGCGCCCGGGAAGGGGTTCCAGGGGATCAGGTTGATTTTACACGGTGTTTCTTTCAGTAATGCGGCGAGTTCATGCGCATCATCTGTGCTGTCATTGACGTGATCCAGCAACACGTACTCGATGGTCACGCGTCCCTGATTGGCGTTGGATTTGCCAATGTAGCGTTTCACCGCCGCCAGGAAGGTTTCGATATTGTACTTTTTGTTGATCGGGACAATATCATCACGCAGCTTATCGTTAGGCGCGTGCAGGGAAATCGCCAGCGCGACGTCGATCATATCGCCCAGTTTATCCAGCGCAGGCACCACACCCGAGGTGGAGAGGGTCACGCGACGCTTCGACAGACCAAAACCGAAGTCATCCAGCATGATCTCCATCGCCGGGACCACGTTATTGAGGTTGAGCAGCGGCTCGCCCATGCCCATCATCACCACATTGGTGATAGGACGCTGGCCGGTGATTTTCGCTGCGCCGACAATTTTCGCCGCACGCCACACCTGACCAATAATTTCTGACACCCGCAGGTTACGGTTAAAGCCCTGCTGTGCGGTCGAACAGAATTTACACTCCAGCGCACAACCCACCTGTGAAGAGACACAGAGCGTGGCGCGGTCCCCTTCCGGGATATAGACCGTTTCCACCAGCTGGTCGCCCACGCGAATGGCCCATTTGATGGTGCCGTCGGTAGAGCGCATCTCTTCTGCCACTTCTGGCGCACGGATCTCCGTCAGCTCCATCAGCCGGTTACGCAGCTTTTTGTTGATGTCGGTCATCTGCTCGAAGTCATCGCAGCAGTAGTGATAAATCCACTTCATGACCTGATCGGCGCGGAAAGGCTTTTCGCCCAGCGACAGGAAGAATTCGCGCATCTGCTGACGGTTGAGATCCAGCAGGTTTATTTTCTGGCTTTTGGGGGAGACGACAATAGGGGATGCTGACGCGGACGTCACAATCTGTTCGGACATAATATTCTCTGGCCTCGTTGTTACACGTTATGGCGCTGTTCAGGGATAGGTGAAAAAAATTGCGCCTTCATTAAGCTGAGTCAATGAAGGCGCAATATTGTACAACATCTGCAGCCTGATAACAGGCGGGAGTGACCTCCCCTACGCAGATTTTTGTAAAGCCGACGTAACGTTTATCGCCAGGCGATTAACGGGTACGTGGGCAGATCTCGTTTTCGCCAAAGAAATAAGCGATTTCGCGGGCAGCGGATTCAGCAGAATCTGAACCGTGCGTGGCGTTTTCGGTGAAGCTGTCAGCGTAGTCAGCACGCAGTGTGCCAGCCAGTGCGTTTGCCGGGTTAGTGGCACCCATCAGGTCACGGTGACGCTGAACGGCATTTTCACCTTCCAGCACGGAAACAACAACCGGGCCAGAGGTCATGAATTCAACCAGACCATCGAAGAATGGCTTGCCCTGGTGCTCAGCGTAAAAACCTTCAGCCTGCTCTTTGCTCAGCTGCAGCATTTTTGCGCCAACGATTTTGAAGCCAGCGCTTTCAAAACGGTTATAGATAGCACCAATCACATTTTTAGCGACGGCGTTTGGCTTGATGATAGAAAAAGTACGTTCGATTGCCATGATGACCTCTGTCTTGACGTTCTGAAGAAACCGGTGGCGTCCGCCCCGGTTAAGAAACGGCGCCGATTATAGGGGCTGAGTCCGGCATTGCCTATCAGAGATCCCTAATTTGATGAAAATTCTTGATCTGAGTCGAAGCAGACGCGCCATAGTTATGATTTAGCGCAAAAAAGCGTCAGCCCCGGCTGAAGGTGACGGAGACAAGTTGCCCCTCTTCATCCATCACCACCAGCTGATACTCGCCCGGATGATCGAGCTGCAGCGACAGGCTGTCTGCGGCGTTCTGCGTCATCAGAGGCTCACCATTCAGGAACCACCAGCGCTGTGTGCCCTGCCCTCCCTGCACCGCGACCGGCATTGTCAGCGCGCTCCTGCCCGGCAGCGGTCTGACAATTTGCCCCTCAATCACGCCGGTAACGATCAGCGGAGCGCTGCTGCCCTGCTGTAACGGCGGACACCGGGCATCGACAGGGGGCAGACGTTGCGCCCGCCGCTCCTGAGGCGGCAGCCAGGCCTCCAGCGGCAGCGGCCAGACCAGCCGTTCATGGCGGGTGGCGTCGGGGCAGTCTGCTGCGACGCGCAGTCCCTGCGCATTCTGCCAGTAGCCCAGGCGTAATCCGCTGAGGCTCTCCTGGCCGGGTGCCAGCAGTGTAGGCGGCAGCGTGTCGGCGGCGACCCAGCTTTGCCGCCGCTGGCGACAGTTTTCGTCTCCGGCGGGCAACGGCTGACCGCCAGGCCAGCAAATGCTCGCCACCGTCACCGAGGCCGGCCGCGGATCGCCCGGAACATCACGTCTGCCAAGGCGACTCATCAGCAGGCTGTTGATCTGATTCATGACGGGCACGGCAGAGGCAAAACCAAACTGCCCGGCAACCGGCGTCGCATCCGGTCTTCCGACCCAGACGCCAATCAGATAACGGGGATTGATCCCGACCGACCAGGCGTCGCGGTAGCCATAACTGGTGCCGGTTTTCCAGGCCAGTGGCACCACATCGGGTACGCTGCCATTGCCCGCGGGCTGTGCTTCCCCGGCCAGGATACGCCGGATGATCCACGCCGACTCAGGCGAAAGCAGCGGCCGCTGCTGTAAGGGTTGATCGGGCATCCAGCGCAACTGGCCGGCGTTGCCGTGGCGGGCAAAGGCGCTGTAGGCTGCCACGATCTCATCCATGCGCGCTCCGGTGCCGCCGAGAATCAGGGAAAGATTAGGTTCAGCGCCGGGGGGAAAACGTAAGTTGAGACCGACATTGCGCAGGCGCGCTGCAACGTTTTTCGGTCCCAGCGCCTCCAGAAGCTGCACCGCAGGCAGATTCAGCGACCGCACCAGTGCGTCACTGGCGCTGACAGGCCCGTGAAATCCGGTATCGAAGTTGCCTGGCCGGTAATCACCAAAGCGACGCGGCACATCCTGCAGCAGTGATTCAGCATGTATCAGCCCCTCATCCAGCGCCATGCCGTAAATAAAGGGTTTTAACACCGAGCCTGGCGAACGCACGCTGGCGATCATATCCACATGGCCAAAACGGCTGTCATCGGTAAAGTCAGCCGAGCCGACGTAGCCGCGAACCGCCATAGTGGTGTGATCCACCACCAGCATCGCCAGCGAGGTGCGTGGAGGAAGCTGATTTTTAACATTCAGCGCCAGACTTTCCAGTTCGCGCTGCAGTGAGGGGTCAAGCGTAGAGACAATCTTATCGCTGTGGCTGATCGACAGCAGTCGCCGGGCCAGCAGCGGCGCCATCTGTGGCATCTGGCGCGGCGGCAGCCATACCGGCTCCTGACGGATTTCCGCCACCTGTTCAGCGGACCAGATGCGGTATTCCGCCAGCCGATCCAGCACTTTGTTGCGTGCGGCTTCTGCCCGCTCAGGCCAGCGATCGGGTCGCAGACGGCTGGGTGCCTGCGGCAAAACGGCCAGCAGTGCCGCCTCGCCCGGCGTCAGCTGTGACGGGGCTTTTCCCAGCCAGCTCCAGCTGGCCGCGCCCACCCCTTCCAGCGTGCCGCCAAAGGGCGCACGGTTAAGGTAGAGCGTCAGGATGTCTCGTTTGGAAAGATGCCACTCCAGCTGCAGCGCCCGCCACGCCTGAATCAGCTTGCCGCGCAGCGTCCGGGGTTGCGGGTCGATAAGGCGTGCCACCTGCATGGTCAGCGTGCTGCCTCCGGAAATCACGCTCTGATGGCGCAGATCCTGCCAGGCGGCGCGCAGCAGAGCCAGGGGATTGATGCCAGGGTGATACCAGAACCAGCGATCTTCGTAGGTCAGCAGCGCCTGCAGATAGGCCGGAGCCACCTCCTCTGGCGTGACCGGATAGCGCCAGATCCCCTTGCTGTCAGCAAAGCGCCACAATGGTGTACCGTCGCTGGCAACAACCACCCGCGCAGGCTGCACCTGTTTAAGCGGCAACGGGAAAAGCCGATCCAGCCCCCATATCGCCAGCCACAGCGCCAGAAAAAAAAGCGGCAGCGCGAGCCACCACTTTTTGATGCTGCTGACGTTTACCACGCGTCGCGTCACTTACTGAATATGCAGCTGTGACGGCGTGCTGCCGGTGGCGCGCCACTCCGGCACATACATCGACTCGACCTGCGGTGGTGGCATCAGATAGCGACCCGGTGTGACCGCCCGCGCCAGGTAGACCAGCGTCGCGGGACGATAAGTATCCACCGCCAGTGCCGCCACAAAGCGATCGTCACGGAACTCAATGTGTCTGATGTCAGCCTGCTGCATGTCACCCATGCTCTCCTTCAGCGCATCCGCACTGTCGCCGAGGCTGGCGCTGCTGTCAGCCAGGTTCTGGTTTTCCAGCTCCAGACCGGCAGGCAGCAGATCCACCACCAGCGCATCGGTGATGCTGCGCTTCGACGAAACGGTCAGACGTACCACCAGCAACTCGCCGCTGCGCAGATTACTGAGATCGGCGGCTTTGCCATCCAGCGTAAAGTATTCACGTTTTATCCCGAGCACATTGCTCTCCGGCTGTGGCGCGGCCAGCGGATAACCGGTGACATCCAGACGACCATACAGCGGCGCACTGCCCGGATTACTGATGGCTAAGCCCTGCAACAGTCGTTCAGCCCCCAGCCCTTTATTCAGTGGCGCATCGCCCTGCAGAGGCTGTGCATTGCCCGACAGTTGCGCCTGCCAGCTTCCGCCCTGCGCACGCTGCAGCGTATGCGCCGCTAAATAGAGCGCGTTATTCTCCTGAGTCGAGAACCAGCGCTTGCCGTTGACCTCTTTTGACAGCGACAGCAGCAGACTATTCTGTAGATCGGGCTGCAGCTTATTCTCTGCTAACAGGGCTATCATCATCCCCTCATCGCGTACCGTGCTGCCATAGTCGCCATACCACTCTTTATCTGAGCGCGTCAGACTGGCACCCTGCATGATCGCAAGCGATGCGCGCTGCCCGTCACCCATCAGCTTCAGCGCCACGCCAAGCTGCATCAGCGCCAGGCCGGAGCGGGCCTTGTCACGCTTTTCATACAATGCGCGCAGCGCACCCAGCGGCGCACGCTGCTGACGCGCCAGCACCAGTCCGGCGTAAGCCTGCACGCTGAACTGCAGCGCGGCGTTGTTATCACTGCCGCCGCCGCTGATCTGCGCGGGATCCTGCAGATAGCGCAGCAGCCGTGCGTTAGCGCGATCAACTACATTATCCGGCAGCGCATAGCCCGCCTCGCTGGCACGAAGCAGGTAATCGGTCACGTAAGGCGTCAGCCAGAACTCCTCCTCACTCTGTTTGTCCCACAGCCCGAAGCTACCGTTGGCCCGCTGCATGCCCGCCAGACGGGCAATGCCGGTGTCGACGGCGGCCCGGCGCGACTCATCACTGCTGGTTTTTATCCCCATCGCAGTCAGCTCGGCATGGCTGGTATAGAGCGACGGCCAGAGGCCGCTGGTGGTCTGTTCCAGACAGCCGTAGGGATAGGCATAAAGCGCACTGATATAGCTGGCGATATTGAGCGGCGGACGATTGCTCAGCGTCAGTTGTCCACTCAGGGTCTGAGCATCCAACCCGGTAAACGCGGCTGCCGCGACCTGCCAGGGCTGATCGGGATTGATGACGGCATCGAAATTCAGCGTCCGGGCCGGATAAGGTGGCCTGACGCCGATTTTCCACTGCTGTTTGCTGGGCTTCACCTGCTCGCCCGGCAGGTTCAGACCGGAAATCTGTACGGCGACCTCGCCATCACCAAAGCCGGCTTTCGCCATGACCGGAATCTGAAGTGTGGTACGTGCGCCTTTGGCCAGCGTCACGCTCTGGCTGGCAGCCCCGGCCAGATCCACTAAGCCACTGCTGCTCAGATCCACCTTCAGGGTTTGCGGCAGATCGGTCAGGTTAGTGAGATCCAGCGCCAGTGAGGCTGTATCGCCGCTGGCAAGGAAGCGCGGGGTGGCCAGTTCGCTGATCAGCGGCGCCGCAACCACCAGTTTGCGCTCTGCCGCGCCGAAGCTGTCGTCGCTCCAGGCCTGAGTCATCAGCCGCAGTTCGCCGTTAAAGGCCGGGATCGGCAGCGTAATCGATCCGTTGCCCTCTTTATCCAGCGTGACCGCCTGTAACTGCTGCGCCACGATATTGACGTGCGTCACCGGCTTTTTGCCGCCGCGCGTCATCGATTCATCCTCGCCATCACCACCAAAGCGCAACGCCGCGAGCCGGCCACCGCCTTCGATCAGCTGGCCAAAGACGTCGTACTGATCGACGTTGTAGCGTTTACGGCCAAAGAAAGCCTGCCACGGATCGGGCGTTTTAAAATCCGTCACGCTCAGAACGCCGCTGTCCACCGCTGACAGCAGTACATTCACTTTTTCAGGCAGCGGGCCGCCATCACGACTGGCGTGGACTTTTACCGTCAGGCGTTGCTCAGGACGGATTTTATCGGGCGCATCCAGCGTCAGATTTAAGCGGCGCGCCTCCGTCGCCATCGGCAGATGCAACAGCCCCACCGCGCGTTTTGGCGTTGCGCCACTGACCTTATCGCCGTCACGCACCACGATGGCGCTGAAGTAGAGATCGTGACGCTGCCAGCTCTCAGCAACAGGGACATCCACCGTTGTGCCGCCCTTTGGTACGGTCAGTGGCTGCCACCAGAGCGTGCCGCTGCTCGACTCCACCATCAGGTAACCTTTACCGGCCGCCGGTGACTCAACCTGCAGATGCACGGTATCGCCCGGCTGGTAAGCCGCTTTATCCAGCTTCAGTCTGACCTGATCCGGGCGCAATGCCCCCGTGCCGTTGGTGTTATCCTGCCAGTCATAACCCGCCTGGAATCGGACGCTGCTGACGATCTTCTCGCCCGCCTGCACTTCCAGCCGGTAGTGGCCCCACTCGACCGGGAAGCTGACTTTGGTGCTGCCATCAGCCGGGACAGAGATGGCGCGTTCATCTTCCTGCAGATCCTTGTCGCTATACTGCGACTGCCAGCCTTCGCTGTCAGAGAAGCTCCAGTAGTAATCATGGCGTTCACGGATCAGGCGAACATCCAGCTTCTCTGCCGCCAGTTTTTTGCCCTGACTGTTGGCATAGACAATGTCGAATTCGGCCAGGCTCTGTTCCGGCACGGTCGGCTCATCGTGATAGCTGTCACTGCGGTAGTCATAAACCGCCTTGTTACCAAACAGCGGCCGGATACCTGGCAGCGCTTCAGCGGGCCAGATGGCCTGGGTGGCACGACGGGTGACCGGACGTCCGCCGGTCTCCAGCAGGCTGGCCTGCAGGATCAGATTGAGCGGGGAGTGGAGCTGATCCCACTGATTTTCTACCGTGAGTTGTGCTTTACCGCTGGCGTCAAGCTTGAGATCCACCTCATCCAGCGTCCGCTTTAACCCCTCTTCGGTGATGTCACCAAACTGGTAGCCTGGCAGTGCAGTCACCGCCTCGCGTGCCGGTCGCAGATAGAGTTGACCCTGTAGCGTGTTACCTGCTGCCGGGGCGCCATAGAGATAGCGCCCCTCAATACCGAACTCAACACTGGCATCAGCGGCCTGTGGCTGAGGGTCATTTTTCAGGGTTAACGCCATACGCTCCGGCAGAAAATCTTCGACGTGAAACTTCCACTCTCGCTTGAGGTTATCGCCGGTATTCAGTCGCAACATCCAGTCGCCGGTCATGGCCGACGCGGACAGCGCCAGTCGCTGCTGGTAGAATCCCGCTTCAGGCTGCCAGACAAAAGTCCGCATCACCTGGCCATCGGGCTGCACCAGCTCCGCTTTGATCGGCTGCGCGGGCAAGGGGTGTCCGTCGGCATCGCGAAGCAGCGCATTCACGATGACCGTTTCGCCAGGACGATAGATATCGCGCGGACCAAAAACAAACAGCTGTTTGTCATAGCCCTGCGGCCCCGCGACCGGGAATTCAGCGAGATCCAGCGCCGGACGCGCCAGGTCGATCATTGAGGTCTGTTCTCCCTGAATTGCCAGCAGGAGCTTGCCTTTTTCATCCGCCTTGAGGCTCAGATGACCGGTGCTGTCACTGGTACCGCTTTGCAGCACCTGCCCCTTCTCATCCAGTAACCTGACGCTGACCCCGGAAAGCGGCTGACCGTCTGCCAGACTCTGGGCGAACAGTTCGAACCGGGTCGGGAAGCGATGCAGTGACAGGCCAATATCGCTGAGGGTGAAAAGCGTGGCGGGCTGGCTGTAGCGATAAGTACCGGCCTGCTTCATCACCGCCAGATAGACGCCCGGCTGCTGAAGTGCGGTAATGTCACGCATCGGCAGCTGCAATTTTTCACGCGTGTTACGCGCCGGGTTGAGCTCAAAGCGTCCGCTATAAACCAGCTGGCTGCTTTTCAGCAGCTCCTGCGACTGCCAGCTTGAGAGGTTGTTGCCGTAATTCCACTGCGAGAGAAATTCCGCCAGGCCGGCATTCTTTATCCGGAAGAAATCGACATCGACCTGGTCAACATTCAGCGCCAGCACCGGCAGTCCCTGGGTGATACGCAGCGGCAGCAGTGAACCGCGACTGGCAAAGCCCACCATCGGCTGGATATCACGGGTGGCGATTTTCTGACTGTAATCGGCGGCAAGCGTCTCTCCGCTGGCCGCGCGCAGTCCCGCATCCACCGTGACGGTGAAGTGACGCGACGGCTCGGGATGGCGGAAGCGCAACGTTTTGCGGTTAGCAGAAAGCTCCCAGCCGCCATCCACCCGGCCCTGTTTATCGTCGGTCAGCCTGACTTTTTGCGCGATATCCTGTTTATCATCAAGCGGCTGACTGAAGGTTAAGACCAGCGCAGCGGCATTATCGATCTGCAGTTCCGAGAGATCGATAATCGTCAGCGGTTTGCTGACCTGGGAGGTTGCGGGTGCTTCTGCCGCCTGGAGAGGCAAAACAGGTAACAGGGTCGCTGACAGCAGCGAGCCACCGATCAGCATGCTGAGCAGCAGCCGGGTATTGCGTTTCTTCATGGTAGTTCCTTCACCGGGACGCAGGGAGTGTCGTTTGATTACGCAGCGCAATTTCATATCAATGCTCGCATTTAATCAACGCTTCTCTTGAGATGGTGCGCACATTCCCTGACACTGGTATGACAGATTGCTGAGATGAGGTTGTTATGACGACGCCACTGTTTGTGTCCGCCGACTGGTTACAAGAGCACTACAACGATGAGCGGCTTCAGGTGCTGGATGCACGGTTGTTGCCACCCGGTATGGAAGCGGTTCGCGATATCCAGGCCGAATATCTGGCGGGTCATTTACCCGACGCCCCTTACTTCGATATTGAAGCGCTTTCCGATCACACCAGCCCTTACCCCCATATGCTGCCCCGCGCCGAAAGTTTTGCCGTTGCGATGCGTGAACTGGGTGTCAGCAGTGATAAGCACCTGGTGGTGTATGACGAGGGTAATCTCTTTTCTGCGCCACGCGCCTGGTGGATGCTGAAAACCTTTGGTGTGGCTCAGGTGTCGATTCTGGCCGGGGGCTTGCAGGGCTGGAAAGAAGCCGGTTTTGCGCTGGCAACCGGCGAAGTGAATCTGCCGGAAGGTGAGTTTGAGGCCCACGCAGATGAAAGCCGGGTGAAGCGCCTGACGGACGTACTGCTGATCAGCCATGAAGGCGGCGCACAGATTATTGATGCGCGTCCTGCCAATCGCTTTAACGCCGAAGTGGATGAACCACGTCCCGGATTGCATCGTGGCCATATTCCCAACAGCCTGAACGTGCCGTGGAACAGCCTGGTTGAACAGGGAAAACTCAAGCCGGAGGCGGAACTTCAGACGCTGTTTGCCGATGCGGGCGTCGATATTACCCAACCGGTGGTCGCCAGCTGTGGCTCAGGCGTGACGGCGGTGGTGGTGATTCTGGCGCTGACGGCGCTGGGCGCACGGGATGTCACACTGTATGACGGATCCTGGGGCGAATGGGGCAGTCGCGACGACTTACCTATCGCGAAATAAAAAACAGGCGGCCCATGAGCCGCCTGTTTTTTTAATAATATCGGATTCGATCAGCTGTAAGAACGAGGTAGCACAGGAAACAGGGTCAGATCGGAAAGTCGCTAAAGCCACTCCCTGGCCGCTCGGCCCGCGCCGTCCATGGCGCGGGACGCTTTCCTCCTCTGACCCTGTTCCCTGCGCGTTAAGCTTATTCGTTGCGGCCAGACTCCCCCTGATTCGGGATATCAGCTATATGAGGCGGCCCATGAGCCGCCTGTTTACTTTGTTGTCTCAGATAATCCGCTCACTGCCCTTGAAGTCCCGCAGGAAACTGCCCCAGCGACGCTCGTAGAATGGCGTGATGTGGGCGGTAAAGAAGTGGCTGATGCCGCGATCGTTCAGCGTCACCTCACAGATATCAACCGGCGCATCGTCCGGCAGCGTATCGGTTGCCACGCTGCCCGCCGCCTGAATGATCGTCTCAATGTTGCTGTCCGCTTCAATGCCAATCAGCAGATTGGGCGCTTCGTCAGCCCGCTCACGGATACTGGCGATAAACGCGCGACGCACCTGCTTATGCTTACTGAAGAGCTGAGTCAGTGAGTCGATCATCTGCGCAGGGGGTTCAGCCACCTCAGACAGCAATAGTGACTGTCCGCCTTCCAGCACGGTTTGCTGGCTTAGTGCACTGCCCTCTTCAGCCAGCAGATGGGTGATCTCGGCCGCAGTAAACTCTTTACCGGAAGGCAGTTTGGGATTGAGAAACAGCGTCTCGCCGCGCGTAATCTCAAACAGCGTTCGTACCGGCAGACGCAGCCAGGACTGCTCACCGCTCACCGCTTCACTCATCGCCTCTTCTGACGTGAAAAAAGGAATGATGCTGCTGCCATCCTCTTTTTCCCAGTGCTGCAGATCAACGGGCGTGCTGGCATCAAGCTGTTGCGTGGTGCTTTCACCTGGCACCCACGCATCAGATTCCAGCAGCAGCTGAAAAAATTCGGGCCGATGGGCAGGCTCAGTGGCCGCCAGCTTCAGCACCTCTTCAAGACGATTCATAGTTTCCCTCTGAACAGCGGCGGCATCAGCCACCGCTGAGATCGGCTTATTTCAGTAACAGATTGGCG
Organism: Caballeronia sp. GAWG2-1; assembly: GCF_023631405.1. Lineage (NCBI taxonomy): Bacteria > Pseudomonadati > Pseudomonadota > Betaproteobacteria > Burkholderiales > Burkholderiaceae > Caballeronia > Caballeronia sp. GAWG2-1. Next base: position 33,871 of record NZ_JALQDD010000042.1, read on the forward strand.
AGGGTACGCACGCCAAGACCTGTTGCACCCGCCGCCCACTGGTCAACTGCGCCTTTGCGATAGGTCGCGGAGCAGTCGATGTGCAGCCAGCCCTGCTGATAATTACTGACGAAGTGTGACAGGAACGCTGCCGCGCTACTGGCACCCGCCGCATGTGACGGGCTGGCGATGTTATTGAGATCGGCGAAGTTAGACGGCAGATGGCTGCGATGGAATTCGGCCAGCGGCAGACGCCAGAAAGGTTCGTTCTCACTCACCGCGCTGCCCATCAGCGACTGTGCCATCACATCATCAAAGGTAAACAGCGCATGGTAATCGTTGCCCAGCGCCGTCTTAGCCGCACCGGTCAGCGTCGCAGCATCGATGATCATCGTCGGGTTCTGCTCGCTGGCGTCGATTAAACCATCGGCCAGGACCAGACGCCCTTCCGCATCGGTGTTCATCACTTCCACCGATTTACCGTTGCGATAGCGAATGATGTCGCCCAGTTTAAAGGCGTTGCTGCTGACCATGTTATCGGCACAGCAGAGGTAGAGTTTCACGCGCTTGTTAAGACCGCGCGAAATCGCCATGGCCAGCGCGCCGGTGACGGTCGCCGCGCCGCCCATGTCAGATTTCATTGAGTCCATGAAGCTGCTCTGCTTCAGGCTGTAGCCACCGGTATCAAAGGTGATGCCTTTACCGACCAGACAGGCGTAGACCGGAGCATCGTCGCCGCCGGTCGGGTTGTAATCGAGCGCCAGAAATACCGGAGGACGATTTGAACCGCGTCCAACGGTGTGCAGGCCCATATACCCCTGTACCCGCAGATCGTCGCCTTTGGTGATGCGATAGCTGACGGCGCTTCCGCCCACTTCACTGATCAGATCGACTGCATTGTGTGCCAGCTGTTCTGGCCCAAGATCTTCCGCGGGCAGGTTAATAACGTTGCGAACCCAGTCGATAATTTTCAGACGGCGATCAAACTCCGCCTGCTCATGTTCGCCCAGCGCCGGCCACTCAACCTGACGCTGGCCTTTCGGACCACGGAAGCCCTGCCAGAATGCCCAGCACTGCTCAAGGTGCCAGCCTTCGCCGGTCAGCGCCACATGGCGGATCCCCTGGCTGTCGATTTTGTGAGCCGCACGCTGAATGATATTCAGCGCATCCGCGCCGGTCAGATGCAGTGTCATGCCGCTGTCGTTGCTGCTGAGAATCGCTTTTTCGCCCCAGCGCGCATCGGCGGGCTGGCTGCTAAGCGTAATATTCATGGGTTGTGTGGTCATCGAAAAGCTCCATAATCGTTATCTGTTTCATCCAGCCTGATTGTTATAACGGCTTTAATAAGATGTTAAATATAATTCGCAGAGAGACCTGATAACAGATTCCGTCAGGTGTTGCCAGCGAAGTGCAAATATAGGCGCAATTTCCAGACTATGACCGGATATCAGGATTTCATTAAGGCCCGCAGACGGGTCACTGATTTCTGCACCAGGGCAATGGCGTAGTCGATCTCTTCCTCGGTTGTGAAGCGTCCCAGCGAGAAGCGCAGCGAACTGTGCGCCAGCTCTTCACTCAGGCCCAGCGCCCGCAATACATAGGAAGGCTCCAGGCTGGCGGAGGTGCAGGCCGAGCCGGAAGAGAGCGCCAGATCTTTCAGCGCCATGATCAGTGATTCACCCTCAACGTCAGCAAAACTGAGGTTAAGAATGTTCGGTGCGCTCTGCTGCAGATCGCCATTGAGGGTGACGTCGGGCAGTGTGCTGATGCCCTGCCACAGACGATCGCGCAGAGTCTGCAGGCGCGCCATCTCGGTTTCGCGCTCTTCTGCTGCAATACGATACGCCTCGCCCATGCCAACAATCTGATGCACCGGCAATGTCCCGGATCGCATACCGCGTTCATGTCCGCCGCCGTGGATCTGCGCAGCAATCTGCACACGCGGTTTACGCCGTACATAGAGTGCGCCGATGCCTTTCGGGCCATAGAGTTTGTGGGCAGAAAAGGACATCAAATCAACCGGTAACTGGCTGAGATCGATAGGCAGCTTGCCGACGCTCTGGGTCGCATCCACATGAAACAGAATCTCACGTTCGCGGCAGAGTTCGCCAAAGGCGGCGATATCCTGAATCACTCCGGTTTCATTATTAACGTGCATCAGGGTGACTAAAATCGTGTCGTCGCGCAGCGCCGCACGCAGCTGGTCAGGCGAGATAATGCCGTTAGCCGCCGGGGTGAGATAAGTGACAGCAAAGCCTTCACGCTCAAGCTGCTGGCAGCTATCAAGCACCGCTTTATGTTCTGTCTGGCTGGTGATGATATGTTTGCCGCGCGCCTGATGGGCGTGAGCTGCACCTTTAATCGCGAGGTTATCGGATTCAGTGGCGCCAGAGGTAAAGATGATTTCACGCGGATCGGCATTGACCAGTTCGGCGATCTGATTACGCGCAACATCAACCGCTTCTTCAGACTGCCAGCCAAAACGGTGCGATCGCGAGGCCGGATTACCGAACGTGCCATCCAGCGTCAGAAACTGCATCATTTTGCTGGCCACACGCGGATCGGCCGGCGTGGTGGCGGCGTAATCCAGGTAAATCGGTAATTTCATTGCGCTACAGCTCCGTATAAAAAATCATACGTCTTTATAGCAGATTCGGCCCTGACCGCGTTAGCAGTAAGGGCCGCAACAGCGGGGATTACGAGGCGCGTTGGTTGACGTTAATTTCCTGCGTGCGCGGGCTCTGGAAGCGACGATTATCAATCGCATTCTGACGATCGGCTACATCCAGGATCTCCTGATTATTCACCAGCTCAGCCAGTGTAATATTGTTCAGGAAGTCACTGATACGCACGCTCAGATCGCGCCACAGCACGTGAGTCAGGCAACGCTCGCCGCCCTGGCAGCCTTCTTTACCCTGACATTTGGTGGCATCAACAGACTCATCAACGGCGGTGATCACTTCACCGACAGAGATGGTATTAGACGCTTTACCCAACAGATAACCGCCGCCCGGACCACGTACGCTGGACACCAGCTCATTTTTACGTAATCGGGAGAATAACTGCTCCAGATAGGAGAGCGAAATGCCCTGACGCTCTGAAATATCAGCCAGCGGGACCGGGCCTTCATGGGAGTGAAGGGCAACGTCCAGCATTGCAGTAACGGCATAACGTCCTTTGGATGTCAGTCTCATAGCGTACGACCTCAATAGCGTCCGGTTATCGGAGGATTAGCAACAGATGCTCTGAAGTCTGCCATTCCCGAGTAAATTGGTCAACTATTTAACCTGGTAAATTAGTCAGGTATTTAACCTGGTAATTCACTCAACTATTATCTGCTTCTTTTTTATCGTTTTTTCGCTTTTCAAACGACGAAAGCATGCCGCGCAGGATGTTCAGTTCATCGCGTTCCGGGCGGGCACGGGTGTAAAGACGACGCAGTTTGCTCATCACCTGGCCAGGATTGGCTTCACGGATAAAGCCGCTGTTCAGCATCATCTGTTCCATATGCTGATAGAAGCGCTCCAGGTCATCCACCAGCGGATAAGGTGACTCTTCATACTGTGGCGGCGGGCTGGCCTGCTCCTGCGCCTGTAACCATGCCATGCGCACTTCATAGGCGATAATCTGTACGGCCATCGCCAGATTCAGCGAGCTGTATTCCGGGTTTGCCTGAATTGCGACGTGATAGTGGCACTTCTGCAACTCGTCATTGGTCAGGCCGACACGTTCACGACCAAAAACCAGCGCAACCGGTGCCTGCTGGCCCTCTTCAACGCTTTTCACGCCACATTCGCGCGCATCCAGCATCGGCCAGGGCAGCGAGCGGGAACGTGCGCTGGTGCCGACCACCAGACTGCATCCGGCAATGGCCTCATCCAGCGAGTCGACAATTTTGGCGTCGCCGATAACGTCGCTGGCACCGGCCGCGAGTGAGATAGCCTGTGAGTCAGGCTTGACCAGCGGATTAACCAGATAGAGGTTGGTTAAGCCCATGGTTTTCATGGCGCGCGCAACGGAGCCCATGTTACCGGTGTGAGAAGTCTCGACCAGCACGATACGAATATTTTGCAACATGATTAGGGATACTCAGAAACGGGTCAGTAAAATCAGTAGAGAGAATATTAACATAAAGCAGGACATTTACCGAACACGCTGCTATACTCCGCGCCGTTTTCCCCGTTCTTTAACATCCAGCGAGAGATACCGATGCATCCAATGCTCAACATTGCCGTGCGCGCAGCGCGCAAGGCCGGAAATTTAATTGCCAAATATTATGAAACCCCGGACGCCGTCGAAGCCAGCCAGAAAGGCAGCAACGACTTCGTAACGAATGTTGACCGCGAAGCAGAACGCCTGATTATCGAAATTATTCGTAAATCTTACCCGAAACATACCATCATCACTGAAGAAAGCGGTGAACTGGCGGGCGAAGATCAGGATGTTCAATGGGTTATCGATCCGCTGGATGGCACATCAAACTTCATCAAACGTTTACCCCACTTTGCTGTTTCTATCGCTGTGCGCATTAAAGGCCGCACCGAAGTCGCCGTCGTTTACGATCCAATGCGCAATGAACTCTTCACCTCTTCACGCGGTCAGGGCGCTCAGCTGAATGGCTATCGTCTGCGTGGCAGCACGGCACGCGATCTGGATGGCACCGTTCTGGCGACTGGCTTCCCGTTCAAAATGAAGCAGCACGCGCCGGCTTACATGAATATCATGACCAAACTCTTTACCCAGTGTGCTGACTTCCGCCGCACCGGTTCTGCTGCGCTGGATCTGGCCTATGTGGCTGCCGGTCGCGTAGATGGCTATTTTGAGATTGGCCTGAAGCCGTGGGATTTTGCAGCGGGTGAACTGCTGGTCCGTGAAGCGGGTGGTCTGGTGACTGATTTCACCGGCAACCACGGCTATCTGCTGTCAGGTAACCTGGTCGCGGGTAACCCACGTGTGGTGAAATCGATGCTGTCGAACATGCGTGATGAACTGAGCGAAGCGTTAAAACGCTAAGTTTCAGTACAGAAAAAGGCGGCTTCTCAGCCGCCTTTTTTATTGCCTGTTACTCAGTGATGATTAACGACGTTCGTGTGACAGCACCTGACGAGGCTGAGTACGACGACCTACCATACCCATCACACCTGCCAGCACCGCTTCGATGATCAGCAGAATCAGGGCATACCAGCTCGCTTTCGCAGTCGCGGCAGCGGCTTTTTCACCGGCTTCACGCGCTTTCTGTTCAGCCTGCTGTTTCAGTTCCTGATACTTCTGAACGGCCTGCTGATAGCTCTGTTCAGTTTTGGCCACGATCTGATCCACTTCCTGATCGCTTTTGCCGGTGCGCGCTTTGATAATATTTTTCAGCGCATCACGATCGGCTGCCTGCAGGGTATCGGAATGACGATCCATCACCCCTTTTAACCAGTTAGCCAGATCAGTATCCGCTGTCTGTGGATGGTTTGCGGTGTTGTTAGCCTGGTTTTCAGCATTCTGCGCTTCTTTATTTGCATCCTGCTTTAAGTTCTCTGGCTGTAATTCCGGTTTCCCGGTCTGGCGTAAAGTCGTTTCCAGTTCGTTCTGCAGGTTATCTAAATTAATATTACTCTCCTGCAGTTTGTCTTTTGCCATTTGGGTAACGGATGGCGCAGCGGCGGAAATACCACTACCCAGCGCCTGGAAGCCTGAGCCCACAATATTCATCGCGCCGCCTAATACACTGGTCGCCAGCGCAATAGCCAGGTAAATAGTGAAAATTGTGCTAAGGCCAAACATCAGTAAACCGTGCAGTGCGCCTTCGCGCTGAGCCAGTCGGCCTGCAACATAACTACCTGCAGCCATCGCGACCAGCATTTCAATGGCAGTCCAGACCAGCGCGCCTGTGCCCAGGCCGTCGAGTGGATTCTGTTCTTTCATCGGATCAATGGTTGTTGCACCAATGGCGGTTCCCAGCAGCGTCAGAATAATGTGAACGATCAACGCACAAATGACACCGGCAAACACGGCGCTCCAGGAAATACGTTTTAACGGCAATCCAGCAGGCCCGGTCGCCAGCGTTTCGGTGTAGCCATTATTAATACGGGTATCAGCCATGAAATATACTCCTCGCAATAAACAGAAAGCGGTCTTGATCTTTTATCATCCCGACGGCGGAATGCCGTTTTGGTATTATCAGCGTAGACAGGGAATAGTCATTTCACCACTAAACCAGCCAGAGAAAAAAATAAAGAGATGAATTCAGAGATAATTAACGAAGAGAAGAGCGCAGCGGCAATTTTATTTCCGCTGCGCTTTTATTCAGAAAGGTCGAATTCCGCCACCCAGCGTCATCTGCGCTGACTGCCATAGCGCGATACCCGCTACGATTAAAATCAGACTGCCGGTTAAGGCCAGCGCGGGGATCAGCAGTCGCGTCATGCCTGCGGTAACGCCAGGCTGTGCCAGCCGTTGCGCCACCGTGCGCGCCTGCTGAACCAGCAGGCCAATCGCCGAAATGGTCAGTGCCGTGCCCAGCGCCATCACCGCAGCAGAGATCACCCCCCAGCCATAGACACCAATCACTTTGGCAAACAGCAGCATCATAATCGCGCCGGAACAGGGACGTAATCCCATCGACACCACCACCAGCAGCTGGGTTTTCACGCTGAGATTGCCGCTCATCTGCTGCGGTGTCGGAAGATGTGCGTGTCCGCATCCGCACTGATCGTCATGCTGATGGTGAGGTTTGAAGGCGCGAAATACCGGGGCCGGATGCGGACGCAATGTCCGCCACAGCGAACGCAGCGCCCGATAACCGATCATCACGCCCAGCCCGATCACCAACAGATAACTGCCCTTCTCCAGCCAGAAACTGCTGAGATGCAGCTGTCGCGATGACGTTTTCAGCAGCAACAGCATCACCGTCACCAGGACAATCGCCACCGAACCCTGCAGCAGTGAGGCGAGCAGCGTCAGCCTGATACTGGTTTTCACTCTGGTGGGATGGGTCGCCAGAAAAGTCGCGATCACCACTTTGCCATGGCCCGGCCCCAGCGCGTGCAGTACGCCATACAGCAGGCTGAATATCACCAGCGAAATGCCTGCCTGGTGGGGCTGCTCCGCAACCTGCTGTAGCAGCTGAGTCATCTGCCGATGCAGATCTTTCTGCCACAGTACGCTCTGCATCAGAATCTGCGACCAGTAGAGCCAGACCAGCAACGCGCTGCTCAGCAGCACGCCCGCCATCAGCCACAGCGGCCAGAGGCGGGAAGCCCGTAACGGTGGGGAGATTACTGACATGTCAGTATCACCGTCTGGGCAAACTGGCGGCCTAAATCCATCTCCTCTGCAGGCGCGTCGGCTTTATCCAGCGACAGCGCATACTGCTTCAGTGAATCATTGGGCTTTGGCGTGTTCAGCGCGAACTTGCAGCGCGCCTGCAGCGCCGTCGGCAGCGTTAACGCACCAGGATTGTCATAGAACATATCGACGAAATAGGTGGGATCAAAAGTCAGGATCTCAAAGCGCTGCCCGGTCAGCTTCGGGGGTTCCGCCAGCGGCAGAATAAATTCCAGCACCGCTTTATGGCCGTTACGTGACAGGTTGTATTCGGTTGGCAGATTCAAAAACTTTACCCGCTGTTGGTTGTGCCAGATTTCAGAAAAGTAGTGCTGGCCCAGCACGTTCGCCATCACGCCTGCCGCCAGCTTCTTCCACACCACGCTGCCTGGTTTCGCCTCGCCCGCGTCGTAAAGCAGATCGGCGGAGGTAATCTCATCCATGGTCCAGGTCATCTTTAATCCGGTAAAGGTGTCATCCTGCGCCACCAGTTCGGTTTTCATATCGATGAAGCTGTGAGGATGTGCCATTACAGCCGGACTTAATACCATCAAGAGGGCAAAGAGTGTGCGTTTCATAATGTTATAAAGTAACGTTCCCGATGAAAAGAATCTATAAGTAACAAAATTTTGTGACCCGCCTTAAACCTCCGGCAAATAAACCGCGTAAACCGCGCAGGCGCTGACGGGGTTGACTATTCTTAGCTCAAAATAGCCTGCTGGAAACCTGATTGATGAGTTCTGCTACCCCTTTGGCACCACTCTTCACCCGCTCACAGCGTCAGTGCCATCTTTTATTGCTGCTGTTTCTGCCGACACCCGTGCTTACGCTTGAAAAAGTCTGCCAGCTGAATGGCGTCGATCCTGCTGTTGCCCGACAGGATATCGCGGATGTGGGCCTTGAGATACAGCGATATCACCAGCTGGAATTGCATCAGATGGTGGATGGCAGCTTTCGTCTTCATGGCACAGAGTTGGATCGGCGCCTCTGTCTGCTGCACAACCTGCGACGCAGTTTGCGTTTATCGCAGGATTTCGTCTGCGACCATTTTGCAGCTCCCCTGCGTCAGCGCCTGAAGGTGATGAAGATTGAGAAGGCGCTGTGGGATGAGACCAATTTACAGGCGCTGATCCAGCACTGTAGCCTGCGTCTGAAGCGCGATTTCAGCGAACGCGACCGGCTTTTTCTGCAGATTTTCATGAAATATGGATTGTGCCAGCGCCAGCCGGTGCTGTTCAGTGAAGCGCAGTGTCACTGGCTGCAGCAGAAGGCTGAGCGGCAGGCTGCCGAGGATGTGATTCACCACTGGCGCAAACGCTGCCACCTTGCGCCGCCCGTCAGTGAAACCGACTTCTGGACACTGCTGTTCAGCCAGATACATACGCCTGTCGTGGATGCGATTGCACATCCTGCTGAGCAGCAGTTAATGGCTGCGACCCAGCAGTTAATTAATGACTTTGAACGGTGTGCCGACATTACTTTTGCTGATCGCGACGAGCTGCTTAACCAGCTCTATCCTCATCTGGCGCAGGCGCTGGATCGCACCCACTTCACTATCGGCATCGACAACAGCGTGGCGCTGGATGTCAGCCGCCTCTATCCCCGCCTGTTGCGCACCACTCAGCAGGCGCTGCAGGCGTTTGAGCAGCAATATGGGATTGCGTTCAGCCCGGAAGAGGTGAGCTTAATTACCGTTATTTTTGGTGCCTGGCTGATGCAGGAGAATGCGTTGCAGGAGAAGCAGGTGCTGATTCTGACGGGTGACGATACCGATCTGGAGCAGGATGTGGAGCAGCAGATCCGGGAGATCACGCTGCTGCCGATCAATATTACCTATCAGGACGTGAAACAGTTTCAGCGGGATGGCGCACCGCGGGATGTGGACATCATCATTTCGCCCTACCCCACCTCGCTGCCACTCTTCTCTCCGCCGCTGGTGCATGCGGAACTGCCGCTGACGTTACACCATCAGCAGCGGATTCGTTATTTACTGGAGTCGTAGCCGGGACGCAGAAATAGCGCGGGCAGCGCCACCAGTGCCATCACCCAGAACAGATGCCCCTGCAGATGAGCGAACAGGACGCCGCAGATCATGGTCATTATCGCAATGCCACCCCCCATCGCCAACGCGGAATAGAGCGACTGCAGACGGATCACTTCCGCTCCCTGACGCGCCGCAATAAAACGCATCGCCGCCAGATGACAGACGGTGAAGCTGCCACAGTGGAGGATTTGCGCCACAATCAGCAGCGGCAGCGCGGTAGTAGCACCCATCAGGCTCCAGCGGATTAACGCACAAATGCCCGAAAGCAGCAGCAGATCGCGCGCGCTCCAGCGGCGGAACAACCGGTTGCTCAGGGCAAACACGACGATTTCGGCCACCACGCCCAGCGACCAGAGATAACCCACCGTGGAGGCGGAATAGCCACTCTCCTGCCACCAGATAGCACTGAAGCCGTAATAGGCGGCGTGCGCACCCTGCAGCAGTGTTACGCAGAGCATAAATCGCCATACCGCATTCTCACGCAGCAATGCACGCCACACCTGCCAGCCGCCGCCCGCCGCGCCCTGCCGTTCATTACCCTGTGGCTGGGTGGCGGGTGACAGCATCATGCCTGCCAGCATAGAGATGACGCCGACGGAAAGTAGCAGCAGAATGGCGTTTGAAGAGTAAGCACTGACCAGCACGCCGGTTAATGCCGAGCTGATCACAAAGGCCAGCGAACCCCACAGCCTGACCGGCCCATACGCCAGCCCTATCTGCTGTGTCCAGGTGGCGGCCAGCGCATCGCTGAGCGGGACCAGCGGCGAGAAAAAGAGGTTAAAGCCGATCATGACCGTCAGCAGCCACATCCACTGCTCTCCCACCCAGAAACCGGCAGCGAACAGGCAGGTCATCAGCGCCAGCAAACGCAGCGCCGTAATCAACCGTGAAGGATTTTTGACCTGAGAAGCGATAAGCAGACTGCCGACAAAGCGTGCCACCATGCCACAGCCGAGCAGCAGGCCAATCTTTTCAGCATCGAGACCGGTGCCTTTCAGCCACACGCCCCAGAATGGCAGATAGATGCCGTAACAGAAGAAGTAAGTGAAGTAGCCCAATCCGAGCCATCTGGCGGAGCCGATTGCCATATTCCCTCCAGCAAGAGTGCTGCATGGCAGCATGAGTGGGCGCTACTCTGGCAGAGCGCCGCAGGACAGGCAATAAAAAAGGATGGCTGATGCCATCCTTTGTATGCTGTCTCACAACAGGTTAACGATTAAGCGTAGACCGGCAGACGGCTGCAGATTTCCAGCACTTTCTTTTTGGTGCGCTCAATGGTCGCTTCGTCATTGACGTTATCCAGCACATCCGCGATCCAGCCAGCCAGCTCACGCACGTCCGCTTCATTGAAGCCACGACGGGTAACAGCTGGTGTACCGATACGGATACCGGAAGTGACAAACGGGCTTTTTGGATCGTTAGGCACGCTGTTTTTGTTAACCGTGATGTTGGCACGGCCCAATGCCGCATCCGCTTCTTTACCGGTCAGGTTTTTGCTCACCAGATCGATCAGGAACAGATGGTTATACGTGCCGCCAGAAACGATGTCATAGCCACGCTCAATCAGCACCTCAACCATCGCTTTGGCGTTTTTTGCCACCTGCTGCTGGTAGGTTTTGAATTCCGGCTCCATCGCCTCTTTGAACGCCACCGCTTTACCAGCGATAACGTGCATCAGAGGACCGCCCTGACCGCCAGGGAAGACAGCAGAGTTCAGTTTCTTATAGAAATCTTCGTCGCCGTTTTTCGCCAGAATGATACCACCACGCGGACCCGCCAGCGTTTTGTGAGTGGTAGAGGTCACGATGTGCGCATGTGGGATCGGACTTGGATAAACGTCTGCAGCAATCAGGCCGGCAACGTGTGCCATGTCCACAAACAGCCATGCACCTACGCTATCCGCGATTTCGCGCATTTTCGCCCAGTCGCAAACGCCGGAGTAAGCTGAGAATCCGCCAACGATCATTTTTGGCTTGTGGGTTTTCGCCAGTTCAGCCAGTTCGTCGTAGTCAATTTTACCGGTCTCATCGATACCGTAAGCCACGACGTTATAGAGTTTGCCCGACAGGTTAACCGGTGAGCCGTGAGTCAGGTGCCCACCGTGGGCCAGGTTCATCCCCAGAATAGTATCGCCCGGCTGCAGCAGCGCGGTGTAAACCGCAAAGTTAGCCTGTGAACCTGAGTGTGGCTGCACGTTAGCGTAATCGGCACCAAACAGTTCTTTTGCGCGATCGATCGCCAGTTGCTCAACGATATCAACGTACTCACAGCCGCCGTAGTAGCGTTTGCCCGGATAGCCTTCAGCGTATTTATTGGTGAGCTGAGAACCTTGTGCCTGCATAACACGCGGGCTGGTGTAGTTTTCAGAAGCAATCAGTTCAATGTGCTCTTCCTGACGCACTGTCTCCTGCTCCATCGCCTGCCACAACTCGGCATCGTAATCGGCAATGTTCATATCACGCTTTAACATCCGGATCTCCTGACTCAGCTAACTTTCTGACGGTATTTACCCCCCTTCAGGGGCGAAGGCCCACAGTGTAAACCGTTTTAACAGGTGAAGGTAGGGTGAACCTCCTCTTTTTACGCAAACGATTGGCTGGCTACTGGCAGGGCTTTTTTACACCTTTTCACCCTGTTCAGACGCCACAATTTTTCTTCAGGATGTGACGGCGGTTTCTCAGGATGCACCAAAAAGTTGCCACTTTGACAACCGGGAAATTTATCGGGTTATTTACACCACAGGCGAGACGGCTATAAGATGCATTTAAAATACATCTTTAAATGAGAGGCCGCTTTTATGCTTGATGCACACACTATCGCCACGGTTAAATCGACCCTGCCTGCCATCGCCGCCTGTGGTCCTGCGCTTACCGCACACTTCTATGACCGTATGCTGTCGCACCATCCTGAACTCAAAAATGTTTTCAATATGAACAACCAGCGCAATGGCGATCAGCGTGAAGCGCTATTCAACGCCATTTGCGCCTATGGCGCGAATCTGGAGAACCTGGCCGTGCTGCTGCCTGCGGTGGAAAAGATTGCACAGAAACATACCAGCCTGAATATTCAGCCTGCGCAATACGCCATCGTCGGTGAAAATCTGCTGGCAACCATTAAAGAGCTGCTGAATCCGGGTGAAGAGGCGCTGGCAGCCTGGGGCCGGGCCTATGGCGTACTGGCAGATGTGTTCATTAATCGCGAAGAGGAGATTTATCAGGCGACGGAGCAGCAAACCGGTGGCTGGCGCGGCACTCGTGCGTTTCGCATCAGTGCTGTTGAGCAGCAGAGCGAGGTGATTAAAAGCTTTACCTTCAGTCCGGTAGATGGCGGCCCGGTAGCGGCCTTTAAACCGGGTCAGTATCTGACGGTGCATCTGCAGCCCGCCAGTTTCGAACATCACCAGATTCGCCAGTACTCGCTTACTCACCTCAGTAATGGCAAAGATTACCGGATTGCGGTGAAACGTGAAGCGCAGGGCACCGTCTCCGGCTGGCTGCATCAGAATGGCAAAGTGGGTGATGAGCTGATGCTGGCCGCACCGCATGGCGACTTCTTCCTTGAGGTCGATGCTGCAACCCCGGTGGCGCTGATATCCGCGGGCGTGGGTCAGACGCCGATGCTGGCCATGCTGCATGCCCTGGCGGCCCGCCAGCACCGCGCGCCGGTCAGCTGGCTGCACGCAGCAGAGAACGGCAAACAGCATGCATTTGGCCCGGAAGTGATAGCAACGGGCGCGCAGCTCACCGATTTCGTCAGTCAGGTCTGGTATCGCGATCCCGCCGCTGAAGATGCTGGTCGCTATGACGCGCAGGGTCTGATGGATATCACCGCGATCTCCGCACGTCTCGCCTCACCCGACACCCACTTCTACCTCTGCGGTCCGCTGCCCTTTATGCAGCATGTGGTGGCGCAACTGCGTGATGCCAGCGTGGCAGATACACGCATTCATTACGAACTTTTTGGACCGCACAAAGGGATGTAATTGAGCAATAAAAAAAGCCCGCAGCGCGGGCTTCTTTATGCTGATAAAGAGCTGATAAAGAGATAATCAGATCGCCTCTTCATCCTCTTCGCCAGTACGGATGCGCACCACGCGCGCCACGTCGAAGACAAAGATTTTACCATCACCGATTTTGCCGGTCTGCGCAGTGCGCATAATGGTCTCGACGCAGGTATCAACGATATCGTCGCCCACCACCATCTCGATTTTCACTTTAGGCAAAAAGTCGACCATATACTCTGCGCCGCGGTAAAGCTCGGTGTGCCCTTTCTGGCGGCCAAAACCTTTTACTTCACTCACGGTCATCCCGGTGATGCCGACTTCCGCTAAGGCTTCACGGACATCATCGAGTTTGAATGGTTTGATAATCGCATCAATCTTTTTCATGTCAGACCCTTTTTCACTCCCTCCATGGTCAGAGGGTTTATCAAGTATAAATGTTGCTGGCGCTGTCGGGCGGTAATATCCGGGATTCTTCAGGTTGCCGCAAGCGCTGCCAGATTATGCTGACCGCACCCATTCTGATTCGGGCCTGAGCAGGCAACCTGCCGGTATCACTCCGCAGCCTCCGCTACTCTTTGAAATCACTGGCATCCAGCTCATGACGAGACAGCAGCTTATAGAACTCCGTGCGGTTGCGTCCAGCCAGACGTGCGGCATTGGTTACATTGCCTTTGGTCATCTGCAACAGCTTACGCAGATAGTTCAGCTCAAACTGATTGCGCGCCTCTGCAAAGGTCGGCAAAGCACTATTCTCACCGCTTAACGCCTGCTCCACCAGCGCATCGCTGATCACCGGCGATGAGCTCAGCGCTACACATTGTTCAATCACGTTAACCAGCTGACGCACATTGCCCGGCCAGCTGGCCGCCATCAACCGCTTCATCGCATCAACGGAAAAACTGCGGATCTGCGGTTTATGCCGTTCCGCCGCCTGACGCAACAGATGATTAGCCAGCAGCGGAATATCTTCAGTGCGCTGATGCAGTGCCGGAATCTTCAGGTTCACCACATTAAGACGATAGAAGAGATCCTCACGAAACTCCTTTTTCTCCATCGCCTTTGGCAGATCGCGATGCGTGGCTGAAATAATGCGCACGTCAATCTCAATATCATGATCGCTGCCCAGCGGCCTGACCTTACGCTCCTGCAACACCCGCAGCAACTTAACCTGTAGCGGTTGCGGCATATCGCCAATCTCATCCAGGAACAGCGTCCCGCCACCTGCAGTTTTAAACAGACCATCACGGGCACTGACTGCGCCGGTAAAGGCCCCTTTGGCATGCCCGAACAGCTCTGACTCCAGTAACTGCTCCGGCAGTGCGCCGCAGTTAATGGCGACAAAGGGCTTGCCGTTTCGCGGGCTGGCGGCGTGAATCGCCTGTGCCAGCATCTCTTTACCGGTACCGCTCTGCCCGTTAATCAGCACGCTGACGTCCGACTGCGCCACCATATGTGCCTGCTCCAGCAGCCGCAACATCAGCGGGCTGCGGGTGACGATCGCTTCCCGCCAGCGGTCATCGCTGACCGGCGCCTGCTGAGCCAGTGCTTCATCGATCGCTTTGTAAAGCGCATCTTTATCCACCGGTTTAGTCAGGAAGCTGAAGACGCCCTGCTGCGTGGCGGAAACCGCGTCCGGGATTGAGCCGTGCGCCGTCAGGATAATCACTGGCAGACCGGTGTGGCGTTTCTGGATCTCGCCAAACAGCGCCAGACCATCCATCTCATCCATCCGCAGATCGCTGATCACCAGCTCGATTTTTTCTTTCTGCAGCAGACGCAACGCTTCGGGTCCGCTGGCCGCGGTGGTGACCTGATACCCTTCGCTGCGAAGACGCATGCCCAGCAGCTTCAGCAGGCTGGGATCGTCATCCACCAGCAGCAGTTTTGCCGCTTGTCTGACCATTATTGCTCCTCATCCTGCGGCAGCGCAGTGCCATGGCCGCTGTCAGACACATCCGGGGCTTTCCGCGATGAAAGCTGGCGCTCAATGTCAGTAAGCCGCTCCAGCTTATGCTGCGTGTCGCTGAGCTGCTGCTGCTGTTTAACCATCTGCTGGCGTATCGCCTCCAGCTGGGTATCGCTGCTCTGTTGCAGATGAACATAACGGGTGCGCGCTTCACTCAGGTCGAGCTGTGCGGCCTGATTACTGCGCCACAACTGGAGCAGCGGACGCACAGACTGCGGGAAATCGCTGCTGTAGCGATCCAGGGTTTCAACATAGCGACGACGCTCCACTGGCGTCACGTTGCCGTTCGACATCAGCACGCCCTGCTTGAAAGCGCGCGACCAGCTCTCAACCGGCCAGCGGTGGGCTTCGGCTCGGGCCTCGGCGGGGGAAAGGCGTTCAGCACAATCGATCGCCCGCATCCAGTAGAGGGGATTACTCAGTGCCACACTATTCTCTATCGTCCACAGGTCACTGCAGCGGGTCGCCAGGTAATCAGCCACGCTGACCTCGGGTTCCGCTACCTGATGGCCTGACGGCAGGGATGAGGTGGCCGGGGAGGTCGTACATCCGCTGAGCAGCAGCGTGGTCAGTGTGCTCAACAGCAAAGCGGGTAAATATTTCATCAGTCAGACTTTCCCGGCTGTGGTGTTCAGTTCAATTCGAAAACAGACATCAGCCTGCTCGCAGGAGACCAGCGTCAGGTCGCCATGCATCCGGCGCAGGCAATCTTTGGCAATACTCAATCCCAGCCCGCTGCCTTTTACCGGCCCTTTGCGCTGCTGGCTACCCTGGAAGAAAGGTTCGAAAATCATTGCCTGCTCTTCCGGCGGGATCGGCGTACCGCTGTTCGCGACATCAATCCAGACCCGATCGCCCTGCTGCTGACTGCGCAGCCAGATGGTACCGGATTCGCTGCCGTAGTTCACGGCGTTCGAATAGAGATTATCGATGACCCGCATCAGTAACATCGGTTCGGCAAGGCAGTGACTGACCTCCAGATCGACAACCGTCTGCATGAGTTTGGCGCGCGCCGAGAGTGCGTGTGCATTCACTACCCCCTCCACAATTTCCGCCACGCTGACCGGTTCCAGTTGGATCGGGCCATCTGCCAGTTTACGGTTGTAATCAAGCAGTTGTTCAATCAGCCGCTGCAGATGACGGCTGCTGCCGTCGAGGATAGTGACCACCTCTTTTTGATCGGCGTTCAGCGAACCGGCTACCTCGTCCGCCAGCAGTTCGGTGCCTTCACGCAGGCTGGCCAGCGGCGTTTTCAGTTCGTGAGAAAGATGACGCAGGAATTCATGGCGCTGCGATTCCAGCCACTGAAGCCGTTCGCTGAGCCAGACGATGCGCTGTCCCAGCGAGCGTAACTCGCGCGGGCCGCGAAATGTCACGCTGTTACCCAGTTCCCGGCCTTCGCCAAGCCGGTTGATCATCCGCTCAATACGCTTGACCGGCCCGATAATCATGCCGGTAAACAGCGTCATCAACGCCAGACTGATGATAAACAGAATCAGCGCCTGCCAGCCAAAAAACTGGCCGCGATCGGCAATTTCGCGCTGCAGCTGAAGGCCGCGCGAAAACACCACTTCGCGCGTGTCCTGCACCATCTGCGCATTGGTGGCAGAAAAACGATCCAGCGCCTCTGCGGCAGGCGTAACCGGATTGCCGTTATCGCACTTTAACGGTGTCAGCAGCGGCAACGTCGCCTGTAAAGTCTGGAATGCGGGCAGTTCGGGCAGGCTGGCGCTGTGCGAACTCAGCATCTGGCTGTAGCGGGTGTGCTGGGTCTGATAAAGGCGCGCCAGCGAGGCATCATCCAGCACGCAGTACTGGCGATAGCTGCGCTCCAGCTCCACCGCCGTTCGCGCCATCGCCTCACTTCTGCGAACGTCGGTGAAGGTATTGCGGTTGGTATCCGCTGCCTGTTCGCTTAACGCAGAGAGACTTTCCCACGCCTGCCAGGCCAGCACCAGCAACGGCAGCAGCACCAGTACAAACGCCATCAGCACCAGCTGACGCAGAGAACGGGGAAATAAACGCCATTTTTTCACGCAGCCGCTTCCTTAAGATTTGCTGTCTGGATGCTAACGGACTCTGTCAGCGGAAGAAAGGTGTCGGCGGAAGAAAGGGGAAGAAAAGAAAACGGCAGGCTCGATGGCCTGCCGCTGGCACGACGCGTGATGCATCGCGTAAAAATGGGTGGAGCCTTACTCAACGTTACGTCCGGTGTTTGATAACGCAAGCGATTATCGGTCAGTTGGACGGCAGGCTCCGTTTGGTGCGTCATTCGGGCTTTATGAGCTCTTCTCCGCTAAGCGGGGCAATCATAAACAGGTGAATGAGCAGCTGCATGAGTATAGCAAGTTCCATGCCAGAAAATAAATCATTATATTTTTCAGCAGATTGAATAAGCTTGCCGAACAACTGTTGCGCCAAATCTGATTACAGTAAGTGAAAACTGTCTCCGCAGAGCGACATGAAATCGCGCCTGATGGGCGCTCATTAAAAATCAACGAGATAGATGTCGCCAAAAAGAGACAGTGCGAGATGCTCATTGTCGCCATTTGCCAACAGAGCCACAAAAAAGAGCAGGAGGCACACTGGCCTCCTGCTCTTTTCAGCGGATTAAATTAACCCAGCTGTTTACGCGCATTGCGGAAAATACGCATCCACGGGCTATCTTCGCCCCACTCTGCCGGATGCCAGGAGTTGCTGACGGTGCGGAACACCCGCTCCGGATGCGGCATCATGATAGTGACGCGACCACTTTCATTGGTCACGGCAGTGATGCCGTTTGGTGAGCCATTCGGGTTAGCCGGATAGGTTTCTGTTACCTTGCCGAAGTTATCGACAAAGCGCAGTGCCACCAGCCCTTTCGACTCCAGCGCCGCCAGATGTGAAGCATCACGCACTTCAACAAAGCCTTCACCGTGCGAAACCGCGATAGGCATATGCGAACCGGCCATGCCGTCCAGCAACAGCGAGGGACTGGCGGCCACTTCTACCAGACTGAAGCGCGCTTCAAAGCGCTCAGACTGGTTACGCACAAAGCGTGGCCAGAGATCGCTGCCTGGGATCAGTTCACGCAGATTAGACATCATCTGGCAACCGTTGCAGACGCCCAGCGCCAGGGTTTGCGGACGGTGGAAGAAGGTTTCGAACTCGTCACGCACGCGCGGATTAAACAGAATCGATTTCGCCCAGCCCTCACCGGCTCCCAGCACATCACCGTAAGAGAAGCCGCCACAGGCGACCAGCGCCTGGAACTCTTCCAGACCGCGACGTCCGGCCAGCAGATCGCTCATGTGAACGTCAATGGCGGTGAAGCCTGCCCGATCAAAGGCGGCGGCCATCTCTACATGGGAGTTCACGCCCTGCTCACGCAGCACCGCGACCCTTGGACGTGCGCCAGTGGCGATCATCGGGGCAGCAACATCTTCCTGCGGATTAAAGGTCAGATTAACGTTCAGGCCAGGATCGCTGTCGTTTTTCTTCGCTTCATGCTCCTGATCGGCACACGCCGGGTTGTCGCGCAGACGCTGCATCTGCCAGGTGGTTTCCGCCCACCAGGTACGCAACGTGTTGCGGCTTTCACTGTAGACCGCACTGTCACCAGAACGGATCACAAAGCGATCGCCCGGATGCGCGCTGCCCAGCAGATGCGTCGAGTCGGCAAGGCCGTGATCCGCCAGGATCTGCTCAACCACGGCGCGATCGGCGGCGTTGATCTGAATCACCGCGCCCAGCTCCTCGGTAAACAGGGCAGCCAGCGCATCGTTACCCAGCGAGGCGATGTCAACGTCGATGCCGCAGTGACCAGCAAACGCCATCTCGGCCAGCGTCACCAGCAGACCACCGTCGGAGCGATCGTGATAAGCCAGCAGTTTCTGCTCAGCCACCAGCGCCTGGATGGCATTGAAGAAGCCCGCCAGCTGAGCGGCATCGCGCACGTCGGCAGGTTTGTCGCCAAGCTGACGGTAAACCTGCGACAGCGCGGTTGCGCCCAGCGTATTCGCGCCGTTGCCCAGATCGATCAGCAGCAGCAGATTATCCCGATCGGCCTGCAGCTGTGGCGTGACGGTGCGACGGACATCTTCGACGCGGGCAAAAGCGGTAATTACCAGCGACAGCGGTGAGGTCATTTCGCGCTGTTCGCTGCCTTCCTGCCAGCGTGTTTTCATCGACATCGAATCTTTACCGACCGGGATGGTGATCCCCAGCGCCGGGCAAAGCTCCTCGCCGACCGCTTTCACCGCCGCATATAAACCGGCATCTTCACCCGGATGACCGGCTGCGGACATCCAGTTTGCGGAAAGCTTCACACGCTTCAGCGAACCAATGTGGGTAGCCGCCAGGTTGGTCAGTGCTTCACCGACGGCCAGACGACCCGATGCCGCGAAGTCCAGCAGCGCAACCGGTGAACGTTCGCCCAGGGCAAACGCTTCGCCGTGATAGCTGTCGAGGCTGGCGGTTGTCACCGCACAGTTGGCAACCGGGATCTGCCACGGTCCCACCATCTGGTCGCGCGCAACCATGCCGGTCACGCTGCGGTCACCGATGGTGATCAGGAAGGTTTTTTCCGCCACGGCAGGCAGATGCAGCACGCGGTTCACCGCATCGACCAGCGTAATGCCGTCACGCTGCAGGGCAGTACCCTGTGTCTGCTGCGTCACCACATCCCGCGTCATCTTCGGCGTTTTGCCCAGCAGGACATCAAGTGGCATATCGATCGGCTTATTACCGAAATGACTATCTTCCAGGCTCAGGTGCAGCTCTTCGGTGGCTTCACCAATGACCGCGAACGGTGCGCGTTCACGCTGGCAAATTGCCTCAAACTGCGCCAGCTGATCGGGTGCCACTGCCATCACATAACGTTCCTGTGATTCGTTACACCAGACCTCCAGCGGACTCATGCCAGGCTCATCACTCAGGATGTCACGCAGGTTAAACCGGCCGCCACGACCACCATCGCTGACCAGCTCCGGCATCGCATTGGAGAGACCGCCAGCGCCCACGTCGTGGATAAACAGAATCGGGTTCTCATCGCCCAGCTGCCAGCAGCGGTCGATCACTTCCTGACAACGGCGCTCCATCTCCGGGTTATCACGCTGTACCGAGGCAAAGTCGAGATCGGCATCAGACTGACCCGAGGCCATTGATGACGCCGCGCCGCCGCCCAGGCCGATGTTCATTGCCGGACCGCCCAGCACCACCAGCTTCGCGCCTACGGTGATTTCACCTTTCTGCACGTGATCGGCACGGATATTCCCGATGCCGCCCGCCAGCATAATCGGCTTATGGTAGCCACGCAGCTCAGTGCCGTTGTGGCTGGTGACCTGCTCTTCATAGGTACGGAAGTAACCATTCAGAGCCGGACGACCAAATTCATTGTTAAATGCAGCGCCGCCCAGCGGGCCATCGGTCATAATTTCCAGCGCGCTGACGATGCGGGCCGGTTTGCCGAAGTCCTCTTCCCACGGCTGTTCAAAGCCAGGGATACGCAGGTTCGATACAGAGAAACCGACGAGGCCCGCTTTTGGCTTCGAACCCCTTCCGGTTGCGCCTTCATCACGGATTTCACCACCGGAACCGGTCGCAGCACCAGGCCACGGCGAGATGGCCGTTGGGTGGTTATGGGTTTCCACCTTCATCAGGATGTGTGCGGCTTCCTGATGCCAGCGGTATTCGCTCTCTCCGGCGTCAGCAAAGAAGCGGCCAACCTCTGAGCCTTCCATCACGGCGGCGTTATCTTTGTAAGCAGAGAGCACGTAGTCCGGCGTCTGCTCCATGGTGTTTTTGATCATCTTAAACAGCGACTTTGGCTGTTTCTCGCCGTCGATAATCCAGTCGGCGTTGAAGATCTTGTGACGACAGTGCTCAGAGTTCGCCTGCGCAAACATATAGAGTTCAATGTCGTTGGGATTGCGGCCCAATGCGGTAAACGCCGCCACCAGATAGTCGATTTCATCGTCAGCCAGCGCCAGACCCAGTGAGATATTCGCCTGAACCAGCGCCTGACGGCCCTCCCCCAGCAGATCGACACTTTTCACCGGCTGTGGCGTGTGATGCGCGAACAGCTGTTCAGCCTGCGCCAGATCGCCGAAGACCGTTTCCATCATCCGATCGTGCAGCAGTGTGCCCAGCGTTTGCCACTGCGCTTCCGTCAGTTGTGGGGCCTGTACATAAAAGGTCAGGCCGCGCTCCAGGCGACGTACCTGCGGCAGACCGCAGTTGTGGGCAATGTCCGTGGCTTTGGATGACCAGGGCGAAATGGTGCCGGGACGAGGCGTCACCAGCAGCAGACGCCCCTGTGGGGCATGTTCAGCGAGAGAGGGACCATATTTCAGCAGGCGCTGCAGACGGCTCTGTTCGTCAGCGCTTAAGGGCGTGCTGACATCAGCAAAATGGATGTACTCAGCGTAAATATCACTCACCGGCAGATGAGCGTCCTGAAAGCGGGTCAGCAGTTTGTTTACACGAAATGCCGACAGGGCGGGCGAACCACGCAGAATTTCCATTAATAAATCTCTCGTCAGGGCGCCGGGCGACGCTTCATTGGGCGCAACAGGGAAAACGGGGCGTATTATAGAGAAAGCGACCTCGCGACGAAACCGTTTGCGCACAATTTTTGGCGACCCGGATTTGCCTGAATTTTGCGCAAAAGCTGCTATAAAAGTTGCTCAGCGTGATTTTGTTGCGCAAAATGCCCCTCGCTCTGGGAGTTCAAAGAAGACAAATACTGCCTTTAAAAGACAGAGGCCTTAGAGCCAGCGAGAGATAACTATTTGAAACGCCTAAAATTTAATTATCTGTTTATCGGTCTGGTTGCCGTGCTGTTAGCGTTAGCGCTATGGCCATCCATTCCCTGGTATGGGGGTGGGCAGGACCAGATTTCACAGATTAAATCACGGGGAGTACTGCGTGTCAGTACCATCAATTCCCCGTTGACTTACTACACAGTGAACCAATCTCCGGCCGGTATGGATTATGAGCTGGCAAAACGCTTCGCCGATTATCTGGGCGTCAAACTCAAGGTGACAGTACGTCCCAACCTGAGCGATCTGTTTGACGATTTAGATGATGGCAAAGCCGATTTGCTGGCCGCGGGTCTGAACTACAACAGCGAACGCCTGACCCGCTATCAGACCGGGCCAGGCTACTACAACGTTTCGCAGCAGCTGGTCTATCGCGTGGATAAGCCGCGCCCTAAAAACCTCGGTGACTTAAAGGGGCGGCTGACTGTTGCGTCAGGATCGGCGTATCTGTCAACGCTGAAGAGCGCGCGGTCAAATCAGTACCCCGATCTGGACTGGGCGATCTCCACCGATCAAAGTCCTAAAGCCCTGCTGGAAGCGGTGGCAGACGGCAAGCTCGACTATACGATTGGCGACTCCGTGACCATCGCTCTGCTGCAGCGCATCTATCCGCAGCTGGCGGTGGCGTTTGACGTCACTGATGAAGAGCCGGTCACATGGTATGTGCGGCACAGCGATGACGACAGCCTGAATGCCGCGATGCTCGACTTCTTTAACGGTATGGGTGAAGAAGGGGCGATGGCGCGACTGGAGGAGAAATATCTCGGCCACGTCGGCACCTTTGATTATGTCGATACCCGCACTTTCCTGCGCGCCATCGACAACACGCTGCCTGACATCAAACCGCTGTTTGAGAAGTACGCCACCAGCATTGACTGGCGACTGCTGGCGGCGATCTCCTATCAGGAGTCGCACTGGAACCCGCAGGCCACCTCCCCTACCGGCGTGCGCGGCATGATGATGCTGACCCGTAACACCGCTGAGAGCCTGGATGTGGGCGACCGGACCGATCCCGAACAGAGCATTCGCGGCGGCAGTCAGTATTTGCAGGATATGATGGCGAAGGTGCCGCAGACCATCCCGGAAGATGAGCGCATCTGGTTTGCGCTGGCGGCCTATAACATGGGCTATGCCCATATGCTGGATGTCCGTAAACTCACTGCCCGCCAGGGGGGTAATCCGGATAGCTGGGCGGATGTGAAGCTGCGTCTGCCCATGCTGAGTCAGAAGCGTTACTACACCCAGACAGCTTATGGCTATGCCCGTGGGCATGAAGCCTATAACTATGTGGAGAACATCCGCAAATATCAGTTAAGCCTGGTGGGTTATCTGCAGGAGCAGGAAAAACGCCTGGCGCAGCAGGCTGAAGCACAAGAAGCACAGGCCGAACTGGCCAAAGGCTATCCGGCGGTCGAACCAAAGATCGCCATGAATTAATCCTGGCGTTGCGCCTGCCGCAGCGCTTTTTTCTGCTCACGACGCATACGGAAGAAGTCGCTCAGCATAGCGGCACACTCTTCAGCCAGCACGCCGCTCTGTAATTCAACCTGATGATTCATGCCGGGGTGCCCCAGCACATCGAGCAGCGATCCTGCCGCTCCACTTTTGATATCGTGCGCCCCGTAGACCAGCCGGCTGATGCGGCTGTGTACCATGGCGCCGGCGCACATCACGCACGGCTCCAGCGTCACATAGAGCGTGGTGTCCAGCAGACGATAATTTTCCAGTATTTTACCGCCCTGCCGCAACGCCATAATCTCCGCATGCGCCGTCGGATCGTGCTGGCCGATGGGCCGGTTCCAGCCTTCACCGATCACCCGGTCATTCTGAACCAGCACCGCGCCCACCGGCACTTCGCCCTGCTCCCACGCCCGGCGCGCCAGGTCAAGCGCATGGCGCATCCAGTATTCATCTTGTTGTTTCATGCTGACCACTCCGGGCGACAGAAAAGCGGCGCATTATAGCGGTCTCACCGATCCTTTAGAAACTTATTCCAGCTGTTGCAGCTCACCTGCGGGTGTTACGCGCCAGCGATGCTGACAGAAAAACAGCAGCGGGTTGTCCTGTTTGCTGTCGCTATAGCCGCTGTAGAGCTGTAGCGGCGTGCCGATTTTCTCTTCCAGCTGTGCCACTTTCTCATGGCCGAGGCAGCGCATTGCCAGTACCCGCCCGCCCCAGCCGCGCTGCATCTGACTGGCAATCAGCTTCACGCGTGGCAGAAACGCGGAGTCGTAATAGACCTGCTCCACCAGAGACTGTGGCGATCCGGTGATGAGCCAGACGTCAGCATCATCACTGCCGAGATAATCGGTCAGGCGCTGCTGAACCACCGGAAAGGCTTTGACGCGCAGGCGGAACCACTGCGCAAATTCGGCTTCGAGTTGCAGCAGCGTCCGCTCAGAACGGCCAAAAGTAATAGACCAGAGCAGCAGGCTCATGGGCCAGCGTGCCGCCCGGCCTTTAAACAGCAAGCCGATACCCACTACCGGCAATAACGGCACCACCAGCAGCAGATTAAGCGGTCGGCGACGCAGCAGATAGCGCATAAAAGTGCCGAACATGTCCTGCTGGTGCAAAGTGCCATCCAGGTCAAAAAATACGACGCGACGTTGTGTTCCCCTGGTCAAACAACTCTCCTTCAGGCTGATTCTGGAATGATAAAGAGTAGTGTAGCCATCATCAGGCGCTACGGCGATGACTGTCATTTTTAATTCCGATGACTACAATGCCTGATGAATAGTTTATTCTTCACAGATTATCCCTGAATTACGAGGATTGGGCATGAGTTCATTGCTGCGCATTCGCCAGCTTTATCCACGTCTGGCATTGAACGAGCGTCGGCTGGCTGATTTTCTACTGTCGCAACCCGATCGGGCGCGCCACCTGAGTTCGCAAAAGCTGGCGGAAGAGTCTGGCGTCAGCCAGTCGAGCGTGGTGAAGTTTGCTCAGAAACTGGGATACAAAGGTTTTCCGGCGCTTAAGCTGGCCCTGAGTGAGTCACTGGCGGACAAAGATGCCATTACCGTACATAACCATATCCTCAGCGACGATCCCCTTAAAATGGTGGGTGAGAAGCTGCTGACGGAGAAACTCTCGGCGATCCGCGCCACGCTGGATATCAACAGCGAAGAGAAGCTCAACGATGTGTTACAGCTGCTGAAAAATGCCCGGCGTATTTTACTGGTGGGCATCGGCGCTTCGGGTCTGGTGGCGAAGGACTTCTCCTGGAAGCTGATGAAGATTGGCATCAATGCGGTGGCGGAGCAGGATATGCACGCCCTGCTGGCCAGCGTGCAGGCGATGGGGCCCGGCGATGTGCTGCTCGCCATCTCTTACACCGGTGAACGGCGGGAGATCAATCTGGCCGCGCAGGAGGCGGTTCAGGTAGGCGCCGATGTGGTGGCGTTTACCGGTTTTACGCCGAATACGCTGCAGCAGAGCGCCAGTTACTGTCTCTATACGGTGGCGGAGGAGCAGAGTACCCGCAGCGCGGCCATCTCCTCGACCACGGCGCAGCTGGCACTGACCGATCTGCTGTTTATGGCGCTGGTGCAAAACGATCCGGAACGCGCGTCCAGTCATATTCGCCACAGCGAAGCGCTGGTGAAAAAGCTGGTCTGATCAGCGGCAGCGCGTATAATACCCGCGCTTTTTCTGTTGTTATCAGGTGGGTAAAATGGCGCTGTTGATTACGTCCAGATGCATTAACTGCGATATGTGTGAACCGGAGTGCCCGAACCAGGCCATTTCACTGGGCGATGCGATCTATGAGATTGATGTCAGCCGCTGCACGGAATGTGTCGGGCATTATGAGACGCCAACCTGTCAGCAGGTATGCCCCATCGACAACACCATCATCATTGACCCACAGCACACCGAATCACGTGATGCGCTGTGGGAGAAGTTCGTGCTGCTGCACGGCTAGCTTTCAATGATCACCGTGGCGCAGGCGTAGTGACGCTCATCGGCCAGCGTCACGTGAACGTGTTTAACGCCCAGCCTCTCCGCCACTTCAGCGGCATGCTGAAAGAAGCGTAATCCCGGTTTTCCCAGCGCATCGTTGTAAACTTCAAACTGATTAAACGCCAGACCACCGCGAATACCGGTGCCAAAGGCTTTTGCTGCCGCCTCTTTTACCGCAAAGCGTTTAGAGAGAAAGCGCACCGGCTGCTTGTGCGCCTGATATTGCTGCCATTCGGCTTCGCTCAGCACCCGCCGCGCCAGCCGGTCGCCGGAGCGCTCTATTACCCCGGCGATGCGTTCAATCTCAACGATGTCCGTACCCAGTCCCAGAATAGCCATCAGCGACGGGCTTCACGCAGCAGCTGCTTCATCTCTTTCACCGCATCCGGCAGGCCACTCATCACCGCGCGGCCAATAATCGCATGGCCGATATTCAGCTCATGCATTTCCGGCAGCGCCGCAATCGGCAGCACGTTGTGGTAGGTCAGACCATGACCGGCATTGACCTTCAGTCCCAGGCTGGCGGCAAAGGTCGCGGCGTGACGGATACGCGCCAGCTCAGCGTCACGCGCCAGTCCCTCTGGTGCTTCGGCGTAAGCGCCGGTATGAATTTCGATGTAAGGCGCGCCGCTGGCCACGGCCGCTTCAATCTGGCGGTGATCGGCATCGATAAACAGCGAAACCAGAATGCCTGCGTCACTCAGCAGTCGTACGGCCGCGTTCATCTTCTCCTGCTGCCCCGCCACATCCAGCCCGCCTTCAGTGGTCACTTCCTGACGCTTTTCCGGCACCAGGCAGCAGAAGTGGGGCTGGATATCACAGGCGATGCCGATCATCTCATCTGTGACCGCCATCTCCAGATTCATCCGCGTCTGGATGGTGTCACGCAGGATACGCACGTCGCGGTCAGTGATGTGACGGCGATCTTCGCGCAGGTGCACGGTAATGCCGTCTGCGCCCGCCTGCTCGGCGATAAACGCCGCCTGCACCGGATCGGGATAGTTTGTCCCACGGGCGTTACGCACCGTGGCAATGTGATCGATATTGACGCCTAACAGCAACTCAGCCATGACCATCCTCACTTCTTTTTCATCGTGATGTTGAGTGTACCGCGCAAAGTTAAACAGGCGGTACGACCAGCGCTATTCTTCTGCCTGTTCAGGCTTTTTCTTCGGGATAAACTGGCGGAACAGCTCCTGACTCTTCAGCGGCTTGCCACCAAGATAGGGCTTCAGGGCGATGCGGGTAAAACGCTTCGCGGCGCGCAGAGTGTCGGCATCGGGAAACTCTCGCTCGCACAGGGCGCGCAATTCGCGGCCGGTAAAGCTGCGCTGATTGACCACCAGGCTGGCAATAAAGCCGCGCTCTTCGCGGTAGCTGTACGTCATGTTGTCGCTGACCGGCTCGCCGCTACCGGCGCAGTGCAGGAAATCGACGCCATAACCCAGGTGACCGAGCAGCGCCAGTTCAAAACGCCTCAGTGCCGGTTCGGGCTTGCCGTGCGTTGAGGCTAATGCCTGAAGGCAGTTGAGATAGTCGAAGAAGAGTTCTGAGAAGGGGAATTCCTGCTGCAATACGCGAGAGACCAGCTCATTGACGTAGAGACCGCAGTAGAGCGTGATGCCGCTGAGCGGTAAAGCCAGCGACACCGCTTCGGCATTGCGCAGGGTTTTGACTTCCCCGCGCCCGCTCCAGCGAACCAGCAGCGGGGTAAAAGGCTGTAACGCCCCCTTCAGCTGCGAGCGCCGCGAACGTGCGCCCTTGGCCAGAACCCGCACCCGCCCTTCGCTTTCGCTGAACAGGTCGAGCAGCAGACTGGTTTCGCTGAAGGGGCGACTATGCAGCACAAAGGCGCGTTGCCAGCCTTCCATTGAATCAGAGATCGTCTGTATAACCCAGGCTGCGCAGCGCACGTTCGTCATCTGCCCAGCCGGATTTCACTTTCACCCACAGTTCGAGATGCACTTTCGCTTCGAACATCTCTTCCATGTCTCTGCGCGCTTCTGTTCCGATGACTTTGATTTTGGCGCCTTTATTGCCAATCACCATCTTCTTCTGCCCTTCGCGCTCAACCAGAATCAGACCGTGAATGTCGTAACCGCCACGTTCGTTGGTGACGAAGCGCTCGATCTCAACCGTAACGGAGTAAGGCAGTTCAGCACCCAGGAAGCGCATCAGTTTTTCACGGATCATCTCTGACGCCATGAAACGCTGTGATCGGTCGGTGATGTAATCTTCCGGGAAGTGATGATCGGCCTGCGGCAGATGCTTGCGGGTAATCGCCGCAATGGTATCGACGTTTTTGCCGCTCTCAGCGGAAATAGGTACGATATCGAGGAAGTTCATCTGCTGGCTCAGGAACTGCAGATGCGGCAGCAGAATGCTTTTGTCCTGGATGTTATCGACCTTATTGATCGCCAGCACCACCGGCACTTTATTGTCGCGCAGTTTGCCCAACACCATCTCATCATCGGGCGTCCAGCGGGTGCCTTCAACCACGAAGATCACCAGTTCTACGTCGCCAATGGAACTGCTGGCTGCGCGGTTCATCAGACGGTTAATAGCGCGCTTCTCTTCCATGTGCAGACCCGGGGTATCGACGTAGATCGCCTGATATTCGCCTTCGGTATGAATGCCCATGATACGGTGGCGCGTGGTTTGCGGCTTACGCGAGGTGATCGACACCTTCTGCCCCAGCAACTGGTTCAGTAAGGTGGATTTACCGACGTTTGGTCGGCCAACAATCGCGACAAAGCCGCAATAAGTAACGTTTTCGCTCATTCGAGTCCTGAATTGTTCAGCGCCTGATGCGGCGCCGAAAGAGTGCTATTTGAGTCATGTGTCATTCAGCGTCTTCTGACGCCGGGATAGAGTGTCAGGTTAATGGTCAGTGCCGGTTCCGGCACTGTCACCCCGACAGATCTATTCAAGACCTAATTTTATCAGTGCCTGTTCAGCCGCTGCCTGCTCAGCTTTACGACGGCTGGAGCCGACGCCGACAACCGGCTCGGCCATGCCACTCACCTGACAGTGAATGGTGAATTCCTGATCGTGGGCTTCGCCACGTACCTGTACTACCAGATAACTTGGCAGCGGCAGATGACGTCCCTGCAGATACTCCTGCAGGCGCGTTTTCGGATCTTTTTGTTTGTCGCCAGGACTGATTTCGTCGAGGCGGGTCTGATACCAGTCGAGGATCAGCTGCTCTACCCGCTCAATACTGCTGTCGAGGAAGATACCGCCAATCAGCGCTTCCACCGTATCCGCCAGGATCGATTCACGACGGAAACCGCCGCTTTTCAGCTCACCGGGTCCCAGGCGCAGGCACTCGCCAAGATCAAATTCGCGAGCCATTTCAGCCAGCGTGTTGCCCCGCACCAGCGTGGCGCGCATGCGGCTCATGTCACCTTCATCAACCCGCGGGAAGCGGTGATAAAGGGCATTAGCAATCACATAGCTAAGAATAGAATCGCCAAGAAATTCCAGGCGTTCGTTGTGCTTACTGCTGGCGCTGCGGTGAGTCAGGGCCTGCTGTAACAGTTCCGAATGAGTAAAAGTGTAGCCCAGTTTGCGCTGAAGCTTGTTAATCAGGATGGGGTTCATGCGATTCCAGTTCTTTGTTGCGTCTGTGACTCTGCATACCAAACGGGGCTGGTAATCCAACACGTTCCGTTTGGTGTGCAGTGGCCTCCCTGAGGAGGCCACCCGATTTGCCTGTTAATCAGACAATAATGTTAGTGGATACCACCGATGCGACTGAATCGCACGCCGGTTGGCCACTGGCCTTCTTGTTTCTCAAAGCTCATCCAGATTGCGACCGCTTTACCGACCAGATTACGCTCCGGGACAAAGCCCCAGTAGCGGCTGTCGGCGCTGTTATCACGGTTATCGCCCATCATGAAGTATTGCCCTTTCGGCACGACCCAGCTCGCCTGCGGCTGACCCGGCTGCTGATAATACATGCCTGCCTGACTCTGCGCTTCGTTTACCAGCAGAATGTCATGCGTCACGTTACCGATTGTCTCTTTGCGGGTTCCCAGGCGCAAACCACCGCGCAGGGTATCGCCCTGCGGCACCTGATAAAAACCGTTGCCGGTTTCGTTGCCATCAAAGCCGCTAAAGGTCTGAACAAAGTTGCTTGGCTCAACGTCGGTGTAAGTTACCGCTAACGCTGTGTCACAGGCTTTATCATCGGAGCAGGTCGGTTTCACCGTCAGCGTTTTGCTGTAAGGATCATAAATGACTTTGTCGCCCGGCAGGCCGATAACGCGCTTAATGTAATCCAGGCTCGGATCTTTCGGGTATTTAAATACCGCGATATCGCCGCGCTTCGGCTGACCGGTTGGGATCAGCGTCGTCTGGGTGATCGGATCCTTGATGCCGTAAGCAAACTTCTCCACCAGGATAAAGTCACCAATCAGCAGTGTCGGCATCATCGAGCCAGAGGGAATCTGGAACGGTTCGTAGATAAACGAACGCACGATGAAAACCACGGCCAGCACCGGGAACACGGATGCGGTCGTTTCAACCCAGCCTGGCTTTGCAGCGACCTTCGCCAGCGTTTTGCTGTCGAGCGCGTTACCGGTCTGGGCCTGAGCCTCAGCCTGTTTCGCGCGACGCGCGGGTGCCCATTTAAAACGATCAATTACCCATACGATGCCAGTAATCAGCGTCGCTATCGCCAGAATCAGGGCGAACATATTAGCCATTGGAAATCCTTATTTGCTGTCCTTACCGACATGCAGAATGGCGAGGAACGCTTCCTGTGGCAGCTCAACGTTACCAACCTGCTTCATTCGCTTCTTACCATCTTTCTGCTTCTGCAACAGTTTCTTCTTACGGCTGACGTCACCGCCATAACACTTGGCGAGAACGTTTTTACGCAGCTGTTTCACCGTTGAACGCGCGATAATGTGGTTGCCGATGGCAGCCTGAATCGCAATATCAAACTGCTGACGCGGGATGAGCTCTTTCATTTTCTCAACCAGATCGCGTCCGCGATAAGGCGCGTTGTCACGGTGGGTAATCAGCGCCAGCGCATCCACACGCTCAGAGTTAATCAGTACGTCGACGCGTACCATGTCTGAAGGCTGGAAACGTTTAAAGTTGTAATCCAGCGAGGCATAACCGCGCGAGGTTGATTTCAGACGGTCAAAGAAGTCGAGTACCACTTCAGCCATCGGAATTTCGTAAGTCAGTGCCACCTGATTGCCGTGGTAAACCATGTTGG
This sequence comes from Caballeronia sp. GAWG2-1, assembly GCF_023631405.1. NCBI lineage: Bacteria > Pseudomonadati > Pseudomonadota > Betaproteobacteria > Burkholderiales > Burkholderiaceae > Caballeronia > Caballeronia sp. GAWG2-1. Next base: position 65,170 of record NZ_JALQDD010000042.1, read on the forward strand.
TCTGCACGCCACGCTTCTCAATACAGAGCGTGATGACGTTGCCCAGATACTCCTGCGGCAGCAGCATGTGACATTCGGCTATTGGTTCACGCAGCTCTTCGATATTGTTCAGTGCCGGCAGCTTAGATGGGCTGTCGACATGAACGATTTCGCCGCTGGTGGTCACGACTTCATACACCACCGTCGGTGCGGTAGTGATCAGATCGAGATCGTATTCGCGCTCCAGACGCTCCTGGATGATCTCCATGTGCAGCAGACCGAGGAAGCCGCAGCGGAAACCAAAGCCCAGCGCCGTTGAGCTTTCTGGCTCATAGAACAGCGAGGCGTCGTTCAGGCTCAGCTTACCGAGCGCATCACGGAACGCTTCATAGTCGTCAGAGCTGATTGGGAACAGACCGGCATAAACCTGCGGCTTCACTTTTTTAAAGCCTGGCAGCGCTTTGTCTGCCGGGTTACGTGCGGTAGTCAGCGTATCGCCCACGGGTGCGCCGAGGATATCTTTAATGGCGCAGACCAGCCAGCCTACTTCACCGCAGTTCAGCTCATTACGATCAACCCGTTTCGGGGTAAAGATACCCAGGCGGTCAGCGTTATAAACCTGGCCGGTGCTCAGGACTTTGATCTTGTCGCCTTTGCGCATGGTGCCGTTTTTCACGCGCACCAGGGAAACAACACCCAGGTAGTTATCGAACCAGGAGTCGATAATCAGTGCCTGCAGCGGCGCTTCCGGATCGCCTTCTGGCGGCGGAATGTCGCGCACTAAGCGTTCCAGCACTTCCGGAACGCCGACGCCGGTTTTGGCTGAGCAGCGCACTGCATCAGTTGCATCAATGCCGACGATATCTTCAATCTCCTGCGCGGCGCGATCGGGATCGGCAGCGGGCAGGTCAATTTTGTTCAGAACCGGCACCACTTCCAGATCCATCTCCATCGCGGTGTAGCAGTTCGCCAGTGTCTGCGCTTCAACACCCTGACCGGCATCCACCACCAGCAGCGCGCCTTCGCAGGCGGCCAGTGAGCGGGAAACTTCATAGGAGAAGTCTACGTGTCCTGGGGTATCGATGAAATTGAGCTGGTAAGTTTGGCCGTCTTTCGCGTGGTAATCGAGTGTGACGCTCTGTGCTTTGATGGTGATGCCACGCTCGCGCTCCAGATCCATAGAGTCAAGAACCTGCGCAGCCATTTCACGAGCGGTGAGGCCGCCGCAAATCTGAATCAGGCGGTCAGAGAGCGTAGATTTGCCATGGTCGATATGAGCGATGATGGAGAAATTTCTTATGTGCTTCATTTATTGGGATATCTTCGCTTAAAATTCAGTTGAAAACCTGAGCACAGACACATTCAGGAAGATCGCTCTTTACCCACAATCCTGTCAGCCTCATTAATGACGACGCATATTACACTGTTAACGCCGCGCATAAAAGAATGGAACGTGGTGGAAGCGAAACAGATATCTGCGCGAGGCAGAACAGACAAAGGCCGCGGGATGCGCGGCCTGGACGTGCGTTACGCTTCGCTTTCAACACGCAGCGCATCGGGAGGCAAGGCGATGTTAAGAATGACCGGCTGAAAGGCTTCCCGATCGCCGAATTTCATTGAAACGCCTTTGGCGACAATAAAACCCCCGATGCCGCCCAGCAGCGCACCGCAGGCGGCGGCCAGGTCGCTGCTGAACAGCGCCTGAAACAGCCCGGAAACCAGGAACAGGCCAAACAGCGGCGTCATGTAGACCAACAGCGCAGAACCCAGCAGGCTGCTCTCTTTGATACCAAGTTCGATCCGCTGCCCCGGCTGCAGCGGCTTGCTGCTGGCGATTTGCATCACGTGGGCATTCTTCGGACCGAGCTTATTCAGCATATGGCTGCCACAGCCTTTACGCGCCTGACAGCTGTTGCAGGAGGTTTTAGCTTCGGTGTGCAGCGTGGCGATGCCATCCTGCCATGCCACCACGGTGGCCCATTCTCTCATCATTTTTGTGACCCCAGGTCGATGCTGTCCGCAATACGTTTTGCGGTAGAGGGCGGTAATTCGCCGATCACCGCTATTTCGTTATTATTGCGCACAACGGTCTGGACCGTACGACGCCCAGTGCGCAATGTCTGCGTTGTGCTGGTTTTATCGGCCGGCGTCACGTTGATCGCGAAACTAAACAGGCCATCGCTGTAGAGCTTCGATTCCATATTTTTATTCAAACCGGGTAGCGTGCGACGATTCTGCGACACCAGCGACATACCGGCAGGTATCCAGCCAGGCTGCCAGGTGAGCGTGACCGCATCCCCTTTCGGCACCGAAAGCGACGGAGGCAGATTGGCTTTCTCCAGCCCCTGCATCAGATTGCGCACCCCTTCGTCCACCGCAAAGCTGATGACGCGGAACTGCTCCAGCGTTTCGCCGTCACGATCGAGCAGGTCGATGCGCAGCGGCAGCTTGGTGTCCACATCCAGCCAGACCACATAGCTGTAACGGGTGCCATCGCGTGAAACGATGCGCAACACATCACACATCTGATCGGCAATGCGCGAGCGGCCTACGGTAATAAAATCATAGGCTGTGGCGAGCTTGGTGAAGTCAGCAAAAATTACCGACGGTAAAGCATCGATAATGTGATTGCCGGGGAGCGAAAAGGGATCGAGGCCGGGTTCGAAGTAACTGATATCGTTGCCGCGCTGGATCACTTCCCGACGTGGCCCGTCCATCTGCAACAGCTGAGCGAATATCCGGTTATCGATTACAGCATGACGATAACGCAGCGATTCGATGCCGATGCGGGAAACGTTGATATAGGCGAATTCGTAGTTGAGGTTCTGACTTGCCTGCTCCATCTGCTGCAATAGCGCCCCGGACGCAGAAGGTTGCGCCGGGGCGGCAGATGACCACAACAGGCTGCCTGTCAGCAGGCTAACAGCATACCAAAGCGGCTTCATTACTGCTGTTGCTGTCCTAATGATTGATTTCCGGGAACATCAACCTGCGCCTGTTTTGGCGCAGTGGTTTCAAACTGCAGCTGGTCAGCGTGCAGGCGACGTTGCAGTTCGTAATCCTGCAGCATGGCATTTACGCGACGACGCTGGTCCTGAACCTGCTGGTTAGAACTGTTGGTGTCAAATGCATCAGACGGCACGCCCAGGCTCACCGGAGACGCTTTGCCCATCATCGGCATCGTATTGAACACCGGAGAGTCAGAGGTCTGCGTGGCGCTGCCCTCTGGCTGGTTATAGTGCTGAACGCCTACGATCACGGCCAGTGAAACACAGGCAGCGACACCGACCTGGGTCAGTTGCGCAGCCCACGGGCGCGCTTTTTTCCAGAACGGCATTTTTTCCCAGCGGGAAGGTTCTGGCTGAGCTTCAGGGATCAGCGTTGTAACCGTACGCAACGGTTCTTTTTCGATGGCAGCAGCGACGCGCGCAGAAATATCAAAATGCAGGACATCGCCCACATCACCGCGCATGGTATCGCGAATGAGATGATAGCTTGCCCAGCTTTTCTGTAATTCTGCGTCCTTAGACAAGGCGGAAAACAGCTCGTTATCTAAGGTCTCACCATCCATTAAAGCGGAAAGTTTTTCTTTCTGCATGCCTATGTACCCTTCCAGTAGCCGTTATCACTGACGTTGGATAAGCGGTTGAACTTTGTTATCAATGGCCTCTCGCGCACGAAAGATACGTGATCGAACAGTGCCTACCGGGCAATCCATAATGACGGCGATCTCTTCATAACTCAGACCGTCCAGTTCCCTGAGGGTGATTGCCATACGCAAATCCTCGGGTAGCGCCTCGATGGTACGAAAGACAATTTGTTTCAATTCTTCTGACAACATTAAGTTCTCAGGGTTCGAAATTTCTTTTAATGCACCCGCACTTTCGAAATTTTCTGCGTCAATAGCATCCACATCGCTGGATGGCGGACGACGCCCCTGAGCAACCAGGTAATTTTTCGCTGTATTTACCGCAATGCGGTACAGCCAGGTATAAAACGCGCTATCGCCCCGGAATGAATCCAGCGCGCGATACGCTTTAATAAACGATTCCTGTACTACATCAGGTACGTCGCCCGAGGGAACATAGCGTGAAACCAGGCTCGCCACTTTATGCTGGTAACGAATCACCAGTAAGTTGAAAGCTTTTTGATCTCCCTTCTGTACGCGCTCGACAAGGACCTGGTCCGTCAACTGCTCGCTCATCCGAGGTAATGTCTCCCCAAATTTTTCATACGCATAAAGTAACTGCCAGCACATCTCATGGTTCTGAGCAAGCATGCGCTTAGAGTTGTGATGTGGTGCGAAGTTCACTTCTCGCCCTGATATTTACCGCTCCGATGGACATTACACAGGTTCTTCGTTTTCGTTCAGTGTAAGGAGCGTAAATCGCAGGCAGAGTAACCTATGACAACAGCTTTTTCATCATTAAATCCTTTAGGTTTAATAAGTTTGCTATAAAAAACCGCGCCAAAAGCAGTCCGGTTTTAACTCACTGATATTAAGTAACTTTGGGAAATCATCAGACAAAAACCTGCGCCAGATGTTTAAAATACTTCACAGCAACCCCCATTGCGCTTATGCTCAGCCCTATTCTTGTTTAGTAAATTAAACATTATGATGAATGCGAACCCGGATTATCAGTGTGATGTACTCATTGTGGGCAGCGGTGCTGCTGGCCTGTCGCTGGCGTTGCGGCTGGCAAAACAGTATCAGGTGACAGTTCTCAGTAAAGCGCAGGTCAATGAGGGGTCAACCCTTTACGCCCAGGGCGGTATTGCTGCGGTATTTGATGAGACTGACAGCATCGAGTCGCACATCGAAGATACGCTGATTGCCGGAGCAGGATTATGCGACCGTGAAGCCGTCTCGTTTATCGCCAGTAATGCCCGGCATTGCGTGCAGTGGCTGATCGACAACGGTGTCGCCTTTGATCTCGATCCGCAGGCGGCCGGCGACATGCGTTATCACCTGACGCGGGAAGGCGGCCACAGTCATCGCCGTATCCTGCACAGCGCTGACGCCACCGGCCATGCGGTTGAAACGACGCTGGTAAGCCAGGCGTTGAGCCATCCCAACATCCGGATTCTGGAACGCACCAACGCGGTCGATCTGATTCTTTCAGATAAAATCGGCCTGCCAGGCCCACGCCGTGTAGTAGGCGCGTGGATCTGGAACCGTAATCGCGAACAGGTGGAAACCTGTCGGGCACGGGCCGTGGTGGTTGCAACCGGTGGTGCCGCCAAGGTCTATCAATATACGACTAACCCCGACATCGCCTCCGGTGACGGCATCGCAATGGCCTGGCGTGCCGGCTGCCGGGTTGCCAATCTGGAATTTAACCAGTTCCACCCGACCTGCCTGTTTCATCCGCAGGCGCAGAATTTCCTGTTAACCGAAGCGTTACGCGGAGAAGGTGCCTGGCTGTTGCGTCCCGATGGCAGCCGTTTCATGCCCGATTTCGATGAGCGTGCCGAACTCGCCCCGCGCGATATCGTCGCCCGGGCCATCGATCATGAGATGAAGCGGCTGGGCGTTGACTGTATGTATCTGGACATCAGCCACCAGCCTGAGGAGTTTGTTCGCGCGCACTTCCCGATGATCTATGAGAAGTTGCTGACCTTTGGCTTTGACCTCACCAAAGAACCCATCCCGATTGTGCCTGCCGCGCACTATACCTGTGGCGGCGTGGTCGTCGATCAGCATGGCCAGACCGACGTCAGTAGCCTCTATGCCATCGGTGAGGTGAGTTATACCGGCCTGCACGGCGCTAACCGCATGGCATCCAATTCGTTGCTGGAGTGTCTGGTTTATGGCTGGTCCGCCGCAGAGGAGCTGATTCGCACCCTGCCCGCCATTGAAGCCGTTACTGCGCTACCCGCATGGGATGAAAGTCAGGTTGATGACGCCGATGAGCGCGTGGTGATCCAGCATAACTGGCACGAGCTACGGTTATTCATGTGGGATTACATGGGAATCGTCCGCACGACCCGGCGGCTGGAGCGGGCGCTGCGTCGCATCAACCTGCTTCAGCAGGAGATCGATGAATATTATCGTCATTTCCGCCTCTCCAATAACCTGCTGGAGCTACGGAATCTGGTGCAGGTCGCTGACCTGATGGTGCGCTGTGCGCTGGAGCGAAAAGAGAGTCGCGGCCTGCACTATATCCGCGACTACCCGGATTTACTGCCCGAGGCGCGGCCAACCATCCTGACGCCGCCGGACTACATAAAAAGGTAGAACTCCCGCGTCAGACTACACCACTCATCAGAATAGCGGGTGTCCGGCGTGCGGATAGCAAGGCGCTCCAGCAGGGTTTCCCCGGCCTGCGGCGACAGCCCCAGCAGGACGCGGTGCGGCGGACGATGGGCATATTCCGCCACGTCCAGCCGGAAACGCAGGTGCCAGCCATCCGCCTGCGCCAGGGCGATGAATTCCTGGCCGGTCGCGGTGGGCAGCACCACGCAGAACATCCCCTCTTCTTCAATCAGTAATGCAGCACTGCGCAACAGTGTCTGATGATCGAGCGAGGCCGTGGCACGGGCGCTGTCCCGTGCCGCAGTCGAACAGGCCACACCTGGCGCAAAATAAGGCGGATTGCTGACGATTAGCGAGTAACGTTTATCGCACTGTTCGGCCCAGTCGGCGATATCACGCTGATGAACCTGAATACGTTCAGGCCACGGCGACTGCTGCACATTCTCCTGCGCCTGAAGCGCGGCTTGCGGTTCTAACTCAACCGCATCGATGTTGACCGGCGACGGCGTACGCTGCGCCAGCATCAGCGCGATAAGCCCGCTGCCGCTGCCAATATCCAGAATACGTTTTACCCCGGCAACCGGCGCCCAGGCCCCAAGCAGAATGGCATCGGTGCCCACTTTCATCGCACAGCGATCGTGCGCGACAAAAAATTGTTTAAAGGTAAAACCGTTCTTGTTTAACTGTGGCCGTTCACGCGGCTTATCCTGCATCATTCGTCACTACCATCGTTTTTTTCCTGCCGTACGGCAGCGCATGAGTGTAACGTGACGACAGAGGGAATTCACGCGGCAGACAACCCCAGGCGCAGCCGAAACGGATTAACAGATGAAGATTCAGTCTGATCTGTCTATAATCAGCGCCCCAAACTGAGGTAGACCATGACAGTAACCACATTTTCCGAACTCGAACTCGACGAAAGCCTGCTACAAGCGTTGCAGGAAAAAGGCTTTACGCGCCCAACAGTGATCCAGGCTGCTGCAATTCCGCCCGCGCTGGAGGGCCGTGACGTTCTGGGTTCGGCACCTACAGGGACCGGGAAAACCGCCGCGTATCTGTTACCGGCGTTGCAGCACCTCCTTGATTTTCCGCGTAAGAAATCTGGCCCGCCACGCATCCTGATTGTGACCCCGACCCGCGAGCTGGCGATGCAGGTCGCCGATCATGCGCGTGAGCTGGCGAAACATACCCATCTGGACATCGCTACCATCACTGGCGGCGTAGCCTATATGAACCATGCCGAAGTGTTCAGCGAAAACCAGGACATCGTGGTCGCCACCACCGGCCGTCTGCTGCAGTACATCAATGAAGAGAACTTTGACTGCCGCGCAGTAGAAACCCTGGTGCTGGATGAAGCGGACCGCATGCTCGATATGGGCTTTGCCCAGGATATCGAAACCATCGCGGCTGAAACGCGCTGGCGCAAGCAAACCCTGCTGTTCTCCGCCACGCTGGAAGGCGACAATATCCGTGACTTCGCCGAGCGTCTGCTGAACGATCCGGTTGAGCTGGAAGCGGACCCAAGCCGCCGTGAGCGCAAAAAGATCCAGCAGTGGTACTACCGCGCTGACGATCTGCAGCACAAAACCAAATTACTGATCCATCTGCTGAAACAGCCGGATGTGACGCGCAGCATCGTGTTCGTGCGTAAGCGTGAACGTCTGCATGAGCTGGTGAGCTGGCTGCACGAAGCGGGGATTCGTAGCAGCTATCTTGAAGGCGAAATGGTGCAGGCGAAGCGTAACGAAGCGATTAAACGTCTGAGTGAAGGCCGCGTTAACGTGCTGGTTGCGACGGATATCGCCGCGCGCGGCATTGACGTTGAAGATGTCAGTCATGTCTTCAACTATGACATGACGCGCACCGCCGATACCTATCTGCACCGCATCGGGCGTACCGGTCGTGCGGGCCGTAAAGGCATCGCCATCTCACTGGTTGAAGCGCACGATTTCGTGCTGCTGGGCAAAATCACCCGCTATGTGAACGAGCCGATCAAAGCGCGCGTGATTGATGAGCTGCGTCCTGAGACGCGGGCGCCAAGTGCCAAAACGACCGGCAAACCGTCGAAAAAGGTTCTGGCGAAGCGTGCAGAGCAGAAAGCCAGTGAAACAGAAAAACCGCGAGTGAAAAAACGCCATCGTGATGCCAAAAATGTCGGCAAACGCCGCAAGGCAAGCGGCAGTACGCCAGCTAACGAGAATGCGGAATAAATCATCGCAGCTATAAAAAAATCGCCTCACAGGAGGCGATTTTTTTTATCTGATAATCAGTAACAGCCCTTTCACAATCTTTTGTCTGCCAGAGCGCTTTCTTCACGACACTGTCATCAGCGTGCCAGGCAGTTAACTGTTTATCTTATTCATAATATTAATAAAAATTGCTGTGTGCGCTTTGCGCTAATTTTCAGCAACCGATAACTCAGGCTGCTTAAAGACTTTCAGTAAAGGTACGGGTAATGACGTCGCGCTGCTGCTCAGGCGTCAGTGAGTTAAAACGCACGGCATAGCCTGAAACACGGATAGTCAGCTGCGGATAGTTTTCAGGATGTTTAACTGCATCTTCCAGCGTTTCGCGACGCAGAACGTTGACGTTCAGATGCTGTCCACCTTCAACACGTACCTGAGGTTTGATTTCAACCGGCACTTCGCGGTAAGCGAATTCGCCCAGTTCGCTGATGGCGACAACCTGATCTTCTTCGTAGCCCGCTTTTGCACACAGGCAACGCGCTTCGGCTTTCTCTTCGTCCAGCAGCCAGAAGGAGTTCAGTAGTTGTGAATTGTTTGATTGAGTGATCTGGATACCAGTGATCATGATTGCGTCTCCCGGGTAATACGTGGATAAATCAAATTTGAGGCCCCGGTATATCACCTTTGATTTCGGACAGTTTTGACCTGTATCAATATTAATCAGGCATTCCGGCCGCTTTTAAGCTAACCCGTTGATCTCAATACCCCTGCCACCTAAACTTAATTTGTATTATTCAAATTATTTTTGCCTTCAGGTCAGCGGCAGGAACCGCTAAGCTTATGGCACTAACGTTAAGGGAGTTAAACATGGCTGAAAAGCTGACCTGGCACGACGTGCTGGCTGAAGAGAAAGAGAAACCCTATTTTATCGAGACGCTGAAGCAGGTCGCCGATCAACGCGCTGCGGGTGTCACCGTCTATCCGCCGCAGAAAGATGTGTTCAACGCCTTTCGCCTGACGGAGCTGGGCGACGTCAACGTCGTGATACTCGGTCAGGATCCCTATCACGGGCCTCATCAGGCGCACGGTCTGGCCTTCTCGGTACTGCCCGGCGTCCAGGTGCCGCCCTCTCTGCAAAATATCTACAAAGAGCTGATGCAGGATATTCCAGGTTTTCAGAAGCCCAGTCACGGCTTTCTTGAGAGCTGGGCAAAACAGGGCGTGATGTTGCTGAACACCGTGTTGACGGTTGAGGCGGGCAAAGCGCATTCCCATGCGCGATTTGGCTGGGAGACTTTTACGGATAATGTGATTGCGGCGATTAACCAGCACTGTGAAGGGGTGATTTTTCTGCTGTGGGGTTCACATGCGCAGAAGAAAGGCAGCATTATCGATCGCCAGCGCCATCACGTGTTGCAGGCACCGCATCCCTCGCCGCTCTCCGCCCACCGTGGCTTTTTCGGCTGCAAACACTTTTCAACAACCAATGAGCTGCTGAGCGCTGCCGGTAAAAAGCCGGTGGACTGGACGCCGGTTTTACCGGACTAACGCCAGAAAGCACACGGCCGCGTCAGTGCGCGGCCGTGTAACGGGATTCAGGCGTTGAATCAGCTTTTCGCTTTGGAAACCGCAACCATCGCCGGGCGCAGCAGGCGACCATTCAGCGTATAGCCACGCTGCATGACCAGCATGACATGGTTTGGCTCAAACTCTTCAGACTCCATCATCGACATCGCCTGATGCACTTCCGGGTTAAACGGCACGCCGGTTTCGCCGACCACTTCAACACCGAATTTACGCACGGCGCCCAGCAGGCCTTTCAGGGTCAGTTCAATCCCTTCAATCATCGAAGCCAGCTGTGGGTCCTCTTTGTTCGCCACTTCCAGCGCACGCTCGAGACTGTCGATGACCGGCAGCAGTTCGTTGGCAAACTTCTCCAGCGCAAATTTGTGCGCCTTCTCAACGTCCATCTCGGCACGACGACGAATGTTCTCAATCTCTGCCTGTGCACGCAGCTGGGCATCGCGCACACCGGTCTGCGACTGCGCTAATTCAGCTTCGAGCTGAGCAATACGCTCATCACGCGGATCCACCTCTGCCGCTGTCTCCGCTTCCTGAGGTTGCTGCTGATCCTGCTGAATTTCGTCTGAGACTTGCTCGTTTGGGGTGTTCTGTTCTTTACTACTCATGAATTTCTCCGCGTTTTGCACATTCATTTCGCTGGTTGGCTTATTATGGGGATTGGTATGACGGATTCAAGGGAACCTATCACATTGCCTTACCGTTTTGGCTTATAAGGAACACCGACCAGATGAACAAACACTTTAACTGCATTGGTATTGTGGGCCATCCGCGCCATCCCACCGCGTTAACCACGCATGAGATGCTCTGGCGCTGGCTGACAGCCAAAGGTTATCAAGTGATCGTTGAGAAGCAAATTGCGCAGGAGCTGTCGCTTCACGACGTGCAGACGGGCACGCTGGCGGAGATTGGTCAGCAGGCCGATTTAGCTGTCGTGGTGGGCGGTGATGGCAATATGCTGGGCGCAGCGCGGGTGCTGGCGCGCTACGACATTAAAGTGATTGGGATTAACCGCGGTAATCTCGGCTTTCTCACCGACCTTGACCCGGACAATGCGCAGCAGCAGCTGGATGAGGTGCTACAGGGCAACTATTTCGTCGAGAGCCGCTTTCTGCTGGAAGCGCAGGTGTGCAAATCTGACTGCTCGCCGCGCATTGGCTCCGCTATCAACGAAGTGGTGCTGCATCCCGGCAAAGTCGCGCACATGATCGAATTTGAAGTCTACATCGATGAAGTGTTCGCCTTCTCCCAGCGCTCGGATGGGCTGATTATTTCGACACCCACCGGCTCGACCGCCTATTCACTCTCTGCGGGCGGCCCGATTCTGACGCCGTCACTTGAAGCGATTGTGCTGGTGCCGATGTTCCCGCATACGCTGTCAGCGCGGCCACTGGTCATCAACAGCAGCAGTACCATCCGTTTGCGCTTTTCCTCACGCCGCAGCGACCTGGAAATCAGCTGTGACAGCCAGATTGCGCTGCCGATTCAGGAAGGCGAGGATGTACTGATACGACGCAGCGCCAACCACCTGAACCTGATTCATCCTAAAAACTACAGCTATTTCAATACGCTGAGTTCAAAACTGGGCTGGTCAAAAAAATTGTTCTGAAATGCGGCATCACCTCTTTACTGGATAAAAAACCAGTTTATACTGTATGAAAAACCATATGTGTTTATTCATACAGGTGAACCTATGCTGGCCCAACTGACCATCAGTAATTTCGCTATCGTTCGTGAGCTCGACATTGATTTTCAACGCGGCATGACAGCAATCACTGGTGAGACCGGTGCCGGTAAGTCTATCGCGATTGATGCGCTGGGATTATGCCTGGGCGGTCGTGCTGATGCCGACATGGTGCGTCAGGGTGCCAGCCGGGCCGACCTCTGCGCACGCTTCCAGCTTAAGTCCTCCCCTTCTGCTCAGCGCTGGCTGATTGATAATCATCTGGACGATGGCAACGAATGTCTGCTGCGCCGGGTTATCAGCGCTGACGGACGTTCCCGCGGCTTTATCAACGGCACGGCGGTGCCGCTCTCTCAGCTGCGCGATCTCGGCCAGTTACTGATTCAGATCCACGGCCAGCATGCCCATCAGCTTCTGCTCAAACCAGACCACCAGAAACATCTGCTGGATGCCTATGCCGGTCACGACGATCTGCTGCAGCAAATGCGCGCCAGCTATCAGACCTGGCATCAGAGCTGCCGCACCCTGGCGCTGCATCAGCAGCAGGCGCAGGAGCGCGAATCCCGCCGCGAGCTGTTGCAGTATCAGCTGAAAGAGCTGAACGACTTCGCTCCGCAGCAGGGTGAATATGAGCAGATCGACGAAGAGTATAAGCGTCTGGCCAACAGCGGACAGCTGCTGTCGACCAGCCAGCAGGCACTGCAACTGTTAGCAGACAGCGATGACAATAATCTCAACAGCCTGCTCTACAGCGCGCGTGAGATGATTTCAGAGCTGACCTCGCTGGATGAGAAGCTGAACGGCGTTCACAACCTGCTGGAAGAGGCGGCGATTCAGCTGAGCGAAGCCAGTGACGAACTGCGCCACTACTGCGACAGCCTTGATCTGGATCCTAACCGCTTGTATGAACTGGAACAGCGTATTTCGCGCCAGATCGCCTTAGCCCGTAAGCATCACGTCACCCCTGAAGGGCTGCCTGAACTGCATCAGCAACTACTGGCAGAAGCGGAACTGCTGTCTCAGCATGAGAGCGATCAGGAGAGCCTGCAATTACTGGTGGGTGAACACTATCAGGCCGCGCTGCAAAGCGCAGAGCAGCTGCACCAGCAGCGCAGCCACTATGCCGATGAGTTGCAGTTGCTGATTACCCAGAGTATGCATCTGCTCTCGATGCCGCATGGCCAGTTTAAAATTGCGCTGACCTTTAATCGGGATCAGCTGACCGCAGACGGTGCGAGCCGCGTCGATTTCCAGGTGACCACTAACCCAGGTCAGCCACTGCAGCCGCTGGGCAAAGTTGCTTCGGGCGGTGAACTGTCACGTATCGCCCTGGCGATTCAGGTGATCACCGCGAAGAAAATGGAAACGCCGGCGATGATTTTCGATGAAGTGGATGTCGGCATCAGCGGCCCGACCGCCGCCGTGGTGGGTAAACTGTTGCGTCAGCTGGGCGAATCGACTCAGGTGATGTGCGTAACCCACCTGCCGCAGGTTGCCGGTTGTGGTCATCAGCATTTTTATGTCAGCAAAGAGACCGATGGTGCGATGACCGAGACTCATATGCAGCCGCTGGACAAACGTGCACGTCTGCAGGAACTGGCGCGACTGCTGGGTGGCAGCGAGGTCACACGTAACACCTTGGCCAACGCAAAAGAACTTTTAGCCGCATAGCAGCGCACTTTTTTAACCGGCTGGGGTCATAAGCTTGCTCTGTAGAGGTTTCCAATAGCGAAAAGGTTTATTATCATCGGCACTTATGTCGCCAAAGTAATAAAGCCTGCCGCAGGCAGAGTTCAGATTTTGATGGCAAGAAAACCGCCTGTAAAAGGCGTTTGGCCCCGGAAAAGGAATGTATAGATGCGCTGTAAAACGCTGACTGCCGCGGCAGTAGTAATGTTGATGATGACCGCCGGATGTTCCACTTTAGAGCGCGTGGTCTATCGTCCTGATATCAACCAGGGTAACTATCTGGTAGCTAACGACGTAGCCAAGATCCATACCGGTATGACACAGCAACAGGTGGCTTACACCCTCGGTACGCCGATGATGAAAGACCCGTTTGGCAGCAACGTATGGTATTACGTGTTCCGTCAGGAGCCAGGTCATGAGCGCGTGAAGCAGCAGACGCTGACACTGAACTTTGATGGTAACGGTGTTCTGACTAACATCGACAATAAGCAGAATCTGGCCAGAAACAGCGACTGATTGAACGGAAGACCGTTTAAACGGCAGACAGCAAAAAGGCGCACTGAGCGCCTTTTTTTATGCCCGCTATCCACTGAGCCTGAAGGGATAGCGACTTATTTTTTGCTCTCTGCCGCTCGCTCTGCGCGCTGACGGCGCAGCTCTTTGGGATCGGCAATCAGCGGACGATAGATCTCAATACGATCGCCCTCATTAACCTCATCACCCAGCTTCACTGGCCGGCTGTAGATGCCGACTTTGTTACTGGTGAGATCAATCTCCCGACGCAGTTCCAGTAGTCCTGACTTTTGGATGACCTGCTCTACCGTGCTGCCCTGCTCCACTTTCACGTAAAGCTGATACTGTTTTTCAGGTAAGGCGTAGACCACCTCAACGGAGATCTCAGGCACTGTAGACCTCTTTAGCACGCTGAGTGAAAGCCTGCACCATGCTGTTGGCAAGCTCTTTGAAGATACGTCCAAAGGCCATCTCTACCAGCATGTTGGTGAATTCAAACTCCAGGCTTAATTCAACCTTGCAGGCGTCATCGCCCAGCGAGACGAACTTCCAGCCGCCGGTCAGCTTGCGGAACGGTCCATCAACCAGTTGCATATGGATGCTCTGGTTATCTGTCAGGGTATTGCGGGTGGTAAATGTCTTGCTGATGCCCGCTTTCGACACATCCACGGACGCAGTCATCTGATTATCTGACGCATCCAGCACGCGGCTTCCGGTGCAACCCGGCAGGAATTGCGGATAGGCATCCACATCATTTACAAGTTTGTACATCTGACCGGCACTAAACGGGACCAGCGCCGAACGACTAATCTGAGCCATAATGGTTCCTGTTCATCACGAAACCGCTGAATAATAGCATTTTCAGCGATTAAACAAAAATGTCCCCGAGTGAGGGTGTGCTAGAATATCCCGTTTCCTGCCGCCCCGCTGGACTGGGGATGCGATAACCGACTAAGTGATGTAAAATACGCCGCACTATGACAAAGAAAAAAGCACACAAACCCGGTTCTGCCACTGTTGCCATGAACAAACGCGCCCGTCACGAGTACTTCATTGAAGAGGAGTACGAAGCGGGATTGTCGTTACAAGGATGGGAAGTTAAGTCACTTCGTGCTGGTAAAGCCAACATCAGCGACAGCTATATTCTGCTGCGCGATGGCGAAGCCTTTCTGTTCGGTTCAACCTTTCAACCCTTAGCCGTTGCCTCCAGTCACGTGGTCTGCGACCCGACGCGCAGCCGTAAGCTGCTGCTGAAGCAACGTGAACTCGACTCCCTGTATGGCCGCGTCAACCGCGAAGGCTACACCATCGTGGCGCTGTCGTTGTACTGGAAGAACGCCTGGTGCAAACTGAAGATTGGTGTTGCACGCGGTAAAAAAGAGCACGACAAGCGCGATGATATCAAAGACCGCGAATGGCAATTAGACAAAGCACGTATCATGAAGAATTCAAAGCGTTAAGCACTGGATTTTGAGTTGTTTTGTTGTTAGTATTTGAAGTTCTGGGGCTGATTCTGGACTCGACGGGATTGTGAAGCCTTAGGAGCATGCCGAGGGGCGGTTTGCCTCGTAAAAAGCCGCAAAAAAATAGTCGCAAACGACGAAAACTACGCACTAGCAGCTTAATAACCTGCTTAGAGCCTTCTCTCCCTAGCTTCCGCTCTTAAGACGGGGATCAAGAGAAGTCAAACCCAAAAGAGATCGCGTGGATGCCTTGCCTGGGGTTGAAGCGTTAAATCCAATCAGGCTAGTCTGTTAGTGGCGTGTCTGTTCGCAGCTAACCGGCGAATGTAAAAACTGACTAAGCATGTAGTGCCGACGGTGTAGTAATTTCGGACGCGGGTTCAACTCCCGCCAGCTCCACCAAAATTCTTCAAAGATGGTTCCAGTGCCATCCGCAGAAGTCCTGAAAGCCCGCACGGCACAAGCCCTGCGGGCTTTTTTGTATCCGTAATCTTCCGTGACGATCCGCCTGAATCCAGAGATAATTGGTACACGTTTAGGTACACGCTATAATGTGGGCCAAAAACGTGTACCAATTATGGACGGAAACCAGTCATGGCTCGGATGACACGCCCCCTCACTAATAACGAAATCCTCAAAGCTAAGCCTCAAGAGAAAGAGTTCACGCTGCATGATGGTGACGGACTTTTCCTGCTCGTCAAAACATCCGGTAAGAAGCTATGGCGTTTCCGCTATCAACGTCCTGGAAGTAGCAGCCGTACAAACCTTAGTCTTGGCTCCTACCCTGCTCTAACACTCGCTGCCGCACGTCAGATGCGTGACCAATATATGTCGCTGCTTGCGCAAGGGATCGACCCGCAGAAGCAGCAAGAGGAAGTTTCTGAGCAACGGCAAATTGAGCTGGATAGTATTTTTTCAGTTGTTGCCGGAAGATGGTTCCTACTTAAAAGCAAAAGCGTCACGGAGGATTACGCGAAGGATATTTGGCGATCGCTGGAGAAAGACATCTTCCCTACGATTGGTGAGATTCCTGTTCAAACGCTCAAGGCCAGAACGATCGTTGAAGCATTGGAGCCGATTAAAGCTCGCGGGGCGCTTGAAACAGTTCGCCGCTTAATTCAGCGTATTAATGAGATCATGATTTATGCAGTCAACACAGGGTTGATTGATGCAAATCCTGCTTCAGGCGTTGGTATGGCTTTTGAGAAGCCAAAAAAGCAGCATATGCCAACGCTTAGACCCGAGGAATTGCCAATGTTGATGCGGTCATTATCTATGTCGAACCTATCTGTTTCTACTCGCTGCCTTATTGAGTGGCAACTTCTGACCCTTGTGCGTCCTTCTGAAGCCGCGGGTACTCGTTGGGTTGAAATCGATATTGAAGCAAAGCTCTGGACGATACCTGCCAAACGTATGAAAGCAAAGCGAGAACACGTTGTTCCTTTATCTTCTCAAGCATTGGATATTCTAGAGATAATGAAACCTATCAGCGCTCACAGGGAACATGTATTTCCAAGCAGAAGTGATCCAAAGCAATCAATGAACAGCCAGACAGCCAATGCCGCTATCAAGCGCGTCGGATATGGAGGTAGGCTGGTTGCACATGGATTACGTTCGATAGCTAGTACCGCAATGAATGAATACGGTTTCAATTCAGATGTAATTGAGGCTGCTCTAGCTCATAGCGATAAAAATGAGGTAAGGAAAGCCTATAACCGTTCTATTTACCTTAAGGGAAGGATAGAGTTAATGGATTGGTGGGGGCGAGAAATTTATAAGAAAAACAGCTGAGCCAATGGCTCAGCTAGTTAATTAATGGCTTATTATTTCCCCAAGATATTTTATTATTGGGACCTTAATAATATCCTCATGATCTACGTTAGGCTTCAAAACATTTTTCCAATAAAGATTAGCATTATAAGGCTTGCTCTTATCCCCTGATTCAATAAACCTAAATGCAGCGGGTATTGACTCACATTTATGCGCAGGCTCGAAGGTTGTAACATGTGTTCTGAAAACACCTATATTCCCTTTCATACTCACGAAATCTATATTGTACTGATCAACAATCGTTTTTTGAATTCCAGAATCAAATATACAGTTACCTCTTTCGTCAGCCCCTACCCTAACAGCTTTATCAGTATCAAAAATAACGTGATATTTTATGTTGAATTTAGAAAATATTTTTTGATAAAAGGGTATGTTGTTTACAGTGCCACAATTTAATACAAAAATGTATTTCTGACTTTTTTTCTCTTGGAGGTAAGCTCGTGCAATTATTTCTTCTGTTGGCCCTTCAATTAGAAGAACCTCATCGCAATAAAATGATTCACAGATGTAAGGGTTGAACCTCAGCACTTCATACATTTCTTGCTTTAATTCTTCCTTAGTAACAATGCCTTTTGCAGACTTGAGAAAAGCGTCATTAATCTGATGTACTTCTGTACCGGTTTCGTTCTTAACTAACTTTATAATTGAAGATTTAGGTTTAGTGATATCAATCATTGCCGCAGAATGAGAGGCGCATAAAACTTGATAAGGCAACTCTTCAGTGCTTACTTGGTAAATCAACTCCCTAAGCTCTTTTACCATTCTTGGATATAAAAATAACTCTGGCTCTTCAAAAAGAACCATGTAGTCCTTTCTTCCTTTCTGTCTTTCAAATTTCTCAGCTACATCTCTCATTAGCAATAGAGTGAAAATTGCAGTTCTGATAGTCCCATGGCCTACACTATTATAAGATGATGGTATGTCATCATCCTTCTCTCCATTCACACCTTTTTTTATAAACTCAATATCAAATTCTTTACCTAATTTATTCTCAGTCCATACAACTCTATCCTTGTGATCTTTAAATGATATATTGGTATCCCCGAATATCCTATTAAAATAAGTGTTGACCGATTTCTCGTAAGTACTTATAAGCTCAGAATCATACATTTTATCTTGTAATTCTTTTATTTTCGCCTGCGCTAACTGCAGCTCCATGAAATCTTGAGTTTTTAATGTGCTTTCAGCCATAGCCTTTAATATTTCATTAAGGATTGTTTTAGCTTGTTCTTCAGTGGGCATGGCATTTATAAATATTGGTTTTGGCAGACACGCCTGAAAAACAGTGTGCAACCCAAGAGTTGCATAGGCAACATCTTCATAAGAATCGTTATCATAATTGAAAGTAAGATTAGCTACTTCAAACTTCCCTGCTTTATGGGTTAAAATTTTTTTTATCCTGAGAAGGTTGCCTTTTAAATACTTTTTGTAGCTCTCCTTTTTTGTGGGCGCTACAGTTTCAATCCTAGCCTTATCCACCTCATCGACTTCAACCTCTAATTCAAATTCAATATTTTGAGACTTTCCTCTTTTATGGAAGTCGTCTAAGATAGGTTTTTCGTCTTTGTAAAAATACATATAAGCTTTTAGAAAAGTAGATTTACCAGCATTATTTGCCCCATAAATAAAAAGAGTGTTAGTGTCTTTAAAAACTATTTTATTCTTATCCAACCCCCCAGAAATACCTCTAAAATTATCAACTGCAAAAAAAGATATTTTCATTTTCAGCCTCTTATCCGTAAGTTTAAAATGACATCAACAATCGAAACTTGATGTTACAATAAATATCAAAATAAATAAGAATAGTCTTATACCGTTTAACTATTAAATATATTTAATAAATAAAAAAAGGAATATGCAGTAATAAATTAAACGAAAACAACAGCTTAAAAATAAAGAGCAATTAGCACACGTCTAATGGCCACTGAAAACCACTCTTAAAATTAAGTATCCAATGTTACTTTCTGATTAAGGCTAGTCTCATTCGCTGCTAGCTCGATTAAACATCCGCGCGCAATGCTATCCCCGCCACGCCTGCCCGCTTTATGGATCGTTTTTCATGCAAGTGCATGATACGGGCCGGGCCGCGCCCGGCATGGGCTGAACGGTGGAAAGTGGCCGATAATTTTGCATGCAGATTCATGCACGCTATGCATGCAGGGCTCTTTACAAAGCGGCTGGCCAGAAAAAAGGCTTCGGGAAGAAAGAATATGGGCGCAAAAAAGCCGCTGGTGTGGCAGCGGCTGTACGGGATTAATGAACCTGGCGGAATGCAGAACCATAACGGCCCAGCGTCTGCCGTTCCCTGGCCGGTTCGGGTGGCGCTTCTGGTACGTTTTCCGGCCGTGGCGGTGCGGTGATCACCTTTGTGATGCTCTCATTCGTCTTGAAAGTACAGGAGCAGTTCAGGTTAGTGCACTGGTGATAACGCTCTTTTACCTGCTCTGACATATAGCGGCTCGATTTGGTATGTGCCGCGCTTTTGCAGTAGGGACAGTGCATCATTTCTGGCTGCCCTCCTGAAGTTTTGCACGCTGCGCCCGGATTGATTCAGCCAGTTTCTGACGACGCATAGGATGGCGGTAAAGCTCCATATCAATACCTGTTAACGGCGGGCGATACAGACCAATATTTTCCAGTAGCGGTGCCTCTTCCATTACACTGTCCGGCAGGGCCACAGCCGCCCGTGTCAGCGCTTCACCAACCAGATAAGCCACGTCCTTAATCCGGTCCCGGTCATCACCGGCAAACGTCGGGGAAAGTTCTTCACGGCGGACACGCAGCTTAATAGCCCACAACAGCGACGGGCTCACGTTACGCAGCGCTGACTGCCAGTGTGCATCCGCAAATCCGGTAAACGCCGCGCTGTATGATTCGACGTACTCTTTGCCACTGCCGCAGCATTTCAGCATTGCCTCCTGCTTATCCAGCTCCAGCTCTTTTAGCAGCCCGCCGAACTCGTCGGCCAGTTCCCGGCTGGCGATGCGATGAGAATGTTCGGCGCGCAGCTCGTCAGTGAGATTGCCTCGCAGGTTGCGGAAGCTCGTGCGCCAGTTGCTCTCGGCTTCTTTCCCAGCCTCGATGGCCAACTGCTGCTCTTTTTCACAGCGGGCAATATCGGCGCAGATGCCATTATAGGCTTTCATTCTTTCGGTATGTTCAGCGCGGGCTTTCTCGAAGCGTTCCAGTGATGCAGGTTTCTGTTCCGGGGTGGTCATGATTGTCTCTCATCGTCTGTAAAGGATGAGGCCATTCTGTCGTGTACCACAGGACAGCGCATTTCATTGCTTTCCGCCTGTCGATGAACAAACAAAGGCATAATCGGTACGGGATGGCTCCTTAACTGATGATATTTCTTATATAACTGTTCACTGGTATTCACTGAGATAAAAAAGATAATAAATACAGTAAGTAAAGCAGTGAACACTTTAAAATTAAGTTTTCACTGAGTATTCACAGGTGTTCACACAGCCTCAGATAACAGCTTTTTTCTGGCGAGCCTTTTTCAGATTTTAATTCTATTAATAAAAGCTTTTTAATCGTTGAAAGCTCTCAAAAGGCAAACACTGGCAAACGTTGGCAAACAAAGGCAAACAGGAGGTAAGAGAAATGCTTTTTGCTCATTTTTCAGCAATCAGGGGGTTGTTTACTTCACCAGAAATATAATCAGAATAGGGGGTTACCTGAAGACACCACCGGAACCGGACAGCACCGGCCGGACTCATAATGAGGTAACACCATGCACGCAGTTTCATCCTTACCAGTCCCTGCCATTCCCGTAACCCGCGATGCCGTTTATCCGCGCGACCGCTTTATGCGACTGCCGGAGGTCATCAGCACCTGCGGTCTGTCACGCTCGACCATTTACGACTTAATCAGTCGGGAGCAGTTCCCCTCACAGATTTCCCTCGGCGGTAAAAACGTCGCCTGGCTGGCATCAGAGATTGACGGCTGGATGCAGGCCCGCATCGCGCAGCGTGCCGGAGGTGCAGAGTGATTTTGCTGAATTTGGGCACAAAAACCTTTCCGCTCACCCTCGAAGAAGCCGCCTTTGTCGCAGAAAGCCTGACGGCAGCCCTCAGCTACAGACCAGCAACCGCACCGGCCTTTACCAGCGGAATGCACGGTCACATCTCCGTTATGAGTAAAAAAGCGAAGCCTGCCAGGCAGCGGGCGAAAAAAGAGAACCGGGAATTCCGATCAAATCCGCCGCAATCCGATCACGTCCTGACCAGTTGCTGAGGAAAATACCCCGATGTGTGAAAAAAGGCTTTTCTCTGGCGAGCGGCCGTTATACAGTTTTTGTGCTGTCGCAAAATCGGCAGCCGGGCGTAGGAACCCGAGTTACTTATTGGCGACACAACACGCGCCATGCGTGTTTTTTTACGTCGTTGCCTCAGTGCGCCATTTTTCAGCGCAGCGGTCCTTATTCCGTTGCGTCGTCAAAATAATGGTGGCTCAGGCGGGGCAGCCTTCGGGCTGGCCGGTTTCCAATAAGGCCGGTATTCCTACCCCCGTCTGGGCTACCACCCATGAGCGTAGGAACTCCGGTGGTAGCAGTAACCGCTACTTATTGGAGATTGTCCTCATGACAACGGCCCTTACTGCCGCTCACCCTGAATTCACCTTTGTTTTTGCCGCCGTGCGCCGCATCGATGCCGCCGCCCGTCCATGCATGCTGCGCACTGTAGCAGGCGATGAGCGCAGCGCCCGCGCCAGCCTCGCCCGCGATTACGTCCTGTCCTTTGCCGGTCGTCTGCCGGTTAAGGCGGTGGCGGCATGAACACCCGTTCTCAACACCTGAATAACCATGACACCTACCCCATTCCCCACGCTGACTATCTGCGTCTGCTGCACGCGCACACGGTCGGCGTGACCGTGCTCGATATGTTCGACTCGGTGAACTGCCTGAGCGCGCGCGGCTGCGTCCCGGACGGCGCGGCGCTTGCCTCGGTCGTCGCCCTGCTCACCGACCAGCTCGGTAAAGTCGTTGAAACCTGTGAATCCCGCATGTTAGCCACGGAGGCCCGCCATGATGACCGCTAATCACTCCTGCCTGCCCGTTGAGGTACGCACCGCCGTTTACCGCCGCGCTCTGGCGCAGGGCTATCTGAATGCCTGCAAAAACCTCGGCATCACCGTTTCAGCCACGCTCGATGAGTTGCAGATGACGATTGCCCTTGAGCTGGAGAGCTTCTATGTGCGCCGTCACGGCCCCGATGCGGGCATGGAGATGGCCTGCACCATGCTGGGCGATATGGTCGAACCTGACCTGCTGACCGCGCCGCCGCGCCTGACGCAGCTCGGCGTCACCATGATGGATGAACTTTTCCGCAGCCAGCTTGCGGCCGCCAGCCACATCACGCTGCACTGAGGGAGAACATGCAGATGAAACATATCGTCTCTGACACCGTAAAGGCGGCCACCGGATTCTGGCCGCAGCTTCTGCCTGCCCTCGGCATCAGCGTGCACGCCGGGGGGCGACACGGTGCCTGCCCGGCGTGCGGCGGTAAAGACCGCTTC
The DNA here is from genome assembly GCF_023631405.1 of Caballeronia sp. GAWG2-1. Classification (NCBI taxonomy): domain Bacteria; kingdom Pseudomonadati; phylum Pseudomonadota; class Betaproteobacteria; order Burkholderiales; family Burkholderiaceae; genus Caballeronia; species Caballeronia sp. GAWG2-1. The sequence goes on from NZ_JALQDD010000042.1 coordinate 87,874, forward strand.
CGCTTCGACAATCAGGATGGGCGCGGAACGTGGCTCTGTAACCAGTGCGGGGCCGGTGACGGCCTTAACCTGGTGGAAAAGGCGCTCAGTATCAGCGCTAAAGAGGCCGCCATGAAGGTGGCCGGAGTGCTCGGCACGCTGCCGGAGCCAGCCCCGGTTATGCATTTTGAAGCCGCAGACAAAAGCCGCGCGCAGGCAGACGCCGCCGCACGGGCGCAGACACTTATCGCCGCCGCTGTCAGCCGCACGGACAACGCCTACCTTTCATCGAAAGGGCTGCACGGTACGCAGGCGCTCACACTTGCTGATGCGCTGCGATGTGGCGGCGTCAGCTTTGCCGCCGGGGATGTACTCATTCCACTGACCGGCAAAGACGGTACGGCCGTAAACGTGCAGCTCATCAGTGCCGCAGGCGACAAGCGCACCCTTCCCGGCGGGCAGGTGAAAGGCACTTACTGGCTGGCAGGCGAGCCGGACGGCAAAACGCTGTGGCTCACTGAAGGATATGCCACCGGCCTGACCGTGCACCGGCTGACCGGGCAGGCGGTTTACGTGGCGCTGAGCGCCAACAACCTGCCCGCGATGGCAAAGCAGCTGCGTGAGTTACACCCCGGCGCGCTGATGCTAATTGCCGCCGACCGCGATGACAACGGCACCGGCCAGTTAAAAGCAGAAGAAGCGGCGAAAGCCTGCGGCGGGAAAGCCGCACTGCCGCCAGTTACCGGTGACTGGAACGACGTGTGGCAGGCGCAGGGCGATATCGCCACGCTGGCGCAGCTCACCGACTTCACCCAGCCGCAGCTGCTTAGCCCGTTTGAATCCGTCAGCGAGGCCGACCTGAAGGCCATGAGCGCCAGTCAGAAAGCCGAGCTGCTGGTCGCCCATTACGGGGAGGCGCTGGCCGTGCCGCCGGTCGGAGAGGAAATCTGCCGCTATGAAAACGGCGCATGGCAGGTGATGGAGGCGAAGACGCTGCGCCGGGAAATCGCCGCGCTGTTTCAGAAGGTGCGCGCACCGTTCTCGGCCGCCGGTATCGGCAGCGTGCTGGACACACTCAAGCTGATGTTACCGCAGATGGGGGAACCGTCCCGCCGCCTGATTGGTTTCCGTAACGGCGTATTTGATACCGCTACCGGCACGTTCAGTCCGCACCGCCGGGAGCACTGGCTGCGCACCGTTAACAGCGTGGACTTCACCGCCCCGCGTCCGGGTGAAAACCTCGCAGACCACGCCCCGTATTTCTGGCGCTGGTTAACGCGGGCCGCCGGGAATAATCACGACAAGCAGGAGCGCATTCTGGCGGCGTTATTTATGGTGCTGGCAAACCGCTATGACTGGCAGATGTTTTTCGAAGTAACCGGCCCCGGCGGTAGCGGTAAAAGCGTGATGGCCTCAATAGCCACTCTGCTGGCCGGAAAAGACAATACCACGTCAGCCACCATCGACACGCTGGAATCCTCACGCGAGCGCGCCAGCGTGGTGGGCTTCTCACTGATTATTCTCCCTGACCAGGAGAAATGGAGCGGCGACGGCGCGGGCATCAAGGCGATTACCGGCGGTGATGCCGTGGCAATCGATCCGAAATACCGTGACGCCTATTCAACGCACATTCCGGCGGTCATTCTGGCGGTGAACAACAACCCGATGCGTTTCAGCGATCGCAGCGGTGGCGTTTCGCGTCGCCGGGTTATCCTGACGTTCCCCGAAGTGATACCGGCTAATGAGCGAGATCCGCAGCTACTGGACAAAATCAGCGCCGAGCTGGCCGTGATTGTCCGTCACCTGATGCAGCGTTTCGCATCACCCGATGAAGCGCGCGAGCTGTTGCAGGCGCAGCAGTCATCCGGCGAAGCGCTGGAGATAAAGCGCCAGGCTGATCCGCTGATTGATTTCTGTGGCTATCTGATGCCGCTGAGCACGCCGAACGGGCTGTTTATCGGTAACGCCAATATCCGCCCGATGAACCCGAAACGTTATCTCTATCATGCGTATCTGTCATTCATGGAGTCACGCGGCCATCAGCATCCGCTGAGCCTGACCGCATTCGGCCAGGCGGTGCCGCAGACTCTTAAAGAGTATGAGCGCACCCTTCTGAAGCGCAGGACTAATAACGGCATCCAGACTAATCTCACGCTACATGAAGACAGTGAGGCAGATTGGCTGCCAGCATGTAGCCCCTAATTACTACTCCACGTAAACCGGCTTAGGCCGGTTTTTTTATATTTGATGCGATTATTAATATCAGCCAAGGCCGCTAAGAGCGAACAGCAGACGTTAGAAGCAGCTTTAAACCTAGATTAAAATTATTTCTAAAAACTTCATTGAAAATTAATCTATAATTATCATGAAACATATTTTCATTCAGAGTATTTATTTTTATTAGCTTAAGTTAACGCTGATTTTTCCAAACCTTTGTTAGTTCGGAATAAATATTACTTCCGGTGTGTATTGGTTGAGAGCATCCTGAATAAAGCGCTCCTAAGGTGTAGCAATGTGACATAATGAATTGCGGCGTAATAATTTACAATTAGCGCCCTCATCCCTCCCCAAATGTGAGAGGGGTACTGGCCGAGCGAGTAAGTAGACCGTAACAGAGCGGTTGCTATTCAACGTCTAAGTGGGAGCAATGCTCGGTAGAAATAGACACGGAATATAACCGTCGCTCCATTGCGGAAACGGCAATTTCTCTCGTAAAACAACTTTTCGGAGGCTCGCTTACACTGCGTGATAATGACGGCCAGGTCGCAGAGGACCTATGCATGGTAAGTGCATTGAACAAGATGACAAAGGCTGGCATGCCTGAAAAAAAATCCGCCACGGTAATATTTATCCCAAATCTGTTTTATTCAACAAAGCCGCTATAAATTTAAATAGAAACATTAAAAGCTTAATGTTAATCATAAATTTAATAAGTAATAGCTATAAAACCAAAATTTCGGTAAACCTCCTTTTCTTGGAGGATTACCTTATAATATTCTTTTAACGCCAATAAGCCAAATCTAAAACAGGCAGCGCTGCATAATCTTTAAGACAAATGATAACCAAAAAAATGCACTACAATATTTAGAGTGTTCTTTGCCAAGAAAAGTACTTCCTCTGAATTCAATGGCACTTGCTTTCCAACCTGAACCGTTGTGTCCCCTGTTTTATCAATATACTTTTGATCAACAACGCCTAAAGAATGGGCAAACAAATGCCTTTTTTGAAAAATCCGTGTAAATTCATTCAGATCATCAACAACGTCTTCAACAACTATTAAATCAGCCATTTTATCCTTCCATCCGCTTACATTCTGAAAGGATGGGGTTTTGAAATCGAAAATATTTTTATTATGCATGTGAATTTCATAGCACCTCTTCATTACACCATCAAATGCACTGACAATATCTGACAACAACTGTTTTAATTGTTCTCGGGAATAATTTTGAATAACCGCCACTTCAGCTTTACTCACCATATCCCTCATAACTTCTCTTGGGTTTTCAATAAAGCATATGGGGCATCTGTGTATATAACCGTTGAATGCGTAGGGGGTTTTATAATTTTTACAAATAGTATCTATATCAAAACTTCCAGCATCATCTCTGAGTTTGGCTATAGGCCTAAAAGTGTCAATAAGACCACCATAACCGCAAGCGGATGGGCATGCTAAATAAATTTCGTCATTCCATCCCGTTTTGCATTCTGGAAGCATTAGCCAACTCAAATCCTGACATTTTGGACAGGTAATTACCAGGCCAGTCCTGTTTGGATCTAGTTGATTAAGCTTTTTTTTATAATTTTTTTCATGTGACGCATGTAATTTTTTATAGGCTTCATTTTCAGACATAAACTCCCTCACTTTAACTAGAATACTGCTTTCATCTTCAACAAGAATAAAACATAGAAAAAATCATTCAATTTCAATTACAGATACCAAAAAAAACAGCATTTTAATACTATTTATTCTACGGATATAATATGGCTACTGCTTTTGTCTGGCCTTATGGATGTCAGTTTACAATAGCATTACGGAGCCATGCCGAACAGCCTGTCCGGCACACACCAGAAGCAATGACGTAAAAGGCTATGACCTGCCCCCCCTTAAACTAACATGCCATTCGCCAGCAATGGCTGCAGTTGGCACAAAGTGGACCATTGACAGTAGCAGCGCCTAATAACTTCATATTACGCATAATGGCTCAGGTCGCTTTTTGTGATCTTGGCTAAGGTGCTCATCAAAAGTGCACACTAGTATACATCCCCCCCTCAAATCATTCACCGGATAAATAATTGAAATTATTACATAAAAACCATATGTGAACAGTGTGAATACTTTTCTCTAAAATGATTTTATTATGAATCACGCGCTAGGCATTCGTTATCCTCGCCGGGCTGCTCCGGGGTATGAGATCCAATAATTGGTACACGTTTAGGTACACTCAACAAATCTGAATTGGATAAAAGCGTATAATTACATAAGGTTGAAAAACTATTTCAGATTCCGCCAGCCGCAAGATAAAAATCTTGCGGGCTTTCCTGTGTCTACGATCTTCCTTAAAACATCCCCCTCGACTGACGCAATGCCCGCTTCATCGTCTGACTAACCCCATAAACTAATGAAACTAGCTAGCACCCTACTGTGTGAGTTAACCCCCATAGTTAGTGACCTGACTATATTATTTTAAAAATAAATAACTAATAATCCAAATAACACAGTTTTAAAGAAACAGTGCTTATTTAAGGTAGATCTAATCAAGGCACATACCTGCCTGATTTAAAAAGGATGTCATTCACACAGATGGAGTTGAATCATGGATGATGGGTTAAAGATAGTATTGTCTCCTGTCCAGCTTGCTGCTGCACTTTCTGACAAGTCAGTTACCGAATCTGAGACAATGTCTAACCGTCTTATGGGCGGGCTGGGGCTGGTAATGGGAACGCTTGAGCTGGCCGGGGCAACTGCGCTTTGTATGGCACCCGAGCCTACAGGCTTAACAAAGGCGGCCTGCATCGTTGTTGGCGCGCATAGCATGGACAGTATTAATACCGCAGCAAATCAGGTTCTGAGCGGCAAGAATGTTCGTAGTGCAACATATCGCGCCGCCATTGAGATGGCGAAACAGTTTGGTGCTGATGAAGATACTGCCTGGAAGGTAGGTTTGACCTTCGATGTTGCTGTACCTGTTGCTCTTTCTCTGGGGGCAGGAGCGGCGAGAATTGCAGCCATTCGCACAGGACGCATCAAACTTATTCAACATGAATCAGTAACTGGTCATACGCCCGGAGGCCATGCAATTTTAAAGCATATTGGTAAAACCCAGCATGAACTAGCAGCCCGGTTAAAAAGCATAGAAAATTTGGCTCGCCCGCCAAATGCCATTAGCTCTTTCACCAATATAGATCTGGCCGAAAAATCAGTATCCGATGCCATAAAGGTAAATAAAGAGTGGATAAAGATTTGGGCGGCAAACAGACCAGGACATAATTTAAATATCAAATATGACACCAGAAAAGTCATTGGTTATTCCCTGTTCAGGGGTAGTCAAAAACTGACTCCGGCAACGAAAGTCAAGGTTGTTCTTAAATATGAATTGTACAATGGCAAGCCTTACTATATTCTGACTGCATTCCCGGAGGTTTAAATTATGTTACTAACTACTAATATAGATATTCTGATTGAAGGGACATTAAATCAGGACTTTGACTTTATTACAGGTGCTGACACCATTGATGAAGCTATTGATATTTATACAGCTGAATTAACACTCCAGGATCGTGAAGATCTAAAAAAAGAAGTGATGAACTTTCTGACATATGACGATGAAATGATAAAATCAGAGTTCAGAGACAGGTATATTAACGCCTTTGCACCGGAAGATGGTAAAGGGTTGCTTCTGCGAATACTCGAAAGCATCAACAAGCATAGTGACCATGGCAATCCCTTATAAACGAGCATTGGTGTTCGATGGAGGGTTACCAGAACTTCGTCGAACGCCTCAAAGCCCGCGAGATAAACGTACTGCGGGCTTTTTGTGTCTGTGCAGCCTTGCGGCCTTCCGTGCGAATGCGCTTCAGGCATGTATATCAACATTTTCTGCAACGTCATTACTATACTTCCTTCCGCCTCCCCACTCCCCCTTTACAGCCCCAACCCAAACACGAAATAATACCCCTCTACGCCGGGCCACAATGCCCTGCCAACGCTTAAACCCAAACTCAACTCTGCGGACCCCCTATGAATAACGAAATCTCTCTCAAATACTATGATGTCGCAGATGAGTATGCGACGGAGTCCGCTAAGCCGGTGAGCGAAGCTGAACGTACCCCGCTGGCGCATTACTTCCAGCTGCTGATCACCCGTCTGATGAACAACGAAGAGATCAGTGAAGAGTCGCAGCAGGATATGGCGCGTGAAGCGGGTATCGATGAGCAGCGTATTGATGAAATTGCCGAGTTCCTGAACCGCTGGGGCAACGAGTAACAGACGCTCACCGGCAGACGAGCTTTGCGCAGGTTGCCGGTAATCTGCCTGACTCAACAACCTGATTCGACACAGCGCCGGTATCCCCGTAACAACGCCCAGTGCTGACAGCCACGTGTCCCACGTGGCTGATGTCCGTTCCCGGCTCTACCGACCCATCACTTCGTTTTTATCTGCCGCTACACACACTCCATCACACTCGCCTTCATCCGCCACAAAGTCCCCCTTCCGCCGCTCACCCTCTGGCGCACCTGAAAATTATCATCCAGACTTATATAGTCTGCGCAGGCATTGTGTTTTACACTGCGCGCTGTAAAAAACTGAGTAGATTAAGCAGGCAAAAATGGCGATGAACGGAACGATCACAACCTGGTTTGAAGATAAAGGTTTTGGCTTTATCAAAGATGAAAACGGTGATAACCGCTATTTTCATGTGATTAAGGTCGCCAATCCTGATCTGATCAAGAAAGATGCGGCGGTGACGTTTGAACCCACCACCAACAACAAGGGCTTATCCGCCTATGCGGTGAAGGTCTCGCCGACCAGCAAATACATCTATATCGCAGGCGAGCGGCTCAAGATCACCTCGATTAAGTCTTATCTGGTCTACAACGAAGAAGTCCCGGTCGATGCCGGTGTCGATAAAGAGAACGCGGTGTTGTCAGTGGGACTGCTGCTGAATAATATCCGGCCGAAAACTGACCCGAACGCCAATGAGATGCGCTCGCTGAAAAAGCTGGCGGTCACCACCTTCCAGGGTACGACACTGATCTTCTCTGAAGATGAGATCGACATTGAAAGCACGGTTAAAGTGCTTAAAGGCCTGAAGTAATCCCGCAGGCGGGCCGAAATTCTGTTGGCAGAATTCCGGCCTTCAGCCTCCCGCCAGCCTGCTATTCAGGCACATTTCTCTGACACGAAATCCCCGCCCACAGGGCTGATACATAACAAAGCGTTGCTCTGGCGGATAAAACCGTCCTGCTCTCCCCTCTAATCCATTGTTTATGATAAAACAAAGGTCAAAAGCGCAGCTCATCAAGGTTCATCCCCACAAAGCGACTTTCCAGGGTAGAATTAGAAACTTTGTTCAGTCATTGCCAATGTTTTCCATCATCGCAAAGTGATACGAAAAGCGGGTGAAATAAGGTATAAAGCCGCATGAAAATCCCAAACAGAATCCAGCCCCTGGTCGATGACGGCCTGATTGACGATGTCCTGCAGCGGCTGAAAAGCGGCAAAGAAGCAGACGTCTATACCGTGCTATGCGGCGGCAAGGTGCAGTGCGCCAAAGTCTATAAAGAAGCGACCCAGCGTAGCTTCAAGCAGGCCGTGCAGTATCAGGAAGGTCGTAAAACCCGTAACAGCCGTAACGCCCGCGCCATGCAGAAAGGCACAAAGTTCGGCCGTAAGCAGCAGGAAGAGTCCTGGCAGACCGCCGAAGTAGATGCCCTGTTCCGCCTGGCGAACGCCGGTGTTCGCGTTCCACAGCCTTATCTCTGCATCGACGGTGTGTTACTGATGGAGCTGGTGACCGATGCTAATGGCTCGGTCGCGCCACGTCTCAGCGATGTCTCTCTGTCTGAAGAGCAGGCGGTGACGGATTTCCACACCATGATCCGCAACATCGTCCGTATGCTCTGTGCCGGTATCGTTCACGGTGACTTATCCGAGTTCAACGTACTGCTGGATGACCAGGGCCCGGTGATTATCGACCTGCCACAGGCAGTTGATGCGGCGGCCAATAACCATGCCGAGTCGATGTTTGAACGTGACGTAGACAACATCACCTCCTACTACGGTCAGTTCGCTCCGCAGCTGTTGAAGACGCGCTATGCCAAAGAGATCTGGCTGCTCTATGAAGATGGCAAGCTCACCCCGGAAACGCCGCTTACCGGGAAGTTTGTGGAAGAGGAGCGCGTGGTGGATATGGATTCTCTGATGGATGAGATCATCACCGCTGAAGATGAATATTACGAGCGCCAGCGCGCCAGCCGTGAGCGCGACGAAGAGTAACTGCATCAATAAAAAAAGGCAGCGAGTCGCCTCGCTGCCTCTTAATTACCGCACTATCACAACGTCATCACCGCACGATGACCGTCAGCGCAATCAGAGTTAAGCCGATGATCATCACGCCGACAAAGACCTTATCGAGCCTGCTTTTTTTCATCTTCCCCTCCCTAGAACCACTGACCAAAGCGACGGATATAGAAACGCTTCATGCCCTGCGCCACCAGGCAGTAGCTGAACAGTGTCAGCACCAGCCACGGGAAATATTGCCATGGCAGTGGCACCAGACCGACCATCGCACCCAGCGGTGAGAACGGGATCAGGATGCCCAGCGCCATCACCGCCAGCGTGGTCAGCATCACCGGTAAGGTGGCGCGGCTCTGGATAAACGGAATCTTCCGGGTACGCAGCATATGCACTACCAGCGTCTGTGACAGCAGCCCCTCAATAAACCAGCCGGACTGGAACAGCGACTGCACGCCTGCATGGTTAGCGCCGAAAACAAACCACATCAGCGCAAAGGTGGTGACGTCAAAAATTGACGAGGTCGGGCCCATCCACAGCATGAAGCGTTTGATGTTGCCGGCATCCCATTTACGCGGCTTATTCAGAAACTCACGGTCAACCTTGTCCCACGGCAGCGCCAGCTGGGAAACGTCATACATCAGGTTTTGAATCAGCAGATGAATCGACAGCATCGGCAGAAACGGAATAAAGGCACTGGCCACCAGCAGCGAGAAAACGTTGCCGAAGTTGGAGCTGGCGGTCATGTTGAGATACTTGATGATGTTGCCAAAGGTCTCGCGTCCTTTGAGTACACCCTCATTCAGCACCTGTAAATCTTTCTCCAGCAGGATGATGTCCGATGAGGCTTTCGCCACATCCGCCGCGCTGTCCACGGAAATCCCGGTGTCAGCCGCCCGCAGCGCAGGCGCGTCATTAATGCCATCGCCCAGGAACCCGACGGTGTGACCGTTCTGCTGCATCAGCCGCACCAGACGGGATTTCTGCAGCGGCGTCAGCTGAGCAAACAGGGTGCAGCGCTCGGCTTCCTGCGCCAGCTCATCATCGTTCATCGCCTCAATCTGATCGCCGGTCAGCATGGCCGGATCGGTCAGCCCGACATCGGCACAGACCCGCAGCGTCACCAGCGGATTGTCACCGGTAAGTACTTTCACCGTCACACCGCTGTCACGCAGGGCTTTAATCGCCTTACCCGCGCTGGCTTTAGGCGGATCGCGGAAGGTCAGCATTCCCTGGATAATCAGATCGCGCTCATCACTGTCGCTGAGCGGCGCGTGTAGCTCGCCATCACGGGTTGCCACCAGCAGCACGCGATAACCCTGCTGATGATAGTGTTCGGTCTGCGCCAGCAGCGCCGCACGCTGTGCCGCATCCAGTGCGACCACCGTGTCGCCCTGCCGCACGGCAATGCTGACGGCCAGCATCTCTTCCACTGCGCCTTTGCAGATCAGTTGTGAACGATGCTGAGTCAGATCTTCCACCAGCACCGACACCCGACGGCGGGTAAAATCAAACGGCAGCTCATCGATCAGCTGGAACTGGCTGCGCTGAGACTGTGAAATGACCTTATCGCCCGCGCAGAGTAAGGCGCGATCCATCAGGTTTTTCGCGCCACTCTGGCTGCCGCTATTGAGCCATGCCAGCAGCAGCACCTGTGCATCTTCGTTGCCCCGCGCATCCAGATGATGCGCCAGCAGGATGGTGTCCTGGGTCAGCGTGCCGGTTTTATCGGTGCAGAGCACATCCATCGCGCCGAGGTTCTGAATGGCGTTGAGCTTTTTAACGATCACTTTGCGGCGTGACATCGCAATCGCGCCCTTAGCCAGGTTGGCGCTGACAATCATCGGCAGCATTTCCGGGGTCAGTCCGACCGCGACCGCCAGTGCAAACAGTGTGGCATCCATCCAGTCGCCTTTGGTAAAGCCGTTAATCAGCAGCACCACCGGAACCATCACCAGCATAAAGCGGATCAGCAGCTTGCTGACGCTGTTCACCCCGCGGTCAAACGCGGTCTGCGGACGGCTTCCGGTCAGCGATGAGGCCAGGGAGCCGAACCAGGTCTCGCCGCCCGTCGCTACCACGACTGCGCTGGCTGTGCCGCTGGCCACGCTGGTGCCCATCAGGCAGATATTCGGTGATGCCAGCCGCTCCTGGGCGGTCTGACCTTCGGCATCGATACCCGCATCGCAGCTCTGTTTCTCAACCGGCAGCGACTCACCGGTCAGTACTGCTTCACTGATAAACAGATTACGTGAACTCAGCAGACGGACATCGGCAGGCACCTGATCGCCGGTGCTGAGCAGAATGATATCGCCCGGCACCAGTTCGCTCATATCCACATCCTGACGCTGCGCGGTTTCGCTGCCTGGCTCACGGCGCAACACGGTGACCTGGCTGCGCACCAGTGACTTCAGTGCCTGCGCCGCACGGTTAGTGCGAAACTCCTGCCAGAAGCGCAGCAGCCCGCTCAGCATCACCATGGTGAAGATGATGATCACGCCGGAGAGATCGGTCTCCTGACCGGCGCGCAGCGGCAGAATATAGTCGGTAAACAGGCTCACCAGCGCCAGGACCAGTAATACGTAGATAAACGGGTTATTAAACGCCATCAGCAGCTGAATCAGCGCAGGTGGCGCTTTCTCATGCGCCACTTCATTACGGCCATACAAAGCCAGTCGTTTCGCCGCCTCAGCCTGGGTCAGACCCTGACGCTGGCTGCGCAGGTTCGCCAGCGTCATATCAATGTGCTGGTCTGCCTGCTGCGCCACAGCAAACATTTTTTTACTTTTTTTATCATTACGGTTGCCGGATGAAGTGATCGCAACCTGCTCCAGTTTCATGTCGCTCATTTCGACATCTCCCTGATTTAAAGCAATAGTTGTCCTGCACGGGAAATAACGTGCATGGATAAAACCTGGCGTAGCCGGGTTATTTAATGGGGTGACTTTCAGAAACAGTCAGGTTATTCCGCCTGCACACAAAATAATGACGCGCACAGGGTTACCTGACGCCGGTTATACGCGGCGTTTTAAAAGTCTGATATCAGCGATTGGGCGCAGCCTGGGCTACGCCAGACGGGGCGGAGGAAAAAGAGCGAATAAAAACAGCAGCATAACGCGCACTCCTGGTGATAGCAGGATTAAAAACAAGGAGCGCGATCGTTAATTAAAGCGGGGATCGCTGCTCGCCGGTTGGCAAGCAGCAGAGGAAACTCAGCTTGCCAGAATAAAGGTTAATCTCGGGTGACTGTCCAACTGAATTCTCCTGAAGTTATCTGCCGCCATTATAAAGAGAGGCCGGCGTCGGTAAAGCAATAACGTATTGAATAACGGTTTCGTTGAGGATTTGTTTCTGCTCAGGTTGCCGCTTCGGTAACAGCGTGGCGATCTTCTTATAACCGCCAGGTAATGCTTATAACCTTTTGGCATATGATTAGCCCATATTCGACTATTCTTCGCATCGGCCCTTTCGTAAACTCGCGTAACTTTTTAGAGGCAAGGAAATTTCATGAAAACTATAATTCCATCACTGCTGGCGCTGACGCTGGCTGCCGCCTTCACAGCCCAGGCCGCAACACCAAAAGATACGCTGGTGATTGCACAATCAACTGACGACGCAGACAGCTTCGACCCGGCCAAAGGGTTTGAACTGACCAGCGTTCAGGCCTTTACGAACATCTATCAGCGTCTGGTACAGTCTGACCCGCAGAATCCGGTGGATCTGAAACCCACGCTGGCCACCTCGTGGCAGCCCGGCAGCGACAACCGCAGCCTGACCTTTGAACTGCGCAAAGATGCGAAATTCTCTACCGGCAACCCGCTGCGTCCGGAAGATGTGATCTTCTCGCTGGGCCGCGTGGTGAAACTGAACCTCGATCCCTCTTTCATCCTGACGCAGCTCGGCTGGAACAAAGATAACGTCGATGGCTTCCTGAAGAAAGTCGACGACAATCATGTGCAGATCAGCTGGACCGCCAACGTCAGCCCGACCTACGTCCTGAGCCTGCTCTCTGCCCCGGTTTCGTCCATCATTGATGAAAAAACCGCGATGGCGAACCAGAAGAACGGCGATTTCGGTAACGCCTGGCTGGCCACCCACTCGGCGGGCAGCGGCCCGTATCAGATCCGCAAAGTGGTGATGCATCAGGTGGTGCTGCTCAGCGCTAACCCGACCTCACCAGCGGGCGCGCCAAAAATGAAGAACATCCTGATCAAAAACGTGCCTGAACCGGCTGCGCGTCGTCTGCTGCTGGAACAGGGTGATGCCGATATCGCCCGTAACCTGGGTGCCGATCAGATTGCTGCGCTGAACGGCAAACCGGGCGTGAAGACGGAAGCGATTCCCATGGCGTCGCTCTACTACATCCAGTTCAACATCGGTGCGAACGAGACGATGAAGAACCCGGCCTTCTGGGAAGCGGCACGCTACCTGTGGGATTACAAAGGCATCGCCAGTGAGCTGCTGAAAGGTCAGTTCGACGTGCATCAGAGCTTCCTGCCTAAGGGCTTCCTGGGCGCGATCAACGACACGCCATACAGCTACGATCCGGAAAAAGCCAAAGCGATTCTGAAGAAAGCGGGCCTGAACAACGTCACCTTCAAGCTCTCCACCAGCAACCAGCCGCCTTATCTGGATATCGCACAGGCGCTGCAGGGCAGCTTCGCCAAAGCGGGCGTGAAAGTGGAAGTGGTGCCGGGTCTGAGCTCCGAAGTGTCGACCAACGTGAAAGCGCATAAATATGAAGCGACGCTGAACGCCTGGGGCTCCGACTACTTCGATCCCAACACCAATGCCGCCTCGTTTGCTTACAACCCGGAAGATGGCAGCAAAACCATCGCCTTCCGTTCAGACTGGCACATTCCTGAGCTGAACAAGCAGGTGATTGCGGCGACCGCCGAGAGCGATCCGAAGAAACGCGTGGCGCTGTATGAAGCGATGCAGCGTGAAGTAATGAAGAACTCACCGTATGTGATTGGGATGCAGGCGAAGAACCTGATCGCCCTGCGCGACAACCTGAAAGGCTATGTGCAGGGCATTAACCCTGACATGGTGTATTACTCGCAGGTCACTAAGTAATGGCACAGTCTGTTCCTTCAGCCGGGTTCGCCCGGCTTTTTTGGCAGCGTGGCGGGCGCCTGATCGGTAGCGTACTGTCGCTGCTGGTCACGCTGCTTGGCCTGCTCGCCTTCACCTTTATGCTGTCGCATCTCTCGCCGATCGATCCGGTGCAGCAGATCGCCGGCGATCACGCCAGTGAAGCGACCTATGAGCAGGTGCGTCATGACCTGGGTCTCGACCAGCCGGTGCTGATGCAGTTCTGGCGCTACGTCGAACATCTGGCACAGGGCGATCTGGGTGTCTCCCGTCTCACCAATCAGTCGGTGAGCGGCGACCTTATGACCACCTTCCCCGCCACCATCGAGCTGGCGACCTGCGCGATGCTCTTCGCGGTGGTGTTCGGTGTGACGCTGGCGCTGCTGGCCGCCTGGAAACCGGGGAGCTGGATCGATAATCTCGCCCGCTTTGTCTCGCTGCTGGGCTACTCGGTGCCGGTGTTCTGGCTCGGCCTGCTGGGCCTGCTGCTCTTTTATGCGGTGCTGCACTGGTCCGCCGGACCGGGACGGCTGGATGATATCTGGGTCTATACCCTGGAGCCGAAGACCGGCTTTGTGCTGATCGACAGCTGGCTGTCGGGTGAACCGGAGATGTTCCGCAATGCGATTGCGCACCTCTGGCTGCCGGTGGTTATCCTCGGCCTGCTGGCGATGGCGGGCATTACCCGCCTGCTGCGTGCTGCGCTGCTGGAAGAGAGCAGCAAAGAGTATGTGGTGCTGGCGCGTGCTAAAGGCGCGGGTCGGGTGCGCATCCTGCTGCGCCATATCTTCCCCAACGTGCTGGGCACGCTGGTCACGGTGATCGCCCTCTCCTACGCTACGCTGCTGGAAGGCTCGGTGCTGACTGAAACCGTCTTCGCCTGGCCAGGTGTGGGTCGCTATATGACCAATGCGCTGTTCTCCGGCGATGTGCCGGCGATTCTGGGCTCAACCCTGTTAATCGGCAGCTGCTTTATCCTGATTAACACCCTGGCGGATGTTTTAACCTGGTTAACCGATCCGAGAACCCGATGACGCAACAACTCTCTGAACTCGAAACGCTGCGACCACGCCGTCGCCGTCAACGCGTTACCTCGTTAACCGTTGGGCTGACGCTGGTGGCGATTCTTATCCTGATGGCACTGCTGGCGCCGCTGATTGCGCCGTTCGATCCGAACGTGCAGACCATGTCGAGCCGTCTGCTGGCGCCGTCGGCACAGCACTGGTTCGGCACCGACGGCTTTGGCCGCGATCTGCTGTCGCGCGTGATTTACGGTGCGCGTCCGACCCTGCTGCTGGTGTCGCTGATTCTGGTGCTGACTATTCCGGCCGGGCTGCTGATCGGCATCACCGCCGGTTACGTGGGCGGCTGGACCGAACGCCTGCTGATGCGCATTACCGATATCTTTCTGTCACTGCCCAACCTGGTGATCGCGCTGGCGCTGGTGGCGATTCTCGGCCCTGGCCTGATGAACGGCGCGCTGGCGCTGGCACTGACCAGCTGGCCGCCGTTTGCCCGTCAGGCACGCGCTGAAACCCTGGCACTGCGCCGCAGCGACTACCTTGCTGCCGCGCGGATGCAGGGGATTACGGGCTTTCGCCTGATGTTCGGTCATATCCTGCCGCTCTGCATGCCGACGGCGGTAGTCCGCGCCGCCCTGAGCCTGGGCGGGATTATCCTGGCTGCGGCCGGACTCGGTTTCCTCGGTATGGGCGTTCAGCCGCCGACGGCGGAATGGGGTTCGATGGTGGCCGAAGGCAGTAAAGTCATTTTTGATCAGTGGTGGGTTGCTGCTGCACCGGGCGCGGCGATTCTGTTTGCCAGCCTGGCCTTTAACCTGACAGGCGATGGCCTGCGCGACCGACTGGATACCCGTCATGCAAAATAATCTGCTCCATGCCGAGGGGCTGACCATTCGCAGCGACGATGCGCTGCTGGTCGACAACATCAGTTTTTCCGTGGGTCGCGAGCGCGTGGCGCTGGTCGGTGAGTCCGGTTCCGGCAAGTCACTGACCGCCCGCAGCCTGATGGGCTTACTCTCGCCCGAGCTGCATCTGCAGGCCAGCCAGCTCCAGGTGGCCGGTGAAAATGCGCTGACGCTAAGCGAGCGTCACTGGAACCAGCTGCGCGGTAACCGCGTGGCGATGGTGATGCAGGACCCGAAGTATGCCCTTAACCCGACGCGCACCATTGGCTGGCAGGTGGAAGAGCCGCTGATCCTGCATCGCCGTCTGAGCCGTGCCGAGCGCAAAGAGAAAGTATGTGAAATGCTGGATGCGGTCGGCCTGCCCGATCCGCGTCGTCTGATGCAGCAGTATCCGCATCAGCTCTCTGGCGGCATGGGCCAGCGCGTGATGCTGGCGATCGCCCTGATTACCGATCCGGACTTCCTGATCGCCGATGAACCGACCTCCGCGCTGGATCATGCCATGCGCGATCAGGTGCTGGCGCTGATCCGCGGTCTGGTGGAGGCGCGCAACATGGGCCTGCTGCTGATCAGCCATGATTTGCAGCAGGTTTCAGAACATTGCGAGCGGGTGATGGTGATGTATAAAGGCCGGTTGCTGGATACGCTACCCGCCGCCGATCTGCCGCACGCTACTCATCCCTACACCCGCACGCTGTGGGCCTGCCGTCCGGGCAAAGCGACCCACGGACAGACTTTACCGGTGCTGGACCGCGCTGCGCTGGAGGCGAATGATGATTAAGCTGCAGAATCTAAGCGTCGCCCACAAACAGGGTTACGAGCTGCGCACCGTGGTGCATGAGGTTAACCTGGAGGTTAACGCTGGTGAGTGTTTTGGTCTGGTGGGTCCGTCAGGCTGCGGCAAGTCGTCGCTGCTGTGGGTGCTGGCAGGTCTGAACCCACACTGGCAGGGTCAGATGCAGCTTGCCGGTCACGAAGTTCAGCCGGGTAAAGCCTTCACCGGCGCGCTGCGTCAGGAAGTGCAGATGGTGTTTCAGGATCCCTATGCCTCGCTGCATCCGCGTCACCGGCTGCGTCGCACGCTGGCCGAGCCGCTGAAGCTGCTGAAACGCGACAATATCAACGATCGTATCGATCAGGGCTTCCGTCACGTCGGGCTCGATCCCGCTCTGGCGGATCGCTATCCGCATCAGCTCTCCGGCGGCCAGCGTCAGCGTGTTGCCATCGTGCGCGCCCTGCTGCTGCAGCCGAAGATCCTGCTGCTGGATGAGCCGACGTCGGCGCTGGATATGTCAGTGCAGGCGGAGATCCTCAATCTGCTCAACGATCTGAAACAGCAGGATGGTCTGACCATGGTGCTGGTGAGCCACGATCCCGACGTGATCGATCACATGTGCGATCGCGCCGTGCACATGTCGCAGGGTCGTATCATCGAACAGATCTCTGCCTGAAATCAGGCCGGACGGCGTTCACCTGCCGTCCGGCGCTGCTGCATCCGCCACGCCTTTCTGTAACATCCCCTTCTTTCGCCATTAGCCTCATCCTCTCTATTGCCAGAATGGCGCGCTGTCCTCTTCCTCTGAGTCATTAGATTGCCACGCGACGCTGTAAACCTTTACAGACTGAAGCAGGCAGCGAATGCGACAGCGCAAAACGCAGCGGCTGGCTGATGCGGTATACTCGCGACCATTATTTCATGAGAGGAAAAGGCAATGACGGTAAAACTGCGTCCGCTGGAGCGGGAAGATCTGCACTTTGTCCATCAGCTGGATAACAACGCCAGCGTGATGCGTTACTGGTTTGAGGAGCCGTATGAGGCGTTTGTGGAGCTGTCCGATCTCTACAACAAGCACATTCACGATCAGACAGAACGTCGCTTTGTGGTCGAGCACAGCGGGCAGAAAGCGGGATTAGTGGAACTGGTGGAAATCAACCATGTGCACCGCCGCGCCGAGTTTCAGATCATTATCGATCCGGCCCATCAGGGCAAAGGACTGGCAACCCAGGCGGCAAAACTGGCGATGGATTACGGCTTTTCGGTGCTGAATCTCTACAAGCTCTACCTGATTGTCGATCAGGAGAACGAAAAAGCGATCCACATCTACACCAAGCTCGGCTTCGAGATCGAAGGCGTGCTTAAACATGAGTTTTTCATCAACGGGGAGTACCGCAACACCATCCGCATGTGCATTTTCCAGCATCAGTATCTGGAACGCCATAAAACGCCAGGCGGAATGGTGAAGCCGACCGCGCAGTAATCAGCCGCGCGCGCCAACCGGGTTCATAAAGGGACGCGGGTGTTCAGGCTTAAGGTCGTACATGCCGCCATAGAAGGGATCGACCAGCAGCCAGCCGGGGAAGCCACCCAGTGGGATATTGCCCAGCAGATACCACAGGTTAGCGCGTGCCTCGATAGGCACCGTGACCGGCACGTAGCCCGGACTTTCCAGCATCAGCAGGTAGTGCTTTTTGCCGAAGTAGCGGCCGGTAGATTTTTCCAGTTCAACGGTCTGCGGCGTGAAACCCTGCGCAACCGCATAGCCACGCTCATCCTGCACGGTAAAGCGCGCGCCCTGCGGCAAGGAGTCGATGCGCACCAGTTGGGTTTCATTGCCGACAATGGTGGCACAGCCGCTAAGCAGCAGCGCGGCGGCCAGGGCCAGAATTCGCTGTTTCATGAAGGGGTCCACAGAGTGATCAGTGATCAGAGTGTAGACCGCCCTCTCCGCCTCAATCGGGCTATCATCGCCCGATTCAGCCAGCTTATTGCGGTTGACAAGCGCGGGCGATAGCCGCGATGTCGTTGGGTGAGGTGCGACAGCAGCCGCCAATCAGCTTCGCGCCCGCCTGCTGCCACTCTGCCAGTTTGTCATGCAGCGTGCAGCCTGATGGCGCTGAGTGCCAGGTTTTGCTGCCAGCATCATACTGCTCGCCGGAGTTGGGATAGACCACCAGCGGCTTGTCGGTCAGCTTCTGCAACTGCTGCAGCGCAGGCGTCACGCTCTCAAGTGCCACGCAGTTGATTCCCACCGCTACCACCTGTGGCTGCTGATTCAGCCAGCTCACGACGTCTGAGAGCGGCGTGCCGTCGCTGATGTGTCCGGCGTCACGCAGGGTAAACGAGAACCAGGCGCGGCCTTCAGGAAATTCAGCCAGCAGCTTCACCAGCGCCTGCGCTTCGGCAAACGAAGGCAGGGTTTCGCAGGCCAGCAGATCGGCACCCGCCGCCAGCAGCGCCTGCACGCGTGGGCGGTGAAACGCCATCATCTCCGCTTCCGGCAACGCATAGTCGCCGCGATATTCCGAACCATCCGCCAGGAAGGCGCCATAGGGACCGACCGATCCCGCTACCAGCAGCGTTTTTGCGTCGGGCCGTACCGCCAGATAATCGTGACGGGCGCGTCGCGCCAGTTCGACGCTCTGCGCGATCAACGCCAGTGACTCCCCCTCATCAAGGCCACGTGTGGCAAAGCCCTGCGGCGTCGCCTGATAGCTGGCGGTAATGGCACAGCGCGCGCCGGCGACAAAATAGTCGTAGTGCACCTGATAGATCAGCTCAGGATTTTCCATCAGCACCTTAGCTGACCATAACGCATCGGCCAGATGACAGCCGCGGGCTTCCAGCTCGGTGGCCAGGGCACCATCCAGAATCAGCAGTGGCGACTCCGTTAAAGCCTGCGCGACAGGGTTATGCGACATCATTGGCCTCCTCAGGCTTCGGGGATGATTTGTGGGTCAGATGGTAAGCGGCATAGCAGAACAGCACAAACGGGATGCCACACCACAGCGCGATACGCTGAGTCGGATCGAATGCCAGACCGACGCAGGCCAGCAGGCAGAGCAGGAAACCCAGTACCGGCGTCAGCGGATAGAGCGGCGCACGGTAGGCCAGATCGGTCAGCGATTTGCCCTGCTGAAGATGACGACGACGGAAAACAAAATGCGAAGCGCAGATGCTGAGCCAGACCGCCACCACAGCAAAGCCGGAGATGGCCGACAGCGCCACAAACACCGTGTCGGGCGCCACCACGCTGGAGACCAGCGCCAGCAAACCACCCACCATGCTGACGGTGATCGCCAGCATCGGCACGCCGCGTTTATTCACCCGGGCAAAGGCGCGCGGCAGCGTATTTTCATTGGCCAGCGACCAGAGCATCCGCCCGGAGGCATAGAGTCCGGAGTTGGCCGCAGACAGGATAGCGGTCAGGATCACAAAGTTAATAATATCAGCCGCCCACGGGATGCCGATCTTTTCGAAGACCAGCACGAACGGGCTTTTCACGATACCCGCCTGATCCATAGGAATCAGCGCCGCCAGCACAAATACCGTGCCGATGAAGAAGATAATCAGCCGGGCCACGGTAGTACGGATCGCCAGCGGCAGCACTTTCTCCGGCTGCTGGGTTTCACCGGCCGCAATACCGATCAGCTCGGTGCCGGAAAAGGCGAAGTTGACTGCCACCATGGTCATCAGAATCGGCAGTACGCCGTTAGGCAGCCAGCCGTGCGCCGTCAGGTTGCTCAGGCCCGGTGCGGGCGTGCCATCCTTCATCGGGATAAAGCCGAACATCGCCGCGCCCCCTAGCACGATAAAGGCGACGATCGTCACCACCTTAATCAGCGAGAACCAGAACTCCCCTTCGGCGAAGAAGCGGGTTGAGATGACGTTCAGCAGATAGATGGCACAGCAGAAGACCAGGCACCAGATCCACACCGGGATCTGCGGAAACCAGTACTGCATACAGAAGCCCGCCGCCGTCAGGCTGGAGCCGAGCGCCACGGTCCAGGTCAGCCAGTAGAGCCAGGCCACGGTGTAGCCGGTTGCCGGGCTGAGATAGCGTGCGGCATAGACGTGGAACGCGCCGGTTTCCGGCATCGCCACCGAGAGTTCGCCCAGACAGACCATCACCAGCCAGACCACCAGCGCGCCAATCAGATAGGCGAGCAGCGTACCCGCCGCCCCGGTGGTGGAAATGATATAGCCGGTATTAAAAAACAGGCCGGTGCCGATTACACCGCCCAGCGATAACATCACCAGATGGCGCACTTTCATGGTGCGTTTGAATTGTTCCTGCGAGGGAGTTGGCTGTTCGCTCATCACTTTTATCCGTATGGACGTCTAAACATCTATAAGGAACAGTTTTATACGCGTCACAGCCGGTAATTGCAACGGCAGGGAAACAGGGAGGAGTTAAAGGCGGTTCAGTGCCCCGTCGCGGCGGGGCCTGATGCGTTAGCCGAAAACGCTTTGAATATAACGTTCCAGCGCCATGCGGGAACTAAATCCGTGCGGGATGCCGTAGTGTTCCTGTGAATCACCCGCCAGGTAGAGAGGGAATTGGGTGTAGTGATCGCAGGTCTTCATTTCTGAAGCAGGTTCAGCGAACGGCTGGCTCTTCTCTTTCAGTGTCGGGTGAATGACGAGTGCCATGCGCCCCATGCGCGCTTCGCGATTCACATAAACATAGTTCTCTCCACGGCGATAACCATAGGCCCGTGGGGTAATTTCATCGACTTCGAAACCCGCTTTTTCCAGTACGCGCGCTACCTCATCTGGTCGTAAATACATGCTCGATCCTCTCCTCTTTCAAAAGCTTCGCAACCTTACAACAGCATGACAGAGTGGGCATTCGGAATTTTCCCTAAAGAACACTCCCGCGTCTCGTTTATCTCAAGGTCGTCTACACTAGTATTACGTTTTTAAATCAAAGGGAGCTAAAAAATGTTTAATCGCACTGTAAAAAACGATGACATTGATATTAATCAGGATGTTAACGAACTGGCCGATTCACTGGAAGCGCTGCTGAAATCTTACGGCAGTGACGCCAAAGACGAAGTCGATTCTGCACGCAGTCAGGCAGAAAAGCTGCTGAAACAGACCCGCTCCAGACTGAACGGCGGCAGCAACCGTGTTTCACAGGTTGCGCGTGATGCCAGTGCGCAGGTTGACACTTATGTCCATGACAAGCCATGGCACGGTGTTGGTATCGGTGCCGCTTTCGGTATCGTAGTGGGTGTGCTGCTGGCTTCACGCCGCTAAGCTCAACTCTAAAAAATCTCCTGAGCCCTGCCCTGTGCGGGGCTTTTTTATGCCCTTTTTCTGGCCGATGACATTTACAAAAGATTTTTCCAGGCTGCAGGGCGCATCCCTGCTGGCTTTGCCGCTGTTGCGCAAATGCAAATCATAAAACCCTATATCTGGTGGGCTTGACCCACAAAACCACTACATCTAGTATTTATCTCATCAGCACGACACCAGATGTCCGGCAGAATGAGGCCCGCAACCTGCTCCTCCAGCTCTGTTTCCTGACATCAGAACCGCATACAGAGGGAAATACGAATCATGCGCATTATTATTTACACTAAAGATAACTGTGTCCAGTGCACGGCAACCAAAAATGCGATGGACCGTCAGGGTCTCGCCTATCAGCTTATCAATCTCGACAGCCAGCCCGAGGCGATCGACAACCTGAAATCACTGGGTTACCGCCAGGTACCGGTTGTGATGGCAGATAACGATCACTGGAGCGGTTTCCGCCCGGATAAAATCGCCACTCTGCGCACGCTTTCTGCTGTCGGGGGGTAAACACATGTTCCCGCTGGTCTATTTTTCCAGCCAGTCGGAAAACACCCACCGGTTTGTGACGCGCCTCGGCCTGCCCGCCCGGCGCATCCCGCTTGATGCCCGGCAACAACTGCATATCGACCAGCCCTATATTCTGGTCGTGCCCAGCTATGGCGGTGGCAGCAGTCGCGGTGCGGTGCCCGGTCAGGTGATTCAGTTTCTTAATGATGAGGCGAACCGACGCGGTATTCGTGGCGTGATCGCAGCGGGCAACCGTAACTTCGGTGCCGGTTACTGCCTGGCGGGCAGCATCATTGCAAAAAAATGTCAGGTTCCCTGCCTCTACCGCTTCGAGCTGATGGGAACGCCTGACGATATCGCGAAAGTTAAAGCGGGAGTAACCCAATTTTGGCAACAACAGACACCCTCAACGGCGTGACGCTCGATTATCACGCCCTTAATGCCATGCTTAATCTCTACGACGCCGAGGGCCGCATCCAGTTCGACAAGGATCGCGAAGCGACACGTCAGTTTTATCTGCAGCATGTGCAGCCCAATACCGTCCCCTTCAATAGCTGCGCTGAGCGTTTACGCTATCTGGTGGCAGAGAGCTATTACGAAGCGGAAGTGCTGAACCAGTACGATTTTTCGTTCCTGCTTGCGCTGCATGAGGTGGCGGAAAATTGGGGATTTGAGTTCAAAACCTTTCTCGGTGCCTGGAAGTACTACACCAGCTACACCCTGAAGACCTTCGACGGCAAACGCTATCTGGAAACCTTCGAACAGCGCGCCTGCATGGTGGCGCTGACGCTGGCTCAGGGCGATGAAAAGCTTGCGCGGGCCCTGCTGGAGGAGATCCTCAGCGGCCGTTTCCAGCCCGCTACACCAACCTTCCTGAACTGCGGCAAACAGCAACGCGGTGAGCTGGTCTCCTGCTTCCTGCTGCGCATCGAAGACAATATGGAGTCGATTGGTCGCGCCGTGAATTCGGCACTGCAGCTCTCAAAGCGCGGCGGCGGCGTCGCCTTTTTGCTGTCGAACCTGCGTGAGTCCGGTGCGCCAATCAAACGTATTGAAAATCAGTCGTCGGGCGTTATCCCGGTGATGAAAATGCTGGAGGATGCCTTCTCTTATGCGAATCAGCTCGGCGCGCGTCAGGGCGCTGGCGCGGTGTGGCTCAATGCGCACCATCCCGATATTTTCCGCTTCCTTGATACCAAGCGCGAAAACGCCGATGAGAAGATCCGCATCAAAACCCTGTCGCTGGGCGTAGTGATCCCCGATATCACCTTCCAGCTGGCAAAAGAGAACAAACCGATGGCGCTGTTCTCACCTTACGACGTTGAACGGATCTACGGTCAGGCCTTTGGCGATATCAGCATCAGCGAGAAATATGACGAGATGCTGGCCGACGACCGCATTCGTAAAACCTATATTCAGCCACGCGACTTCTTCCAGACGCTTGCTGAGATTCAGTTTGAGTCGGGCTATCCCTACATCATGTATGAGGACAGCGTGAACCGCAGTAACCCGATTGCCGGTCGCATTAACATGAGCAACCTCTGCTCTGAGATCCTGCAGGTGAACAGCGCCAGCGAGTACAATGACGATCTCAGCTATCACCGGATCGGCAAAGATATCTCCTGTAATCTCGGCTCACTGAACATTGCGCACGCCATGGATTCACGCGATCTGGCGCGTACCGTGGATGTGGCGATCCGCGCCCTGACCTCGGTGTCGATGATGAGCGAAATTGGCTCGGTGCCCTCGGTCGCCGAAGGCAATCGCCGTTCGCACGCCATTGGCCTGGGTCAGATGAACCTGCACGGCTATCTGGCGCGGGAAGGCATCGCCTATGGTTCACCGGAAGCGCTGGATTTCACCAATCTCTACTTCTACTGCATCACCTATTATGCGCTGCGCACCTCTAATCAGCTGGCACAGGAGCGTCAGCAGACCTTCGATGGCTTTGCGGAATCGCAGTACGCCAGCGGCGCCTACTTCGATAAGTATCTGCAGCGCGAATGGCTGCCGCGCACGGAACGGGTAGCTACGCTGTTTGCCGACGCCGGACTGACGCTGCCGACACAGGCGGACTGGCAGGCACTGCGCGACGCGGTGATGCAGCACGGACTGTTTAATCAGAACCTGCAGGCGATCCCGCCAACCGGTTCAATCTCCTACATCAACCATGCCACCTCCAGCATCCATCCGATTGTCTCCCCCATCGAGATCCGCAAAGAGGGCAAAACCGGCCGCGTCTACTATCCCGCGCCGTTTATGACCAATGAGAATCTCCATCTCTATCAGGATGCGTATCAGATTGGGCCGGAAGCGATTATTGATACCTACGCAGAAGCGACTCAGCATGTCGATCAGGGCCTGTCGCTGACGCTGTTCTTCCGCGATGACGTCTCGACCCGTGACATCAACAAAGCGCAGATTTACGCGTGGAAAAAAGGCATCAAAACGCTCTATTACATTCGACTGCGCCAGATGGCGCTTCAGGGCACGGAGGTTCAGGGTTGCGTCTCATGCTCCCTGTGATGAAAACGATGAAACTAAAACAGATTCAGGCAATTAACTGGAACCGCATTCAGGATGACAAAGATCTTGAAGTGTGGAATCGTCTCACCAGCAACTTCTGGCTGCCGGAGAAAGTGCCGCTCTCCAACGATCTGCCCGGCTGGCAGACGCTGGATAAACAGCAGCAGCAGCTGACCATCCGGGTGTTCACCGGCCTGACGCTGCTCGACACTATCCAGAACGTGATCGGCGCGCCGGGGCTGATGGAAGATGCCATTACCCCGCACGAAGAGGCGGTGCTGTCGAATATCAGCTTTATGGAAGCGGTGCATGCCCGCTCCTACAGTTCGATCTTCTCAACCCTGTGTAACACCCAGGATGTGGATGCCGCTTATCAGTGGAGCGAAGAGAATGCGCCGCTGCAGAACAAGGCGCGCATCATCCTGGAACACTACCAGGCCGATGATCCGCTGAAGAAGAAGATCGCCAGCGTCTTCCTGGAGTCGTTTTTGTTCTATTCCGGCTTCTGGCTGCCGATGTACTGGTCGAGCCGTGGCAAGCTGACCAACACCGCTGACCTGATTCGCCTGATTATTCGCGATGAGGCGGTGCACGGTTACTACATCGGTTACAAATATCAGCAGGCGCTGGCTGCCGCTGACGATCTGCGCCGCGAAGAGCTGCAGCAGTTCGCCTATGATCTGCTGCTGGCGCTGTATGAAAACGAAGTGGCTTATACCGAGGCGCTCTATGCCGATGTCGGCTGGGTAGAGGAGGTGAAAACCTTCCTGCACTACAACGCCAACAAAGCGTTGATGAATCTGGGCTATGAGGCGCTGTTCCCGGCGGAGCTGACAGCGGTGAATCCGGCCATTCTGTCGGCTCTGTCGCCCAACGCCGACGAAAACCACGACTTCTTCTCCGGTTCAGGCTCCTCCTATGTGATGGGAAAAGCGGTCGAAACCGAAGACGAGGACTGGAATTTCTGAGGGTTACCGGGTGCTGTTTTGTCAGCATCCGGTTTTCACTGGCAGTGCCGTGTCAGCCGCGCCATTCCGTCTAATCATAAGAAAAAAATATTACTGCAACACAACCTGACTATTTCACCGTTTGTTGATTCTGCCCCTCCCCGCATTTCCTTTTTTTTCGACCAATTATTCCACTGAACCCGATCGTTTCAGGCGTGATTATTTCCCTGCATCGGAATCCATTATTTCCGTAATATTTCACGTCGGTGACACTTGTTTTTCTCCCTTTCACTCGGCAAATCGGCTGAAATGCCAAAAACCCGCCAATGATTTCACAAAAAATTAATCCACGCTTATCCCTTGTGAGCACTGAAGATAATCGGCATCTGAATGTCCCGCGGCCGGTCAATATCCCACTTCAGGGTTGTCAGATAACGTCAGTGTGCTACGGTATGGCCTGCTTAAATTTCAGCGGGAACGACAGGATAATATTAGATATTTCAACCAGGATTTAATGACTGCATGGCTATTAAGCTCGAAGTAAAAAATCTCTATAAAATATTTGGCGACAATCCGGATCGCGCGTTTAAATATATTGAAAAGGGTGCGACCAAAGATGTCATTCTTGAGAAGACCGGGCTCTCCCTTGGCGTAAAGAACGCCAGTCTGGCCATTGAAGAAGGCGAGATATTCGTCATCATGGGGTTATCCGGTTCAGGAAAATCGACCATGGTTCGCCTTCTCAATCGTCTGATAGAGCCGACGCGCGGCCAGGTGATTATTGACGGTGTCGATATTGCCAAAATATCAGCCAGCGAACTGCGTGACGTGCGCAGAAATAAAATCAGCATGGTATTCCAGTCATTTGCTTTGATGCCGCACATGAATGTATTAAATAATACGGCATTTGGTATGGAATTAGCGGGAGTCGCACTGGCTGAACGCCAGGAAAAAGCACTGGAAGCGTTACGTCAGGTCGGGCTGGAGAATTATGCGCACGCTTACCCGGATGAACTTTCCGGAGGGATGCGGCAGCGCGTCGGATTAGCCCGCGCACTGGCCATCAATCCCGACATCTTATTAATGGATGAGGCCTTCTCCGCACTGGATCCGTTGATTCGTACTGAAATGCAGGATGAACTGGTTAATTTACAAGCCAGGCATCAGCGCACCATCGTCTTTATTTCCCACGATCTTGATGAAGCGATGCGTATTGGCGACCGTATTGCCATTATGCAGGGCGGCGAAGTGATACAGGTTGGTACGCCGGATGAGATCCTGAATAACCCAGCCAATGACTATGTCCGCACCTTCTTCCGTGGCGTCGATATCAGTCACGTATTCAGCGCCAAAGATATCGCCCGTCGTAGCGCGGGAGCGTTGATCCGCAAAGCGCCAGGTTTCGGCCCGCGCTCCGCCATTAAGCTGCTGCAGGATGAAGACCGTGACTACGGCTACGTGCTGGAGAAACAGAAGTTTCTTGGCGTGGTCTCCACCGACTCGCTGAAAGCCGCGCTGGCAGCAGGTCTGGGACTCGATAGCGCCCTTCTCGACTCGCCAGCCGCGGTGCCCGCCGATACCTCACTGAGCGATCTGCTCTCGCACGTCGCTCAGGCGCCCTGTGCGGTGCCAGTGGTCGGCGAGGAGAATCAGTATGTCGGTATCATTTCCAAAAGCACGCTATTGCGCGCGTTAGATCGTGAAGGAGCCCAGCCATGAGTCAGGAAACCACCAATCCGTGGGATAGCGGCACCGCCGCCAGCAGTCAGGCTGCGCCCACCAGCAGCAGCGGTGCCGATGCCTGGGGCACGCCCGATGGCAGCGCGACACCCGATGCAGCCAGCAGCAGTGACTGGCTCAACAGCGCCCCTGCGCCCGCGCCGGAACATTTCAATATCATGGATCCGTTCCACAAAACCTGGATCCCGCTTGATCACTGGGTGACTACCGGCATCGACTGGGTGGTCAACCATTTCCGCCCGCTGTTTCAGGGTATCCGGGTACCGGTTGACTATATTCTCAGCGCCTTTCAGCAGCTGTTACTGGGAATGCCCGCGCCGGTAGCGATTCTTGTGTTTGCGCTAATCGCCTGGCAGATCGCGACGCCCGCCATGGGCATCGCCACGCTGGTATCGCTGATCGTGATTGGCGCAATTGGCGCCTGGTCGCAGGCGATGGTCACGCTGGCGCTGGTGCTTACCGCGCTGATGTTCTGCATTCTCATCGGCCTGCCGCTGGGGATCTGGCTGGCCCGCAGTGAACGGGCAGCGCGTATCGTACGCCCCTTGCTGGATGCGATGCAGACGACACCCGCCTTTGTCTATCTGGTGCCGATTGTGATGCTGTTTGGTATCGGCAACGTGCCAGGCGTGGTGGTCACGATTATCTTCGCCCTGCCACCGATTGTGCGTCTGACTATTCTCGGCATTAAGCAGGTGCCCGCCGATCTGATCGAAGCGAGCGAATCCTTTGGTGCCAGTCCGCGTCAGCTGCTATTCAAAGTGCAGTTGCCGCTGGCGATGCCCACCATTATGGCGGGCGTCAATCAGACGCTGATGCTGGCGCTGTCGATGGTGGTGATCGCCTCGATGATCGCCGTGGGCGGACTCGGTCAGATGGTCCTGCGCGGTATTGGCCGTCTCGATATGGGGCTGGCTACGGTGGGTGGCGTGGGGATTGTGATCCTTGCCATTATCCTTGACCGTCTGACCCAATCGTTTGGTCGCGATAGCCGCAGCCGCGGTAATCGTCACTGGTATCACACCGGCCCGCTGGGCCTGATCTTCTCTCCTTCGCGTAAAAAATAATCTGTCGGGCGGTGCCTGCGCGCCGCCCATCCTGACGCGACATCTGAAATAAGGAATGACTATGCGCAACAGAGCCTCTCTGCTCGCCGCCGTGGTAACCACGCTGGCCGTTTCACACGTCTCCGCTGCCGATCTGCCGGGCAAAGGTATTACGGTACAACCCATACAGAGCACTATCGCTGAAGAGACTTTTCAGACCCTGATTGTCAGCCGCGCGCTGGAAAAACTCGGCTATCAGGTCAGCAAGCCGAGTGAAGTGGATTACAACGTTGGCTACACCTCTATCGCCGCCGGCGACGCCACCTTTACCGCGGTGAACTGGCAGCCGCTGCATGACGACATGTACAAAGCCGCCGGTGGCGATCAGAAGCTCTATCGTCAGGGCACCTACGTTACCGGTGCCGCCCAGGGTTATCTGATTGATAAGAAGACCGCCGAGAAATATCACATCACCAATATCGAACAGCTGAAAGATCCTAAGATCGCCAGCCTGTTTGACGCCAACGGCGATGGCAAAGCGGATATGACCGGCTGTACGCCAGGCTGGGGCTGTGAAGCGGTGATTAATCATCAGAACAGCGCCTTCGGTCTCAGTGATACCGTGACCGCCAATATGGGTAACTATTCGGCGATGGTGGCGGATACGCTGGCACGCTACAAACAGGGTAAACCGATCCTTTATTACACCTGGACGCCCTACTGGCTGAGCGATGTGCTGAAGCCGGGCCGCGATGTGGTCTGGCTGCAGGTGCCGTTCTCTTCGCTGCCTGGCGAACAGAAGGATGTGGATACTAAGCTGCCAAACGGTGCGAACTACGGTTTCCCGGTTAACACCATGCACATCGTCGCCAACAAAGCCTGGGCGGCGAAAAACCCGGCGGCTGCCCGTCTGTTTGCGGTCATGAAGCTGCCCATTACCGATATCAATGCTGAAAACTCAGCAATGCATGCCGGACAAAACTCAGAAGAGGCGATTAACCGTCATGTGGACGGCTGGATTAAGGCGCATCAGGCTGAGTTCGATAAATGGATCAGCGAGGCGCAGGCCGCCGCGCAATAACCTGAAAACATTTCCGCCCCAGGGCGGTTGATAAAAGTGCTGGCTCAGTGAGCATACGCTTTTAGTCGGGCAGTTATCTGAGGGCGGAAATTTTTCTGCCCTTTTTTATGGCTGCTATCCCGACTGGTATGGCCTGTTAATAAACATGCGTGTGAAATAGTTTTTTGAGTTACTATTAACCTCAAATGATTATTAGCGACCGATGCTGTTTATGAATGCGACTCGCCAGGGTCTGACGCCTGCTTTAGTAATGCTGATGTCAGTAGCAACTGGCCTCTGCGTAGCCAGTAATTACTACGTTCAGCCACTACTGAATACCATCGCCCAACAGTTTGATCTCTCTGTCAGCCTCGCCGGATTTATTGTCACCACGGCGCAGCTGGGCTACGCCTGCGGTCTGCTGCTGCTGGTGCCGCTTGGCGATCGGTTTGAACGACGCAGCCTGATTGTTACGATGATCCTGCTGGCTGCTGCGGGCATGGTGATTATCGCCCTTTCGCACTCCTTTCTCTTTTTACTGCTGGGCACGGTGATGACCGGCCTGTTCTCGGTCGCTGCACAAATCCTGGTGCCGCTGGCCGCCACGCTGGCAGAGCCGGAGCGGCGCGGCAAAATAGTGGGGACGGTAATGAGCGGTTTGCTGCTGGGGATTCTGCTGGCGCGCACCGTGGCAGGCGGCCTGGCGCAGCTTGGCGGCTGGCGTACCGTTTACTGGACTGCCAGCCTGCTGATGGTGGTGATGGCCCTGGCGCTGTGGCGATCGCTGCCGCGCGTGAAACAGTCTGTGCCCATGAGCTATCCGCAACTGCTGGCCTCCATCTTTCGCCTGTATGCCGGTAATCGGGTGCTCCGCACCCGCGCCTGGACCGGCTGCCTCTCCTTTGCCAATTTCAGCCTGCTGTGGACCTCAATGGCCTTTCTGCTCGCCGGGGCGCCTTATCATTTCTCAGAGGGCGAGATTGGCTTGCTGGGGCTGGTCGGTGCCGCGGGTGCGCTGGCCGCACGTCAGGCGGGCGCGCTGGCTGACAAGGGTAAAGCGAAGCTGACCACCCGACTGGGCCTGCTGCTTATGCTGCTGTCGTGGGCCGCCATTGCGTGGGGCGCGAAGCAGCTTGCGCCGCTGATCGTCGGCATCCTGCTGCTGGATCTGGCGGTACAGGCCGTCCATATCACCAATCAAAGCGTGATCTACGCGCAGATGCCGGAGGCGCGGAACCGTCTTAATGCCGGTTACATGACCAGCTACTTTATGGGTGGCGCGGCCGGCTCACTGCTCTCCGCGACCGCTTACCATCTTTGGGGCTGGTATGGCGTCTGTGGCGCTGGCGCGCTGCTGACTGTGGTTAATCTGCTGATTTGGGCAGCCGGATCGCGCTTTGAGCCGGAAAAAATCAACTGAAGCCTGGCCGGACAGCGCATTGCGTCTGGTCACAAATGGTTAGGTTTGTTATGGTTAGTAGCAAACCTATTCACTTCAGTTATTTTTCCCCGCGATATTATTAAATTTGCCCCCTTTTTGATCACGTTCCGGCACAGCGGCTGCCGCCGGACGTACGGGTTTTTGACCCAGGGCCAGGGAATGGCCTGGAATACCTTTGATGGTGAATAGTGATTCTGTCAGCGATCACCTGCCAAAAAGTGACTACGCTTATCCTGTCACCATAGTTATTATACAAGTTGCAATTAGTGAGGTTTTTTTTAATGGAAAGTTCGTTTACTCCCATTGAGCAGATGCTAAACATCCGTGCCAATCGCCATAAGGATTTTCCGTTACAGGAAATTATTCTGACGCGTCTCTGTATGCATATGCAGGGTAAACTGCTGGACAACCGCAATAAGATGCTGAAAGCACAGGGTATTAATGAAACCCTGTTCATGGCGTTGATTACGCTGGATGCACAGGAAAACCATAGTATTCAGCCCTCTGAGCTCAGCTCTGCCCTTGGCTCTTCACGCACCAATGCCACGCGCATTGCTGATGAGCTGGAAAAGCGCGGCTGGATTGAGCGTCGCGAAAGCGATCACGACCGTCGCTGCCTGCACCTGCATCTGACCGATAAAGGGATGGAGTTCCTGCGTCAGCTGCTGCCACCTCAGCATCAGAGCCTGCAATACCTCTGGTCGTCGCTCTCCGTCGATGAGAAGTCACAGCTGGAAGGCATCACCCGTAAGCTACTTAATCGTCTTGATAAAATGGATGAAGATCAGCTGATCGCCTCGCTTTCCCGCTAATAGCAATAAGTGCGACACAATCACCTGTCGGAATCGTTATTTTAATTTCCTTTTTTATCTGGCCAGCGCTCAGTCGCTGGCTTTTTCGACTCGGGCGCTGGCGAAAAGGGATTTCTGCCGCCCGACTAAATGGAAAACGTGGAGAAAGACATGAGTGCAACGGCAGAAGCACAAAGCCCGCAACCGTCAGCCAACAAAAAGAAGAAGCGCAAAAGTGTGCTCATCGTGCTGGCGCTGATCTTTGTGCTGATTGGTATTGCCTGGGGAGTTTACTGGTTCCTGGTCCTGCGCCATTTTCAGGAAACGGATGACGCCTACGTTGCGGGTAACCAGGTGCAGGTGATGGCACAGGTCTCCGGTAGCGTGAATAAAGTCTGGTTTGAAGATACCGATTTCGTCAAAAAAGGCGATGTGCTGGTTTCACTGGATAAGACGGATGCGGAGCAGGCGTTTGAAAAAGCGCAGACGGCACTCGCCACCAGCGTGCGTCAGACGCATCAGCTGATGATTAATGGCAAACAGTATCAGGCCAGCATTACATTGCAACAGACCGCTCTGGCGCAGGCACAGGCCGACCTGAAACGCCGTGAGCCGTTAGGTGCGGCTAATCTGATTGGCCGTGAAGAGTTGCAGCACGCCCGCGATGCCGTCGCGACGGCCAAAGCACAACTGGACGTGGCGATTCAGCAATACAATGCGAATCAGGCGATGATCCTCAACACCTCACTGGAAAATCAGCCTGCCGTGCAACAGAGCGCTGCTGAGCTGCGTGACGCCTGGCTGGCGCTGCAGCGCACCGAAATCCGTAGTCCGATGGATGGTTTTGTCTCCCGTCGCAGCGTACAGGTCGGTTCGCAAATCTCCACCAGCACCCCGCTGCTCGCCGTCGTGCCTGCTACGAATCTGTGGGTCGATGCCAACTTTAAAGAGACCCAGCTGGCTGGCGTTCGTATTGGTCAGCCTGTCACCGTGGTTGCCGACATCTACGGTGACGAAGTGGTTTATCAGGGCAAAGTTGCAGGACTGGATATGGGCACCGGCAGCGCCTTCTCACTGTTGCCGGCACAGAATGCCACCGGTAACTGGATCAAAGTGGTTCAGCGCCTGCCGGTTCGTATCGAACTGAATCAGGAAGATATCGCCAGACATCCGCTGCGTATTGGCCTCTCAACGCTGGTTAAAATCGATACCACCAGCAAAGAGGGCAGCGCGCTGGCCACCAGCGCCCGTCAGCAAGCCGCTTACAGCAGCAACGCACTGGCGATTGACCTTGCGCCGGTCAATCAGCTGATCACCGATATCGTCCGCGCCAACGCCGGATGATGACGCGGAGGCTGTAATGGCACAAAAACCGCTTGAAGGAATGCCGCTGGTCCTGATGACCATTGCGCTATCGCTGGCGACGTTCATGCAGGTTCTGGACTCGACCATCGCCAACGTGGCTATCCCTACGATTGCCGGTAATCTGGGGGCGTCGAACTCCCAGGGAACCTGGGTGATCACCTCGTTTGGTGTGGCCAATGCGATCTCGATCCCGCTGACCGGCTGGCTGGCAAAACGCATCGGTGAAGTGAAGCTCTTTACCTGGTCGACCATTCTGTTTGCTATCGCCTCCTGGGCGTGCGGCATGTCAGACAGCCTGGAGATGCTGATCTTCTTCCGCGTCATTCAGGGGATCGTCGCGGGTCCCTTGATCCCGCTGTCGCAAAGTCTGCTGCTCAACAACTATCCGCCCGCCAAGCGCAGTGTTGCGCTGTCGCTGTGGGCGATGACGGTAATCGTCGCCCCGATCTGTGGCCCGATACTGGGCGGCTGGATCAGCGATAACTATCACTGGGGCTGGATCTTCTTTATCAATGTGCCCATTGGTGTGGCGGTGGTGATACTGACGCTGCAAACCCTGCGCGGCCGGGAAACCAAAACCGAAATCCGGCGGATCGATATGGTCGGGCTGGTGCTGCTGGTGGTGGGGATCGGCTGTTTGCAGGTGATGCTGGATCGCGGAAAGGAGCTCGACTGGTTTAACTCGTCCGAGATCATCGTGCTCGGGGTAGTGGCCGTGATTGCGCTGTCAGTCCTGCTGGTGTGGGAGCTGACTGACGATCACCCGATCATAGACCTGTCGCTGTTTAAGTCGCGCAACTTCACCATTGGCTGCCTGTCGATCAGTCTGGCTTATATGCTCTACTTCGGCTCGATTGTTCTGTTGCCGCAGCTGCTGCAGGAGGTCTACGGCTACACCGCAACCTGGGCCGGTCTGGCGTCTGCGCCAGTGGGCATTTTGCCGGTGATCCTGTCGCCGATCATCGGACGCTTTGCCCATAAGCTCGACATGCGACGGCTGGTCACGTTCAGCTTCATTATGTATGCCGTCTGCTTCTACTGGCGCGCGTATACGTTTGAACCGGGAATGGACTTTGGTGCCTCAGCCTGGCCGCAGTTTATTCAGGGCTTTGCCGTGGCCTGCTTCTTTATGCCGCTGACCACCATTACGCTGTCGGGATTGCCGCCGGAGCGCATGGCCGCTGCCTCCAGCCTGTCGAACTTTATGCGTACCTTTGCAGGCTCGGTGGGAACGTCGATTACCACCACCATGTGGAGTAACCGCGAGTCGATGCATCATAGCTACCTGACGGAGTCGATTACTCCTTACAACGTCAATTCGCAGCAGATGTATAGCCAGCTGGAGAGCATGGGGATGACGCAGCAGCAGGCGTCTGCCTGGATCGCGCAGCAGATTACTAACCAGGGACTGATTATTTCAGCGAATGAAATTTTCTGGGCGTCGGCGGGGGTCTTTTTGATTCTGCTGGTGCTGATCTGGTTTGCCCGCCCGCCGTTTAGCGCAGGCGGCGGTGGTGGTGGTGCGCACTAACGTTACACAGCAAAACGGGCCTTTCGGCCCGTTTTTTTATGCGTTCTGACGCCACCATTCGGCGAGCAGTACGCCGGTTGCGACCGAGACGTTAAGGCTTTCTACGTTGCCGGTGCCGCCAATCGACAGGCTCATGTCACCCTGTTTGAACGCGGTATCAGAAAGACCTTCACGCTCCTGCCCTAACACCAGCACCATTTTCTCCGGCAGCTGAGCCTGCGCCAGCGGCGTGCCCTGATGGCTGGAGGTGGTGACGATGGTGTAACCCGCTTTACGGAACGCTTCCAGACCTTCACTGAAGGTTGCGCCGCTGATGGCCTGCACATGCTCAGCACCGCCTTCTGCAGTACGTACCGCTGCGCCGGACTCCAGCAGTGAGGCGTCGTTCACCAGCAAACCTTTTACGCCAAAGTGCGCGCAGCTGCGCATAATCGCGCCGAGGTTATGCGGGTTGCTGACATCTTCCAGTGCCAGTACGCAATCTTTGGTATTCGCCTGGCTCAGCCATTCAGAAACCGCCATACCCATGCGCTTTTTGATCAGGAAGCAGACGCCACCGTGATGCTCAGTGCCTGACGCTTTGGTAATCTCAGCATCTTCCACGACGTGATAGGCTTTGCGGTTAGCCGCCAGCCAGCGCAGCGCTTCGCGGAAACGCGGTGTCACTTCCTGCACGAACCAGGCGCGGACAATCGCTTCAGGACGGCTCTGGAACAGCGCCTGACAGGCGTTCTCACCATAGACGCGCGTCTCTTCGTTACGCTGACGACGGATCTGCTCGGGATCGACGAAGCTCTTGCCGCTGATGCCGCCGTGATCCGGCTTATCGCTTTCGGTTGCCGGACGATCTGCTGATGGCGCGCGAGACACGGTGCGCCATGGGGAATCGCTGCTGCCATAGGCGCCGCGATTATCATCGCCACGCTCGTTGCGGCGGCCTGCGCTATCGTCTGAACGGCGTGGAGCGCCACGTCCGCCTTCATCACGACGCGGTGAACTGCTGCGACCGGTGTCATCGCTGCGACGGCCAGCGGAGCGACCACCTTCCTGACTGCGTTCAGTACGGGGGCCTGACGAACGACGATTATCATCCGAACGGGCAGCAGCGTGACCACCTTTGCCTGTACGAGGATTAGGCGCGCGCGCGCTTTTATCGTCCTCGCCACGCACGTACATCACCTTAACCTTACCGCTCTTGCCTTTAAATTCGTCGTTCATGTCTTCCTCCTGCATTGAGAGCGCGCAGATTACCTGATGTGCTGGCGCTTAGCTATCAACTATTGAACCTATAGAGCAATCCAGATTGAGAGAGAATCCGTCCCCTTTCATAATGAACAATATTTACCAGACTGACACTTTTCAACATCAGAGGTTCCTATGAATACGGTATGCGCTTCCTGTCAGGCAACCAATCGCGTTCCTGAAGAACGCCTTGCCGACGTGGCGAAATGTGGTCGCTGTGGAAATGCGTTATTTGATGGCGAAGTGGTGAATGCCACCAGCGCTAACTTTGACAAATATCTGCAGGACGATCTGCCGGTGGTGATCGATTTCTGGGCGCCCTGGTGTGGTCCCTGTGTCAATTTTGCGCCGGTGTTTAAAGATGTCGCCAGTGAACGCAGCGGTAAAGTCCGCTTTATTAAAGTGAACACCGAAGCGGAACCGGCCCTGAGCGCCCGTTTCAACATTCGCAGTATCCCGACCATCATGCTGTTTAAGAACGGCGAGCGGGTCGACATGCTGAATGGCGCGATGCCCAAAGCGCCTTTCAATGAATGGCTGGATGAGTCACTTTAATCTTCAGAGGCCAGCCTGGCTGGCCTTTTCCTTTTCGCCTGCGCTTCGATTACACTGACTTTTTTCCTGCCCTGAATACTCATGTCTGATAATGCTGTTTTGCGCTTGCGCACCCAACGCCTGGCCCGATCTACCCGTCCTTTCCTCGCGCGCGGGAATCGGGTCATCCGCTGTCAGGGCTGCCTGCTGCCAGAGATCAACTGTCTCTGCAGTCAGATCGTGCCGCAGTCCGCCCGTAGCCGCTTCTGCCTGGTGATGTTTGATACCGAGCCGATGAAGCCGAGCAACACCGGCCGGCTGATTGCCGATATTCTGCCGGAAACTCAGGCTTTTGGCTGGTCACGCACCGAGCCGGATCCGCTGCTGCTGGCGGCGGTGCGCAATCCCGATTATCAGCCGCTGGTGGTTTTCCCGGCCGCCTATGCCGACCCCGGTCGCGAAGTGCTGACAACGCCGCCCGTCAGTGGCAAGCCGCCGCTGTTTATTATGCTGGACGGCACCTGGACCGAAGCCCGCAAAATGTTCCGTAAAAGCCCCTGGCTCGACGCCCTGCCGGTGATGTCGCTGGATGTCAGCACCCCGTCGCGCTATACGCTGCGTGAAGCCCACGGCGCAGGTCAGCACTGCACTGCTGAAGTGGCCGCGGCGCTGCTGGCGCAGGCGGGCGATCGGCTGGCGGCTGAGGCGTTATCTCACCATTTTGATCAGTTCCGCGCAGCCTACCTGGCAGGGAAACCGCACCACGCCGGACAGGTTTAATCGCCCAGTCACCTCCTGGCGGGAGCGTCCCTGCGGTGACAGAGATTAAAATCGGGATGCGCAGCCTGCGATCTGCCCGGAAGCACTGCCAGCAAAAAGCGTTTACAATCACGCAAATCCCGAACTCTGGAGAGCGAGATGAGCCAACGCGGACTGGAAGCGCTGTTACGACCTAAATCAATTGCGGTGATTGGTGCCTCGGTCACGCCAGGGCGCGCCGGATACTTTATGATGCGTAACCTGCTGGCGGGCGGTTTTAGCGGCCCGGTGTTGCCGGTGACGCCGAAATATAAAGCGGTCAGCGGCGTACTGGCCTGGCCCACCATCGACAGCTTACCTTTCGCGCCAGACCTGGCGGTGATCTGCACCCACTCAAAACGTAACCTCGAACTGCTGCAACAGCTCGGGGAGAAAGGCTGCAAAGCCTGCATTATCCTCTCTGCGCCCGCCAGCCAGTCGGCCGAACTCAAAGCCTGCGCCAGTCAGTGGCAGATACGTCTGCTGGGACCGAACAGTCTTGGCCTGCTGGCCCCCTGGCAGGGATTGAATGCCAGCTTCTCGCCAGTGCCGATAGAGAAAGGCCGTATCGCATTTATCTCCCAGTCCGCCGCCGTATCCAACACCATTCTCGACTGGGCGCAGCAGCGTAATCTCGGATTCTCCTGGTTTATCGCGCTGGGTGACAGTCTGGATACCGATGTCGATGATCTGCTCGACTTCCTGGCTCGCGACGGTAAAACCAGCGCTATCCTGCTCTATCTTGAGCACCTCAGCGATGCGCGTCGTTTTGTTTCTGCCTCACGCAGCGCCTCCCGTAATAAACCGATTCTGGTGATCAAGAGTGGTCGCAGCCGGGAAGCACAGGCGCTGCTGGGCACCCACAGCGGTCTGGACGCCGCCTGGGATGCAGCCATTCAGCGTGCCGGGTTACTGCGGGTGCAGGATACCCATGAGCTCTTCTCCGCCGTTGAGTCGCTGAGTCATATGCGGCCGCTGCGTGGCGACAGGCTGATGATCATCAGTAATGGTGCCGCCCCCGCCGCGCTGGCGCTGGATGAGCTCTATGCCCGCAACGGGAAACTGGCGCAGCTCAGCGAGCAGACGATTCAGCAGCTCGAGGCGCTGTTGCCCGCTGGCGCAGGCCGCGGCAACCCGCTGGATTTAAAAGATGACGCCACAGCGGAACGTTATGCCGCCTGCACAGAGATCCTGCTCGACAGCCATGAACTTGACGCGTTGATGATTATTCATGCGCCAAGCGCGGTCGCGCCCGCGACTGAAACGGCCGGACATCTGATCGACACCATTGCCCGTCACCCACGCGGTAAGCTGGTGACGCTGCTGACCAACTGGAGCGGCGAGTTCTCTTCACAAGCCGCGCGCCGTGCCTTTACGCAGGCGGGGATACCGACCTGGCGCACGCCAGAGGGAACGGTGACCGCTTTTATGCATCAGGTTGAGTACCGCCGTAACCAGAAGCAGCTGCGCGAAACCCCTGCCCTGCCCGCCACCCTGAACCTGGACAGCGCCCATGCACACCAGCTGCTGTCACAGGCGCTGGAGCGCGGTGTTACTGCGCTGGATACCCACGAAGTGCAGCCGGTGTTGCAGGCTTACGGCCTGGCCACGCTGCCGACCTGGATCGCCAGCGACAGTAAGGCGGCAGTGGCCATTGCCGATCAGATTGGCTATCCGGTGGCGCTAAAACTGCGTTCACCCGATATCGCGCATAAATCGGAGGTGCAGGGCGTGATGCTCTACCTGCGTAATGCCAGCGAAGTGGAGCATGCCGCTGAGGCTATTTTTGATCGGGTAAAACAGACGCTGCCGCAGGCTCGTATCGAAGGGCTGCTGGTTCAGAGCATGGCGAGTCGTGCAGGCGCACAGGAGCTGCGGGTCGTGGTCGAACAGGATGCCCTGTTTGGCCCGATCATTATGCTGGGGGAAGGCGGCGTTGAATGGCAGGCCGATAAACAGGCTGCCGTTGCCCTTCCCCCGCTGAATATGACGCTGGCACGCTATCTGGTGATTCAGGCGATCAAGAGCGGAAAAATCCGCAGCCGCAGCGCGCTGAATCCGCTGGATATCCCCGGTTTAAGCCAGCTGCTGGTGCAGGTCTCTAACCTGGTGGTGGATTGCCCGGAGATCCAGCGACTGGATATTCATCCGCTGCTGGCGGCGGGCAATGATTTTACCCTGCTGGATGTCACCCTGACGCTGGCTCCGTTCCACGGCGATAACGAAGCACGGCTGGCAATACGTCCTTATCCTCAGCATCTGGAAGAGCAGGTAGAGTTAAAGGATGGGCAATTCTGCCTGTTCCGGCCCATTCTGCCAGAGGATGAGCCCCTGCTGCGCGATTTCATCAGTCAGGTCACCAAAGAGGATCTCTACTACCGCTACTTCAGTGAAATCAGTGAGTTTACTCATGATGATCTCGCCAACATGACCCAGATCGATTATGACCGCGAGATGGCGATTGTGGCGGTACGTCAGCATCATGGACGATCCGAGATCATCGGCGTCACCCGCGCTATCTCTGATGCAGATAACATTGATGCGGAGTTTTCGGTGCTGGTCCGTTCCGACCTGAAAGGCTTAGGCATGGGCCGTCGTCTGCTGGAAAAGATGATCCGCTATACCCGGCATCACGGCTTGCAACAATTGAACGGTATCACCATGCCCCATAACCGCGGCATGATTACGCTGGCACGAAAGCTCAACTTTCATGTTGATATTCAACTGGATGACGGTATTGTCAGCCTGAAATTGTCTTTACAGAATGAGATCAACTAACCTTGTAGAGAAAGGTAAAAAACGTTCGAATCGGCGAAGTTGATGTTATTATTTGTGGTTATAACCCTGATTTGATGGCAAAAGGCCATGCAATGAACAGAGAAGAAGTGCACTGTGATGTTGTCTAAATTTAAACGTAACAAACACCAACAACACCTCGCACAGCTGCCGAAACTGTCACAATCCGTTGCGGATGTGTCGACACTTTACTCGCCTGCCGAATTTCGCCAGACGTTGCTGGAGAAGATTGCGGCAGCGCAGACTCGCATCTGTATTGTTGCGCTCTATCTGGAAAATGATGACGCCGGACGTGCCGTCATGGATGCGCTTTATAGTGCGAAGCAGGCGCGGCCGGAGCTGGATATTTCGATTCTGGTTGACTGGCACCGTG
This sequence comes from Caballeronia sp. GAWG2-1, assembly GCF_023631405.1. Taxonomy (NCBI): domain Bacteria; kingdom Pseudomonadati; phylum Pseudomonadota; class Betaproteobacteria; order Burkholderiales; family Burkholderiaceae; genus Caballeronia; species Caballeronia sp. GAWG2-1. The sequence continues at coordinate 128,165 of NZ_JALQDD010000042.1, forward strand.
CGCAGCGTGGGCGAATTGGCGCAGCGCGAGGCGTAACCAATGCCGACTGGTATTGCGAAATGGCGACACGTTATCCGGATATCGCCATCCCGGTTTATGGTATCCCGGTCAATACCCGTGAAGCGCTGGGCGTGCTCCACCTTAAAGGGTTCATTATTGATGACATGCTGCTCTACAGCGGCGCCAGCATCAATGATGTCTACCTGCATCAGCATGATAAGTATCGCTATGACCGTTATCAGGTTATCCGTAATTCCCAGCTGACAGATACGATGTATGACTGGATCACGCTCAATCTGAAGTCAGCAGAGGCGGTAAACCGACTCGATTTTGCTGAGCGCCCCTCAAGTCCTGAAATTAAAAATGAGACACGCCAGTTCCGTCAGGACCTGCGCGGCTTCAATTATCAGTTTGAAGGGAATGCCGGCAACGATGAACTGACGGTCACGCCGCTGGTCGGTCTGGGTAAGCATAGCCTGCTCAATAAAACCATTTTCCACCTGATGCCCTGTGCGGAACAGAAGCTGATCATCTGTACCCCCTACTTCAACATGCCCGCCTTGCTGGTACGTAATATCATTCATCTTCTGCGTCAGGGAAAACAGGTTGAGATCATCGTCGGCGATAAAACAGCCAATGACTTCTATATTGCGCCCGATCAGCCGTTCAAAATCATCGGTGCGCTGCCTTACCTGTATGAAATCAATCTGCGTCGCTTTATGAGCCGTTTGCACTACTACGTTACGACCGATCAGCTGGTCGTGAGACTGTGGAAGGATGGCGAGAACAGTTATCACCTTAAAGGAATGTGGGTTGATGACGAATGGCAGCTGATTACCGGTAATAACCTCAATCCACGTGCCTGGCGGCTCGATCTGGAAAATGCGGTGCTGATCCACGATCCTCATCAGGAGTTAGCGGCTCAGCGTGAGAAGGAGCTGACGTTAATCCGGCAGAACACGACGGTAGTGACGCATTTCCGTGAGCTTGAGAGTATTGCTGATTACCCGGCCAAGGTGCGCAAGCTGATTCGCCGTCTGCGCCGGATACGTATCGATCGCCTGATCAGCCGGATTCTTTAATCACTGCGGTCAATAAGGCATCTGCTATGCGAAGTGTGCTGCTTGCTGGGCTGTTGTGTAGTGGATGCGCCCATATGGCGGAAGATCAGTAGACCGGACGGGATAAAGCGGAGCATTTTGTCGCCTCTGCAGTCCTGGCCACAGCAGGCAGTGAATATGGGCAGCGTCAGCACCATTCTGACCGGCAAAGCCAGACTGTTTTCATTAACGCCTGGGGCGGGAAAAGAGTGGTATGACAGCCGCCCGAATGGCAGCGGCTGGAGCTGGGAAGATTTCGCCTGGGATGCCGCCGGTGCTGCCAGCGGCATTGCCCTGTGGAATCTGAGTCAGTAGCCTTCTCTGTTAAAGCTTAATCCCCTTACCGCGCTTGTGCAGCAACAGCGACACCAGAAATGCCACCGCGCCCATCGCTGAAACATACCAGAAGAAAGTCGTCTCAATCCCCTGCTGCTTCATCAGCAACGCAACATACTCTGCCGACCCACCAAAGATCGCATTCGCTACTGCGTAAGATAGCCCTACACCCAGTGCGCGTACCTGTGGCGGAAACATTTCTGCTTTAAGAATGCCACTGATGGCGGTGTAGAAGCTGGTAATCAGCAGCGCCAGCATGATCAACAGGAAAGCCACACCGGGACTTTGCACGTTTTGCAACAGCGTCAGAATGGGGACCGTACAGATGGCCGCGCCCGCGCCAAAAATCATCATCGAAGTGCGACGACCGATTTTATCTGACAGAGCACCAATAATCGGCTGAATCAGCATAAAGACCAGCAGCGCACCGGTCATCAGGCCGCTGGCGGTTTTAGGATCCATACCTGACGTATTAACCAGATACTTCTGCATGTAGGTGGTGAAGGTGTAAAAACTCAGGGAGCCGCCTGCGGTGAAACCCAGCACCATCAGGAAGGGACGAGTATGATTGCGCAGTAACCCGATTACGCTACCCGCATCGCGATGTTCGCGGCTCGTCTTATCTGAGGTCTCTTCCAGTGAGCGTCGTAACCATAATGCGACAACGGCGAGGAGTGCGCCGAGGAAGAACGGAATACGCCAGCCCCAGCTTCGCAGCTCTGCATCCGTCAGCAGAAATTGCAGGACCACGACGGTGAGTACCGCCGCTAACTGACCACCTATCAGCGTGACATACTGGAATGAGGCGTAGAATCCTTTGCGTCCTTCCAGAGCCACTTCACTCATGTAGGTTGCGCTGGTCCCATATTCTCCGCCCACCGATAATCCCTGAAACATACGCGCCAGCAGCAGAATGACGGGCGCAGCCACACCGATTGTTTCATAACCGGGTAAGCAGGCGATCACCAGCGAACCAAAACACATCATGCAGACTGAAACCAGCATCGAATTTTTTCGGCCATGTTTGTCGCCGATATAGCCAAACAGCCAGCCGCCAATCGGACGCATTAAAAATCCTGCCGCAAAAACGCCCGCCGTCTGTAACAACTGAGTCGTGGTATCGCCCTGCGGAAAGAAAATGTGGGCAAAATAGAGTGAGAAGAAGGAGTAAACGTAGAAGTCGAACCACTCAACCAGGTTACCCGATGACGCGCCGACGATAGCCCAGATACGTTTCTTTGTATCATCCGTCTGAGTTTTATTATTTGTGGGTGCCATGCCTTACCTCTGTTCCTTGCTGATCAACAGCGTTTAAAGGAGTGAGTAAAGCATTTAAGTCTACTGAAGGTAAAGGCGGCGTAATCCGAGATTATTATTGTGAGCCATGTCGCTAATTATCGAAAAATCAGCGGGTTGCTGGTCATTCAGAAGTGGAGAATGGGGAGTTAAGGGTGACATACCGCGTGCCTGCAGATCATATTTTCAGCTTAACGTGGCAAAGTGCAGACGTAAAAAAGCCCCGCACTTTCGTGCGGGGCTTCTTCACTTATTTGATGCCTGGCAGTTCCCTACTCTCGCATGGGGAGACCCCACACTACCATCGGCGCTACGGCGTTTCACTTCTGAGTTCGGCATGGGGTCAGGTGGGACCACCGCGCTAAAGCCGCCAGGCAAATCTTGGTACACGAAACGAATCTTTTACGCCATGACCGCGTTGCCATCGCTCAGCCACACCGGTCACATACTTCAGTATGCTCCCGCTGACGTCCTCGCTCTGCGCCTTGTCACGCCGCAAAATCTTTCGTTTCCGCTAATTTTTATCCGGTAACAGGCTGAAAATTGTGTCTCTCAAAAACGCCTCTGGCGTTGTAAGGTTAAGCCTCACGGGTCATTAGTACCGGTTAGCTCAACGCATCGCT
>NZ_JALQDD010000043.1:0-238389 GCF_023631405.1 Caballeronia sp. GAWG2-1
TGTATCAAGGTGCTCGACCGCGCCGGTCTGGAAGAGCGTGCGTGCGAATGCTACGGCATCGTCAAGCGTGAGTTCGAACGCATGCTGCCGCGCACGCGTCAAGCCGAGGCGCTTGTCTAAAGGCCAAAGCGCTCAGATTGGAAAGCGCTCGATGGTGTCGCGTACCTGCTTCAGTACGTGTTCGAGCGTTTCCATGGACACTGAACTCAAGCCTATACGTAAGGCTCGCGGTGCATGCCGCGTCGTCGCATAAGACTCTGCTTTCGATACGGCGATGCCCTGCGAAGCCAGCGCCGTCGCTACGCGATCCGCGCGTAAGTCTTCGGGCAAGCGTAGCCAGAGGAACAGCGAGGACGGGTGCGCGAGCATCTCCATGCTCGCGAACACGTCTCGCGCGATCGCTTGTCTGCGGCGCGCTTCGCGGCGCAGCATGACTTCGTGCCGCGCGACGGTGCCGTCGGCCATCCAGCGCGTGGCTATCGCAGTGACTATGCTCGGCATGCTCCAGTAACTTGCGCGGATCGTGGCCTTGATGCGGCTCGTGCAGTCTTCTGGCGCGACAATAAAGCCAAAGCGCAGGCCGCTTGCGAGACTCTTGGCCAAACTCGATACATACACCGTTCGCTCAGGCGCCAGCGCCACGAGCGGCGGCGGTGTGTCGTTCACGAGATACGCGTAGGCGGCGTCTTCGATCAACATACAGTCGTGACGCCGTGCGCTCTCGACCAGACGATGACGCTGTTTAGCCGACAGCACCCAGCCGAGCGGATTGTGCACGGTCGGCATGGTGTAGATCGCGCGTATGCGGTGACGGCGGCATAGCTTGTCGAGCGCGTCGAGATCGGGACCGTCATCCAGGGTGGGGATCGCGTGCACATCGCGGCCTTGCGTATGCGCGAGCATCTTGAATCCCGGATAAGTCAGCGCGTCAGCCGCAACGGAATCGTGCGGCTCGAGCAGTGCGCGCGTCGTGATGTCGAGACCTTGCTGCGCGCCAAGCACTAAGAAGATTTGCTCGGCTTCCACGCGAATTCCACGCGCCTTGGCCAGAAACTTGGCGACAATGGCGCGCTCATGAAGCCGGCCACCAGGCGGTTGCTGATGCATGAGCGCGGCAAGGTCGCCTGAAGATGCGAGTACGCGCAACATCGAGCGCAATAGGTCGGCCTGACCCGGCCACGTTGGATGATTGAACGACAGATCGGCGGTGCTGCCTGAAAGCCGCGCTTCATCGCCGATATCCCACTCGCGTTTTTGCGGCCGGTCGCGCACGAAAGTGCCACGACCGGTTTCTCCGACAACTAGACCCAACGACTTCAGCTCCGCATAGACCTTGGTCGCCGACGCGATGGCAATGCCGTAACGCGTGGCAAGCTGCCGATGCGTGGGCAATAGCGCTCCCGGGTGCAGTTTGCCATTGCGTATATCGGCTTCGAGCGTGGCTGCAACTTTCCTGACCTGTGTCGTTGCGCTCATGTGTATGTAGGACAATTATTTGATTGTCCTAGTTTAAGCGATTATTGTCGGCAAAACACCGAGTTGGAGCCGACATGACCGATAGCGCACACCGCCACGTTCCCGTCCTCGAGTTCCTGAAGCGTCAACTAGACGGCAGCCTCACTGCCGATACCGTCACGCACATGCGTTATCCCACCGCGATATCGGCGCTGCTCAAGTTTCGCATCGTCGAAATAGGCGAAGCGCTGGCCGTTATCGAGCTCGATGCCGATTGCGCCATTCACGGCAATCAACAAGGCACCGTGCACGGCGGTCTTTTGTGCGAACTCGCCGATGCGGCTATCGGCACGGCGCATTCCTCTGTGATGGACATCGAGGAGAGCTTCACGAGCATCGACCTGAGGGCGACCTTTCTGCGCCCCGTGTGGAAGTCGAGGCTTTCGGCGCGCGCATGGGCCGAGCATCGCGGCAGGACCATCAGTCATTACCGATGCGACATTCAGCGCGAAGACGGCAAAATCGTGGCGAGCGTCGCGAGCACGGTAATGACATTGCACGGCGCATTAGCAAAAAACCGCTAAGTACCAAGCGGGAAAACACCTACGGATCACGAAGGGAAATGCCTTTGACCTTCTTTCGAATCGAAACTAGACTCTTACGGAACAAAAGACATTTCGACTCAACAATTCGATGCTCACCAACAAGAGTTCGCTTAAGCGGCGGCTACAGATCGTCGAGCTTGTGCGCAAGCGCGGCGAAGTGTCTGTCGAGGAACTCAGTCAGGCGTTCGACGTTTCGAGCGTCACCATTCGAAGTGATCTGACGTATCTCGAGCAGCAGCGTTATTTGCTGCGCTCGTTTGGCAAGGCGCGCTATCTCGTGCAGAAAACGGGCGACGACATTCTCGTGCCGGCGTCGGATGGCGCCACGCGCAAGGCGTCCGAGACCATGATCGCTCGCATTGCCGCTGAAGCCGTGGGCGATCACGAAGCACTCTTGCTGGGAGCGGGAGAGATCATTCACAAGATCATTCCGTTTTTGTCGGACCGCGCCAACCTGTCGCTTCTCGTGCAGGACGTCGCGGTCGCCGGCATGGCGCAGCGCTTTCTGCATTGCGAGTTACTTCTGACCGGCGGCCAACTGGAGCATGGCGCAACTGCCATGACTGGACCCGACGCCGAGGCATCGGTGGCGCGTCATTCGCTCGATCTGTGCATTCTTCAGGCGTCGGGATTCGATCGCGATGGCAATTTGCTGGCTGCCGACCCTGCGCAGGCACGCGTTGCGCAAGCGGCAAGACGTACGGCCAAGCGGACGGTCGTCGTCGCTTATCAGCCGCTGCTCGACGAGCGCAACGGCGAAGTCTTCGCAAGCGTGGCAGAGATCGACACGTTGATAATGGATGACGGTATCGATTCGCCGACGCTCGACACCGTGTCGCGCAACGGTCTGCAATTGCAGCGAAGGGATAGCGGCATTCTGGAGTTTAGGCAGAATTAAGTTGAAAGCGCGGTACGCCCTGAACGTCAATCTGCCTTGTTGGCATCCTGACCAAAGAACGCCATGGACGAAGCTCAAGCTCAAGCTCAAGCGCAAGAGGCCGGCCGCACCGGCTACATCGTGACGATGGGCGAGATCCTCGTCGAAATTTTGGCGACTCAAATCGGACAGTCGTTTCGCCGGCCAGGCACGTTGATGGGACCGTATGCGAGCGGCGCGCCTGCCATCTTCATCGATCAGGTGGCGAAGTCGGGCAGTCGTTGCGCGATCATCGGCTGCGTCGGCGACGACGACTTCGGCGTGCTCAACGTCGAACGGTTGCGTGACGACGGCGTCGATGTGTCGGGCATCTCCGTGATCAAATCCGCGACGACAGGTAGTGCCTTCGTGACGTATCGCGAAGACGGCGACCGCGACTTCATCTACAACATTGCGAATAGCGCGTCGGGGCATTTGTCAGTCGGCGAGATCCGCGAGCACTTGCTGAAAGAATGTGGTCACTTTCATGTGATGGGCTCATCGCTGTTCTCGTTTCGCATCATCGAGGCGATGAAGAAGGTGATCGAGACCGTGAAGGCAAACGGCGGTACGGTTAGCTTCGATCCAAACATTCGCAAGGAAATGCTGCGCATTCCGGAGATGCGCGAGGCGCTCGACTTCATTCTCGATTATACCGATGTGTTTCTTCCGAGCGGCCACGAAGTAATGCTGCTTGCGAATGCGCGAACGGAGCAAGGCGCAATCGACGAACTGCTTGCGCGCGGCGTGCGCGAGGTCGTCATCAAGCGCGGCAAGGACGGCTGCAGTCATTACGACGGCAATCACGCGAGCCACTTCGCGGCATTGTCGGTTACGGAGGTCGATCCTACCGGCGCGGGCGATTGCTTCGGCGGGACATACATTGCGTGCCGCGCGCAGGGCTTTTCCGTGGAGCGCGCGCTCGAGTATGCAAGCGCGGCGGGCGCGCGGGCCGTGACGTTCCGTGGACCGATGGAAGGCACGGCGACCCTTGCCGAACTCGATGCGTTCATCGCCGCGACATCGGAGGCAAAGCATGACTGACATCGTCACGCGCTTGACCGGCGACGAGCGCGCCGCCGAGCGCCTGAAAGGCATCTATTCGATTTGTTCGGCGCATCACTGGGTGATCGAAGCCGCGATGAAGCAGGCGCTCGATGACGACACGCCCTTGCTCGTGGAATCGACATCGAATCAGGTGGATCAGTATGGTGGTTACACCGGCATGAAGCCTGCGGATTTCGTTCGCTTCGTGCATGGCCTTGCCGATCGCATGGGCTTTGATCGCCATAGATTGCTTCTCGGTGGCGATCATTTAGGCCCTAACGCATGGCGTAATCTGCCTGCCGAAGATGCCATGCAACGCGCCGATGCCTTGATCGATGCTTACGCCGCTGCAGGTTTCAGAAAGCTCCATCTCGATGCAAGCATGCCCTGCGCCGATGACCCCGCGCGTCTATCCGACGAGGTCGTGGCCGAACGTGCCGCGCGTATGTGCGCCGTCGCCGAAGCGGCTGCCGCGCGCGTGGGGTTCACCGAAGGTCCGGTGTATATCATCGGCACTGAAGTGCCCGTTCCGGGCGGTGCATCGGAAGAACTCGCCACCGTGGAGGTTACGCACGCGAGCGCTGCGCTCGAAACCGTCGCCGTGCATCGCAAGGCTTGGGATGCACGCGGACTCGGCGCGGCGTGGGAGCGTGTGGTGGGACTCGTCGTTCAACCCGGCGTGGAGTTCGATCATACGAGGGTCGTCGACTACGCCCCCACGCTTGCAAGCGGACTTTCCAAGGTGCTCGAAAGGCTACCGGGTATCGTGTTCGAAGCGCATTCCACCGATTATCAAAAGCCCGAAGCGCTATCGGCGCTGGTCGATGATGGCTTCGCCATTCTCAAGGTGGGACCGGGCGTAACCTTCGCTTTGCGTGAAGCGCTTTATGCATTGGCGGACATCGAGTGCGAACTCCTCGCGCCGAATGTCCGGTCGAATCTGCGTGAGATAGTCGAACGCGTGATGCGCGCGAAACCCAACAACTGGGAGAAGTACTATCACGGCAGCGACGCGGAGAAGCGGTTGCTGCGAACCTATAGCTATAGCGACCGCGTGCGCTACTACTGGTCCGACCATGATATCGATGAGGCGACGCGCAAGCTGGTGGCGAACCTCGCGAACATCGGCATACGGGAAAACCTGATCAGCCGCTATCTGCCGGAGCAATACTGGCAGGTGAGGCGGGGGTCGATCGATGCATCGCCCAAGAGCCTTATTTACAGCAAGGTCCGCGACGTAATCCGTGTTTATGCGGAGGCCTGCCGCATGCATACGCAGGCAAGGTGATCGAATGAAAACTAAGGAATCCAATATTTGAAAGCAGGTTCATAGGTGAACCGGATCGCGCCTCAAGCCCGGCAGGGAAAACCCGCTTTGACTGGGTTTCGACCCGAAACTAAACTCTTTCAGCACAAAAACAGCTTGTCCATGACACGCGACGGGCGCACAGAGGCACTGGAGGCGACACCATGAGCAAGCCAACGCTGGCAGCCAGCGAGCGGGCGAGACCCCGTCGCGGGTTCGCCGCTCAATTGCTGCACTCGCGCGAAACCGGTATCGTCGGCGCCCTGCTGATCATGGTCGTGCTTCTGTCGATCTTCGCGCCCGACTTCGCGAGCAAGGGTAACCTCCTCAACGACGCGCGCAACCTGTCCTTCATCGGCATCGTGGTGCTGGGGCAGGCAGCGGTGATGATCACGGGCGGCATCGATCTCTCGGTCGGTAGCGTATGGGGACTGGCCGCCGTCGCGTCAGCCGCGATGATGCAGGCCGGCATGCCTGTGTTTCCCGCTTGCGTGCTGACGCTGCTCATAGCCGCGTGCGTCGGCCTCTTCAACGGCTTCTGCGTCACCAAACTGCGCATGCTGCCCTTCGTGCCTACGCTTGCCACCATGAGCATTGCGCGGGCGTTGGCGCTCGTCATTACGCGCGGCAAGGCTATCGACGGCTTTCGTCCCGACGGCGATTCGTTTTTTGCCCTCGGCGGCGGCGACTTTCTCGATCTGCCCGTACCGTTTCTGATTTTCGTGGCGCTCGCCATCGTGTCCGCCATCGTTCTGAAGCGTACCGTCTATGGCCGCCAGTTATACGCGGTAGGCGGCAACGAACGCGCGGCCATGCTCACCGGCCTCAACGTCGACCGCCTCAAGATGAGCGTCTACGTGATGTCGTCGGTGCTCGCGGGTCTCGCGGGCATCATCGAAGTGAGCTATCTCTCGTCGGCAATCTCCAATCAAGGATTGGGCAAGGAACTGAGCGTGATCGCGGCGGCTGTTATCGGCGGAACGGCGTTGTCCGGCGGCGAAGGCACCGTGATCGGCGTATTCGTCGGCACCGTCATTCTCGAAGTGCTGCGCAACGGTCTCGTTCTGCTCGGCACGGACGCTTACTGGCAAGGGGTGTTCGTCGGTTCGGTGATCGTTCTTGCCGTGTTTATCGATCAACTTAGAAAAGGCGTCTGGCGACGTCGATGAAAGCTGTATTACAACGACTCTGGAGAAGACCATGACACGCACCATGCTCAGTGCCGTAGCCGCTACGCTCCTGCTCGGGATAGGCATTGCCCAGTCGCAGGCGGCGGACAAGAAGGTGTTCGCCGTCGTACCGAAAGCGCTCGGCGTCGCGTTCTATGCCGACGCGGAAAAAGGCTGCAAGGAAGAAGCCGCGAAGATCGGCGCCGAATGTCTGTTCACCGGCCCGGCCCAGCTCGACGACGCAGAACAAGGCCGTATCGTGCGCGATCTGATCACCAAAAAGGTCGCGGGTATCGCCATTGCGCCGAACAATGCGGATTCGATCAGCGGCGTCATCAGCGCGGCATTGGCGAAGAACATCCCGGTCGTGACCTTCGACTCGGACGCACCGAAGTCCAAGCGCATCGCTTTCATCGGCACGAACAACGAAGCAGGCGGCGAAGCGGCGGGCGAAGCATTTGCTAAGGCGCTGCCCAAGGGCGGCACGTATGCGGTTCTGACAGGCGGCTTGTCGGCGGCGAATCTCAACGAGCGCATCAAGGGCTTCAAGTCGAAGCTCAATGGCGACTTCAAGGAAGTGTCGGGCTCGCCTTTCGCCTGCAACGACGATTCGAGCACGGGCGTGCAGCTCATTCAGGACATGCTCGCGAAGAACCCGAAACTCGACGGCATCTTCTTCGCTGGCGGCTGGCCCATGTTCGCGCCCGAGGCCTATATTCGCGCGGTTCGCAACAAGGCTGCCGATATCAAGGCGGGCAAGTTCGTGATCGTTTCGTTCGATACCTTGCCATCGCAGATCAAGCTGCTGAAGGAAGGTTATGCGACGACGCTGATCGGTCAGCGGCCGCTCACGATGGGCACCGAATCCGTCAAGCAGCTCGATGCGCTGACCAAGGGTGGCAAGGTGCCGCCGGTCACGGATACGGGCGTGGATATCGTCAACTCGTCGAACGTCGATAAATTCGTCGGCGGTAAATGAACCGCGCGCGGGGCCGGCCACGCGCTGTGCCCCGCGTCATTCGTGAGAAAGAGTGCTGCCATGACCGTGCTGTTGAGCGTTGAGCAGATAACGAAGACCTATCCCGGCGTGAAAGCGCTGCAGGAAGTGTCCTTCAATGTCGAGGCCGGCACCGTGCATGCGGTCATGGGCGAGAACGGCGCGGGCAAGTCGACCTTGATGCAAGTGATCGCAGGGGCACATGCGCCGACCTCGGGACGCATGATGTTCGACGGTCAGGAAGTCGAGTTTTCGAGTACGCGCGATGCCGCCGCCAAGGGCATCTCCATCGTCTTTCAGGAGTTGATGCTCGCGCCGAACATGACGATTGCCGAGAACATATTTCTCGGCGCGGAGCCGCGCATGGCGCGCGTGCTGGTGGATCGCGGCGTGCTGTTGACGAGAGCGAAGGCCGCGATGAAACGGCTTGGCATCGCACTCGATCCCGATACGCGTCTCGGCGATCTCACCATCGCGCAGCAGCAGTTGATCGAGATATGCAAGGCGTTGATTCACGAGCCGCGCCTTTTGATTCTCGATGAACCGACTTCGAGTCTTTCCGAAGCCGACTCCCTGACGCTCTTCAAAGTGGTTCACGAACTGCGCGCGAGCGGCGTGACCATTCTCTATATCTCGCATCGCATGCGCGAAGTGTTCGACAACTGCGATGCGGTGACCGTTCTTCGCGACGGCAAGCACGTGCGTACCGCGCGTCTTGTCGATACCTCGCCCGATGAAGTCGTGCGCCTGATGGTGGGCCGCGATCTCGCCGAAGTACGGCGCATCAAGCCTGATAACGCGCATCAGCCAATCGTGCTGCAAGTGGATGGTCTTGGCGACGACGAGCGTTATCGCGACGTATCGTTTTCGTTGCGACGCGGCGAGATCGTGGGACTTGCCGGACTGATCGGCGCGGGACGTTCAGAAGTGGCGATGGGTATCTTCGGTGCGCCGCCGCCGAAGCATGGCAACGTCACCATCGAAGGCAAGCCGGTCAGGATCGCGAAGCCTCGCGATGCAATGAAGCTCGGGATCGGGCTCGTGCCCGAGGACCGCAAGGATCAGGGGCTCGTGCTCGGCATGTCGGTGGGCAGCAACCTGTCGCTCGCTGCGCTGGGGCTTGGGCGTCTTTCGAAGGGCACGGTCATTCGCCCGTTGCAGGAAGCGCGCATGATCGACAGTTACGTCGGGCGATTCAACATCAAGACGCCGACCGTCGAACAACTCGTGGGTCTCTTGAGCGGCGGCAATCAGCAGAAGGTGGTGCTGGCGAAATGGCTCGCGTCGAAACCGCGTGTCCTGATCGTCGATGAACCCACGCGCGGCGTGGACGTCGGCACTAAAGCCGAGATTTACGCGCTCATGCGCGAACTTGCCCGAGAAGGTCTCGCCATTCTCGTCATCTCCAGCGACCTCCCGGAGATACTGACCATCTCCGACCGCATCCTTGTCATGCGCGGCGGTCAGCTTGCGGGTGAAGTCGGCTTCGACGACGCCTCCGAGGAACGCATCATGTCGCTGGCCGCGCTCGAACATGCTGACCCGGCACATCCCGAGGTCAAGCCAAAAGGCTTCGTGGCCTAGCAAGTCAGGCAAACATCAAAGGAGTCGTGCCTTGAATAAAGTCGGCATGTTCTACACGTATTGGTCGACCGAATGGCTGGTCGATTTTCCGGCCGTGGCGAAGCGCATATCCGGCTTGGGCTTCGACATGATGGAAATTTCGCTCGGCGAATTCAACAATCTTCCCGATGCGAAGAAGCGCGAACTGAAGACCGTCGCCGACGATCTCGGCCTCACCGTGATGTGCTGTATCGGTCTCAAGCCCGAGTACGATTTCGCCTCTCCCGAGCAAAGCGTGAGAGATGCAGGCACGGAGTACGTCAAGCGCTTGCTCGACGATTGCCATATGCTCGGTGCGCCCGTTTTTGCGGGACTCACTTTCTGCGCGTGGCCGCAATCGCCGCCACCCGGCATGACGGACAAGCGTCCCTACGTGGAGCGTGCCGTGGACAGCGTGCGTCGCGTCATCAAGGTAGCGGAAGGCTATGGGATCATCTACGCGCTGGAAGTGGTCAACCGCTTCGAGCAATGGCTTGCCAACGATGCACGCGAAGCGCTCGCGTTTTGCGATGCGGTCGACAATCCTTACTGCAAGGTACAGCTCGACACGTTCCACATGAATATTGAAGAGCACTCTTTTCGCGATGCGATCCTCGCCTGCAAGGGAAAGCTCGGACACTTCCATCTGGGCGAAGCGAACCGCTTGCCGCCAGGCGAAGGGCGTCTGCCGTGGGACGAGATTTTTGGCGCGTTGAAAGAGATCGAATATGACGGGACAATCGTCATGGAGCCTTTCATGCGCAAGGGCGGAAACGTGAGCCGCGCAGTGGGAGTCTGGCGCGACATGTCGAACGGTGCGACAGACGAACAAATGGACGAGCGCGCACGCCGCTCCTTGCAATTCGTGAGAGGCCATTTGACGTGAACTGAGGCCGCATTGGAACCGACTACATGGCATCTTTGGAACGCGCTCGCCGCCTGCTTGCACTGGCGCAAACCGGATTGCACTACGCAACGAGCGTTTTCGATACCGAACGTTACGATGAGATCGCGCAGATCGCGCACGCTGAACTCGCCGCGCTCTCATCGACTGATTCGACCAAGATAGCCGAACTTTTCGCGTTGGAAACAGGCTATGCCAATCCAAAGCTCGATGTGCGTACCGCGGTATTCAATGAAACGGGGCAGATTCTGCTCGTGCGCGAAATGGCGGACGGCATGTGGTCGCTTCCAGGCGGCTGGGCCGACATAGGCGTTTCGCCCGCCGAGAACGCGGCGAAGGAAGTGCGGGAAGAAAGTGGCTATACGGTTAAGATTCAGCGCTTGCTCGCGGTATGGGATGCAGACAGACATCCGCATCCACCATCGATCTTTCACATCTGGAAGCTGGTTTTTCTCGGCGAGATCGTGGAGGCGGGCGAGGTCATCGGTGCGGAAACGAGTGCCGTCGGATTCTTCAGCCTCGACGATCTTCCCGCGCTATCGCTTGGGCGCGTGCTGCCGCAGCAAATTTTCAGGCTGGATGAGCTGAGACGAAGCGGTCATATCGACTTCGACTGAAGCGACGAAAGAAGCGACACTGGAAGCGAGCGGTCAAAGCCCGAGACATATCGCGCCCGCCGCGACGACCATGCATGCGAGCCAGCGCTTCACGCTGACCGATTCGCGCAGAAACACTCTGCCGATCAGCACCGCGAACACCACGCTCGTCTCGCGCAATGCCGATACCGCGCCCATCGCACCCGACTGCATCGCCCAAATGACGATGCCATATGCGCCGATCGATACCAACCCGCCCGCAAGCGATGAACCGATCGACATCGGGGCGGTGCGTATCGGCGTCCATAGTGCAGAGAGCCCGCGCGTCGCCATGAAGAGCAGCGGCATCAGCCAGTAGAACATGAACATCCACGCGGTATAGGCAAGCGCGTTGCCCTCCGACAAGCGCACGCCGATACCGTCGATCACGGTATAGACCGCGATGGTCACGCCAGTCAGAAATGCCGCCAACGCACCTGCGCGCGATACGTGGCTACCTTGCAGCGCCAGCGAGATGATGCCGCCCGAGATCATCACGATGCCGAACGCATGCAGCGGCCCGATGGCCTCGTGCGCGAAGAGCGCTGCGCCGAGCGTGACGAGCAGCGGCGACGAACCACGCGCAATCGGGTAAGCCTGCGCGAGATCGCCTCGCCGATACGACCGCACGAGGCTCACGTTATAGACGATATGCACGAGCCCCGATGCAACGATGCATGGCCACGCGGCGGAAGCGGGCATCGGCAAAAAAACGATCACGATGGTCGAGACCACCGCGATGGCAATGCTCATCCACGTCATGGAGAGGAAGCGGTCGCGATTGCCATGCAACATCGCGTTCCAACTGGCGTGAAGCACGGCGGCGATAAGGACGAGACCGCCGGTATAACTGAGCATGCGGATTCCAGGCTAAGGACGCGAAAGAGGGATGTAAGCAGGTTATCTATCTTGTGAGCGTGCGGCAAACCAGTTAAATTGGCCGCTCGCGTTAGATAAACTCTTTCGAATGAAACGAGTCCTGCCTCCGCTCAATGCACTGCGCGCGTTCGAAGCCGCAGGGCGTCTTGCCAGCTTCAAGGAAGCCGCAGCCGAATTGCATGTGACGCATGGCGCAATCAGTCAGCAAGTGCGCCTGCTCGAAGAGTGGCTCGGCGAACCGCTGTTCGAGCGGCATAACCGGCGCGTGGTGTTGACTCCCAAGGCAAAGGCCTACCTGGATGAAATCGGTCCGCTCTTCGAGCAGTTGTCGCAGGCCACTGCGCGATACGGTTACCCTGGAACGGTTTCGCGCACGCTGTCCGTGAATGCGCCCGCCACTTTCACGTTGCGTTGGCTGGTTCCAAGGCTCGCGAAGTTCCACGCCGAGCATCTCGATGTAGACGTCAAGGTGGAGACATCGAACGCATCGGTCGAGAGCCTTAAAGATATTCACGACATCGTGATTCGCGGTGGTCCCGACACGTTCTATGGCTACTCTATGCGGCCGTTCCTCGTCGAGGAAAGAGTGCCTGTATGCAGCCCCGCGTTAATGCAACGCGTCGCGCTGCGCACGCCGGAAGATTTGCGGCAGCATACGTTGTTGCATACGTCGAGCCTCCCGCGTTTATGGCCGGACTGGCTCGCGCGTGCGGAGATTCCCGCGTTACGGCCTGCCGCGATCCTGACCTTCGATCACTTTTATCTCACCTTGCAGGCGGCCATCGACGGACTCGGCATTGCGATGGGACCGACCGCGCTCGTCGCCGACGATCTGGCCGCTGGCCGTCTCGTCACGCCGTTTGCCGAGCCGCGCCTGCCATCGCGGAGCTACTGTACCTACGTGCCGGATGCGAAGTCCGACGACGAACTCGTCGTCCTGTTCCGCTCATGGCTCGAAGGTGAGGGAATACGCTGATTCACGCGCGGTACACGATATCGACATCATCGGCCTGTCACAGACCTCCGTCACACTCGCGCCACACGAATTTTCGTCCGTCTCAAGTCGTCACGCTGACGAATCGCTTACGTATGGGAGTCACGCAATGAGCTTCGATCATCTGGACTCACAGCAGGTCCGGCGCTTTCAACGCAAGGTCACGCTGCTGTCCGCCGGAGGCACTTTCCTCGATGGCTTCGACTTGACGATCGTCGCCGTCGCGCTGCCTTCGGTGATCAAGCAGTGGCATCTCGGCGCGGGCGTGCAGAGTCTCGTGGTGTCGTCGGCCATCATCGGGGCCTTCATCGGCGCGGCCTGGCTGGGGCGGCTGACGGATCGCTTCGGCCGCAAGGCCATGTATGTCGTCGATCTGCTGGCGTTCGTGCTGTTCGCGCTCTTGACGGCCGTCTCACAGAGCGCGTGGCAACTCATCCTGTTTCGCTTCTTGCTGGGCGTGGGCATCGGCGCGGACTATCCTATCTCCGCCACGCTCGTCGCCGAATTCAGTTCGCGGCACAAGCGCGGACAGCACGGCACCTTTCTCGCGGCGATGTGGTTTGTCGGCGCGGTGGCCGCGTATGTCGTGGGGCTTGCGTGCCTGCCGCTCGGCGATAACGCATGGCGTTACATGCTGGGCGTGGGCGCCATCTTCGCGTTGGTCGTGTTCTTCTTTCGCATGACGCTGCCGGAATCGCCGCGCTGGCTGCAATCCAAAGGCCGTCACGAGGAAGCCGAAGCCGTCATGCTCGCGGTAACGGGCGAGCGTGTCGTGCTTGCGCGCGAGGTCGAGTCGAAGGGCAGTCTCGCCTCGCTCTTTTCCAGGCCCATGCTACGCCGTACGATATTCGTGCTTGGTTTCTGGTTTTGTTATGCAACTGCCTATTACGGCATCTCCATGTACGCGCCGACCATCATCTCGCCGTTCTCGCATGGCTCGCGCGTGCTGACGATCATCGGGTCGGGTCTCATCGCCATTCTCGGGATGATCGGCGCGATCATCGGCATGAATCTGGTGGATCGCTGGGGACGCAGGCCGCTGCTGATCACGTCGTTTGCCGGGCTTTCCGCCGCGCTTCTCGTGCTCGCGCTCAACTCGAAGCCGACCTTCGGCTTTCTGGTCGTGCTGTTCAGTTGCGCGGTTCTGTTCGCCAATTCGGGCGGCGGCATTCTCAACTTCGTCTATCCGACCGAGCTCTTTCCGACGAACGTGCGCGCGGGCGCATCGGGTCTCGCGACTTCCGTAAGCCGCATCGGCTCGATTCTCGGCGTACTCGTGTTCCCCAATTTCGTAGCGTGGTGGGGCGCGAGTGCGGCGCTGTGGTTCTTCTTCGGCATCGCGCTCGCGGGCTTGCTGATCTCCGTGTGGCTCGCGCCGGAAACGCGCAATCTGAGCCTCGAACAACTGAACGCGCTCGAAGAAGGGAACAAAGGCAAGCGCGCGGCGAGTGCGTCGGACGCAGCCGATGATCTCGGCATGGCGCGACGCTAAAAGCACCGCTTAGTCGATGAGCGCGTCGTTCTCGTCATAGAACGGATAAGCACCGCCGTAATCGCCGATGAATGCCGTATGCGTGACGAGCCCTTCGCCCGCGACATAGCGATGCAACTGGAATGCAGGCGGTTCCATCACGAAGCGGGACGGGCCGCGTTTGCGCAAGTCGAGCGCGACTTGATGCGCGGTCGACGGACACACGCTCGCGATCGTGCCGGCAAAGCGCATTTGAATGGCGCGATGCACGTGCCCGCACAGTAGACGCTCGATCTGCGGATGACGCGCGACGATAGCCGCGAGCTTCGCTGCATCGGCGGCATCGAGCTTTTGCTCGTCCATATGCTCGATACCGCAATCGAACGGCGGATGATGCATGGCAAGCAAGGTCGGCTGCGCAGCGCTTCTTGCCAGCGTCTCTGCAATCCAGTCGAGCCGTTCATCGCACAGCCGGCCGCCTCCGTGTGGCGGGTCTTGCGAGTCCGCGACGACAATGCGTACGCCGCCTAGCTCGAACTCATACTGAACAAAACGCGCTTGGTCTCGCAGATACGCGTGATCGCCGAATACTTCGCGCAGCGCTTCTCGTCCATCGTGATTACCGATGCAAAGGTAATACGGAATGGCAAGCGGATTCAGCAGCGTGCGTAGATAGGCGTATTCCTCGGCATCGCCGAAATCCACGAGATCGCCCGTGATCAGCACGGCGTCGGGTCGCGGATCGAGTGCGTTGAGGTGCTCGATGCATCGGCTGAGATAGGCGGCGGTATCGACACGTCCATAGGCGAGCTTGCCGGGCCGCTTGATATGGAGATCGCTGATTTGCGCTAATAGCATGAGAGTCGACAGGCCGTGCGGGTGCAGGGTCCATGCGAAGAATGGGCTAATCAGCAGGATAGCGCGGACAGGTGGGTAGTGCGCGGGAAGACGCGAATGCGAACGCGCGCGATGCGCGTCCGCATGTTCCTCAATCAATGATGGTCGTGATCGTGATCGCGGTCGTCGTCGGCCCTGTAGAGCAGCGAGAGATCGACAGCATTGGCCATGGCCGCATAGCCCGCATCGTTGGGATGCAGATGATCGCCGCTGTCATACACTGCGCGAATGTCGATCGGATGCGCCGGATCGCGCAGCACCGCATCGAAATCCACGACCGCATCGAACGCGCGGCTCGTACGTATCCAGGCATTGACGGTCTGACGGATCGCTTCCTTTTGCTGTGTCCAGTAGCCTTGGTTCGGCGTGCCTTGCAGCGCGTTGTGGAACGGTGTCAGTGTGCCGCCCACGATCTTGATGCCGCGCAGATGAGTCCGCGCGATGATCTGCTTGTATCCGTCGATGATGTCCTGCGCCGGAACGAGTCCCGCCGTCGGGTCGAGCACGGTCTGAGGCCAGCCGATATCGTTGATGCCTTCGAGGAAGATCACTAGCTTGACGTTCGACTGGCTGAGGACATCGCGGTCATAGCGCGCGAGCGCACTGATGCCCGAGCCATCCTTGATCACGCGATTGCCGCTGATCCCCTGATTCAGCACGGCATAGCTGCGCCGCGCCGAGCCGCCATTCAGCCGTTGCGAGAGATCGTCGGGCCAGCGGCGGTTCGCATCGACGGTGGAGGCGTAGCCATCCGTGATCGAATCGCCGAAGGTCACGACGGCGGGTGTGTCGCGGTCGGTATCGATCAGCACGCCGGACAGGAAAAAGCGGTTCGTGTATTTTTGCGGAGAAGGTTGATCGGCCGTGGCGGTGTTGTCGCCACTCGATACATACGCGTTCTGCACGGCCAGTTGATGCACGGTTTGTGCTTGCGTGGCGTCGGGCAGGAAGAAGCTCACGGCAATGTCCGCGAACGGCGGCAGCTTGATATCTACCGGATCGCTGAGAATCGGCGCACCTGCATAAAGCGTGACCGTGGTCTTTCCGCCGAAGGTAAGCGTGCGGTCGGAGTTCGGCGCGATCTTCGCGCCGCCGACGGATAACGCAATATGTACCGGTCCCACCGTTACTGGCGTCGTGCCGAACTCGTTGGTGAGACGCACGCGAACGCGGTCGCCGCCAACGCTCAAGTGCACGACCTGGCGAATCGTCGTCGACGCATTGAAGCTCTGCGGCGTGGTCAGGTTGTTATTGCGATCGGCACTTGCTGTCCATGTGGAGATCCATCCATCGTCGCGGCCGTCTCCTCGCGATGCCGAGACGTTCGGCGCGGCGAGAACGAAATACGCTGCGCATAGCAGCGCCATCGCGCGGCCAGCCGCGCGGAAGAACAGACGTTCGCTCATGGATGTCTCCGTTATTTATTTGACCATCCTGTAAGGATAGCCAAGTAAATATGGACGACGAATTGGACGATGTCACTATCGTATACCCCGCTGCTTGCGGGCGTGTCATGTGCTTTCGCGGTCGATGATCGTAAAGCCCGTGTCGATCTTCACGCGCGAGGAAACGGCGCCCGTGCGGCCCTGCAAAAAACGCGCGAGCAAGGTATCGGCCGCTTTCATGCCGATGGTCGCGCCATCCACACGTACCGTCGAGAGTGCAGGGTACACGTGCGCGGCGGTGCTCAAGTCGCCGAAGCCCATCACGGCGATATCGTCCGGTACGTTCAACTTGCGGCTGGCGGCTTCCGCGAGCACGCCCTGCGCGAGCGTGTCCGAACTGCATACGACGATGCGCGGCGGCCGGGCCTGCAACAGCTTTGCCGTGCCTTCTCGTCCTGCCTGCAACGTTGCCGGCGCGGGCATGATCTCGAACACGGTGTTCTCGATTCCCTGTGCCGCGAGTTGCGCGATCAAACTCTTGCAGCGCCGCAAACCGCGCGGATCGTCCACGGACAACACGCCGAAGTCACGATAGCCCTTCGCGACGAGATGTTGCGCGACCTCTTTACCCACCTGTTCGTGCGAGAAACCGATGACCGTATCGATAGGTTTGCTCGTGAGATCCCATATCTCGACAACGGGTATGTTGGCCTTCACCAGCCGCGCGACGGTGGCCTTGCTGTGACTGGTGCCAGCGAGCACGATGCCATCCGGGCGGCGTCCGAGAATGGCTTCGACAAGCGCTTCCTCGCGCGAGGTTGAATAAGCGGTCACGCCCAGCAACGTTTGATATCCCGATGCCGTCAGACGGTCCACCAGCGCCTGCACGGTGTCGGCGAAGATGGAGTTGGCAATGGTCGGCAACAGAATGGCCACGAGACGGCTCTTGCTGCTCGCCAATCCGCCAGCGAGCAGGTTGGGCACGTAACCCGTCGCGCGAACGGCGTCGAGCACCTTCTTCTGCGTGTCGCTGCGCACGAGTTCCGGCCGGTTCAGTGCGCGCGACACGGTCATCGGCGCGACGCCCGCCACACGCGCGACATCGATAAGCGTCACGCTTTCCGCCGTCGCCTGAATGCCTTCGTCTTTCTTCGCCATATTTCCCCGACTTCGTTTTTTTCAAAGCGCCACGCATTGGATTAGACCATGAAGGCCCACCGATCAAAGACGTTCGCACTCGTGCATTAAGCGTAAACCATGATGATTGCGCAATTAATTAAGCTTGAATGATTGCGCAATCATTGTATGATCGACTCATCGCTAAAGGCTTCGAACTCGTCATTGAAGGAATCGGCACATGAACGCAACGTCTTCGCTTCTCGCAGGAACATCGAACGATTCAATCAGGTGGATTCGCGTCGCCTCCACGTTCTTGCCGCTCGCCAATCCCATCAGCGACGCCAAGGTGCTGACCGGCCGGCAGAAGCCGATGACCGAGATCGCCATTCTTTTCGTGGAGATCGAAACGGCCGATGGTCAACGCGGACTCGGCTTCAGCTATTCAAAACGCGCGGGCGGTCCGGGCCAGTTCGCGCATGCGAAGGAGATCGCGCCCGTGCTGATCGGCGAGGATCCGAGCGACATCGCGCGGCTGTGGGACAAGCTCGCGTGGGCGGGGGCGTCGGTGGGGCGCAGCGGCATGGCGGCGCAAGCCATCGGCGCGTTCGATGTCGCGCTGTGGGACCTGAAGGCAAAGCGCGCGAACCTCTCGCTTGCCAAGCTGCTGGGCGCACAACGCGAGTCGGTGCGCTGCTACAACACGTCGGGCGGTTTCCTGCATACGCCGCTCGATCAGTTGATGACCAACACCGACATATCGCGCGAAAAAGGCATCGGTGGCATCAAGCTCAAGGTGGGCCAGCCGGACTCGGCGCTCGACATTCATCGCGTGCAAACCGTGCGCAAGCATCTGGGCGATGCCTTCCCGCTCATGGTCGACGCCAACCAGCAATGGGACCGTCCGACCGCACAACGCATGTGCCGAACGTTCGAACAGTTCAATCTCGTCTGGATCGAGGAGCCGCTCGATTGCTACGACGCCGAAGGCCATGCAGCGCTCGCCACGCAATTCGATACACCGATCGCCACAGGCGAGATGCTGACGAGCGTGTCGGAACACTGGGAGTTCATCCGGTTGCGCGGGGCGGATTATCTGATGCCGGATGCACCGCGCGTCGGCGGCATCACGCCGTTTCTTAAAGTCGCGACGCTCGCGGATCACGCGGGTCTCATGCTCGCGCCGCATTTCGCCATGGAACTGCATGTGCATCTCGCGGCAAGCTATGCACGCGAGCCGTGGGTCGAACATTTCGAATGGCTCGAACCGCTCTTCAACGAACGGCTCGAAACGCGCGATGGCCGCATGCTCGTGCCGACGCGTCCCGGTCTCGGTCTCACGCTCAGCGACCGCGTTGCGGGCTGGACTGCGCAGGAAGTGGAGATCGGCGCACGCGCCTGACGTTTCCATCGGCCAGAAAGAACGCTTTTCGACAGGAGTAGCGATGAAGGATTCCGCGGTTGCAAGCCCAGGCCTCGCGTCAGTGAGTGCGCCGGACGTCGACAGATCGAGAGTCGCGATCAAGCCGATCATTCAGGTCGTCGCCGGCAATGCGCTGGAAATCTACGACTTCATGATTTACGGCTATTACGCGAGATACATCGCGCAGACGTACTTTCCGAGCGACAACGAATACATCTCGCTGATGATGTCGCTCATGACCTTCGCGTTCGGCTTTCTCGCGCGGCCCGTGGGCGCTATCGTGCTCGGCGCTTATACGGACCGTCATGGGCGCCGCAAGGGTCTGATTCTCGCGTTGTCGTTGATGTCGCTCGGCATCATCTCCGTGGCATGCACGCCTTCCTACGCGAGTATCGGCATCGCGGCGCCGATCATCGTCTTGCTTGGACGGCTGATGCAAGGGTTCTCCGCAGGCGCCGAACTCGGCGGCGTAGTGGTCTATCTCGCGGAGATCGCGCCGGCCAGACGCCGCGCGTTTTATACGTGCTGGCAAGCCGGCAGCCAGCAAATCTCCGTGATGGTGGCGTCGCTCGTCGGACTCGTTCTGCTTTACTGGCTTACGCAAGACGAACTGCACGCATGGGGATGGCGCGTGCCGCTTCTGCTCGGCTGCATGGTCATTCCCGTCATGTTCTGGCTGCGGTCGAGTCTTCAGGAAACGTCGGTGTTCGCGGCCAGAAAGCGCGCGCCGAAGATGTCCGAGATCTGCACGAGCCTGGTCTCGGACTGGCGCACCATCGTGCTGTGCATGGGCATGGTGTCGATGGCGACTGTGACTTCGCAGACCATCACCACTTACGCGCCGACCTTCATCAAGAGCCTGAATCTGGGCGCATCCGCGGGCTTCATCATTCTCTTCTTCGGCGGTTTGTCGGTGCTCGTCTGGCTGCCGATCATGGCGCTCGTGGCCGATCGCTTCAACCGTCGCACGGTGCTGATCGTCGTCACGTTGCTGGCCGCCGTCACCGCGTATCCGCTGATGTCATGGCTCGCCGCGCATGCAACCGTGCTGAGGTTCGCGGTGGTCGAACTGTGGTTCTCGTTCATCTATGCAGCCTACAGCGCCGTTCAGGTCGCGGCCATGGTCGAACTCGTGCCGCCCAATGCGCGCACATCCGGCTATGCGTTCGCGCAGGCTATCGCAGCGGCCGTGCTGGGCGGCTTCACGCCCGCCATCCTCACATGGCTCACGCACACGTTTCATAGCAGCGCGATGGTCGGCGTGTGGCTCGCGATCAACGCGGCGATCAGCCTCGCGGCGGCGCTTTGCCTGAATCACGAGAAGACGGGAGCGCGGCAAAAGGTCGAGTTACACTGAACCTCCGACCTTGCTGGAGTAGCGACCCGCCATGCACATCGAGCCATTCAAGATTGCCGTTCCCGACGAAGCGATCGACGACCTGCGCCGCCGGCTACGCGATACCCGCTGGCCACCCATGACGCCATCCGAGTCTTGGAAACAAGGTATCGATATCGCGTGGCTGCGCGAACTCGTGCAGTACTGGACCGATACGTTCGACTGGCGCGCTGCCGAACGCGAGCTCAACCGGCAACCGCAATTCATTGCGGATGTGAACGGTCAGCGCGTGCACTTCGTGCATCGGCGGGGCGTGGGTCCAAAGCCGTATCCGGTCATCATCACGCACGGCTGGCCGGGATCGTTCTTCGAGTTTCATGCGCTGACGGAGATGCTGTGCGATCCCGCATCGTTCGGAGCGGACCCGGCCGATTCCTTCGATGTCATCGTGCCGTCGCTGCCGGGCTTCGCGTTTTCCGCCGCGCCCGCGCAGCCCGGCACGTCCGCGTTTCAAGTCGCCGATATCTGGGCCGCGCTGATGCAAGGTCTAGGCTACGAGCGCTTCGGTGCGCAAGGCGGCGACCTGGGTTCGGCGGTGTCGGTTGCGCTGGCGTTACGGCATCGACGGCATGTCGATGGTATTCATCTCAACTTTCTGCCGGGCTCTTACGAACCATCCGTGGATTCCGCAAACGCGCCGACGAATGCTGCCGAACAAGACTTCGTGCGCGCGCGAAGCGAGTGGGTCGCACTAGAAGGCGCCTACGCGCACATGCACAGCACGAAGCCGCAGACGCTTGCTGCATCGCTCAACGATTCCCCCGTGGGACTCGCCGCATGGATCTGCGAGAAATTCCGCGCATGGAGCGATTGCGACGGCGATGTGGAGCGCAGTTTCTCGAAGGACGAGTTGCTGACGAATCTCTCGCTCTACTGGCACACGCAGAGCATTGGCACGGCGGTGCAGATGTACTACGAAAACCGCCTGCAACCCATGCGTTTCGCTGCGGGTCAGCGCGTGTTGCCGCCAGTGGGTTACGCGCGCTTTCCCAAAGAATTGAGCCGGCCGCCGCGCGAATGGCTCGAACGTGTCTTCGATGTCACGCAATGGACCGAGATGCCGCGCGGCGGCCACTTCGCCGCGATGGAAGAGCCCGAACTTCTTGCGGCCGAAATGCGCACGTTCTTCAGGCGTTTTCGTTAGTCATGCCGCGGCGGGCGCCGCTTCACACAAGGTCAGCGTGAACGCCGCGATCTTGCAGACCGACGCGGTCAAGCCAAGATCGGTCACGGCGCAACATTCAGCGTGATCGACCCGAGCGCGGCGCCGAGTGAGAAGCCGAGACACATGAACCATGCATTGAGCGATAACGCGACAGGCGCACCGCGCAACCCCGCAACATGCCGAGCGCGAGCCAGCAGAGTGGCGTCAGAGACACCGGCGGGGAAGTAGCGTTCATGGCGGCGTCCGGCTTACGCGGCCCGTGCTTCGGCGCGATGGAACGGATAGTCGGTATAGCCAGCTTCGGTTCCGCCAAAGAACGTGGGACGGTCATACGCATTGAGCGGCCACCGATTACGAAGGCGTTCGGGCAAATCCGGATTGGCGATGAAGTCGCGTCCGAACGCCACTAGATCGGCATCGCCTGCTTGCAGGATGGCTTCGGCCGTCGGCCCCTTGAAGCCGCCCGCCGCGATGATGACGCCGTCGTAATGCTTGCGGATCAGTTGCGCGGCCACGGGTGCGGGGTCTTTGCTGTCGTCATCGACATTGCCGAGCACGCGCGGTTCGATCAAGTGCAGATACGCCAGATCGAGCTTCGACAATTCACGCGCCACGGAGGAGAAGAGCGCTTCGGGATTGCTGTCCGACATATCGCCCCACGTGCCGCTCGGCCCGAGGCGCACCGCGACGCGCTGGCTGCCCCACACGGAGATGACGGCGCGCGTGACCTCCAGCAGAAAGCGCGCGCGGTTTTCGAACGAGCCGCCGTAGATGTCGGTGCGCATGTTGCTGCCGTCTTGAAGGAACTGATCGAAGAGATAGCCGTTCGCGGCGTGCAGTTCGACACCATCGAAACCGGCTTTCTTGCCACGCTCCGCTGCTGTGCGGAAGCGCTCGACGAGTTGCGCGATTTCCGGACTGGTGAGCGCGCGGGCCGGGGTGTTGGGAATCCAGCCAGCTTCCGTATAAGCGACGCCGCCATGCAATACCGCCGACGGTGCCACCGGCGCGCCGCCATCCGGCTGCAACTGGCTATTGGACTGGCGGCCCGCGTGATAAAGCTGAAGGAAGATGCGGCCGCCTCTTTCATGCACGGCTTCCGTGACTTGCTTCCAGCCTTCGATCTGGCTGTCGTCGTAAAGGCCGGGCGCGCCGAGGTAGCCGTTGCCGTTCGGCGCGGCAATGGTCGCTTCGCTGATCAGGAAGCCGCCTTTCGACGTGCGTTGCGCATAGTACTCGGCCATCAACGGGCCGGGGATGGCGCCTTCCTCGGCACGCATGCGCGTGAGCGGCGCCAGCACGACGCGATGCGAAAACTCGTAGGGACCGACTCTGACGGCTGAATGAAGTTTGGACATGTTCTCTCTCCGGAATGCGGATGACCGTCGAATTCCTCGACGGCAGGTGTTAAGGCTTGAAGAGAGTGTATGAACCGGACGACATAAGAAAAATGGGCTAAGGTTCCGAATATATCGGACAAGAACTTCCTTAATCGGCGGATCGCGTCGCGCGAGTCGGCCAGTTCTTCGGGATACTCATGGACAGCCTAGGCGGCATTTCGATGTTCGTGCAAGTCGCTGAAACGCGCAGCTTCACGGAGACGGGACGGCAATTGGGCGTGTCGTCGTCGGCGGTGGGCAAGGGCATTGCCCGCATGGAAGAGCGTCTCGGCGTGCGGCTTTTTCATCGCAGCACGCGCAGCATTACGCTGACCGCCGAGGGCGCGCTCTTTCTCGAACGTTGCAGGCGCATCCTCGGCGAAGTCGAAGCCGCCGAAGCCGAACTGTCCAATGCAGCGGGCAGCCCGCGCGGGCGTTTGCGAATCAGCACGCCGCAATTGTCCGCGCTCATCATGCCCGCGCTGGACGGGTTCATGGCGAAGTATCCGGATATCGAAATCGATGTCGATTTGTCAGACCGTATGGTCGATATCATCGAGGAAGGCTTCGACACCGTGATTCGCACGGGCGCGCAGCACGATTCGCGGCTCGTTTCGCGGCGTCTTGGTTCATGCGGGCAAGTGGTCGTCGCGTCACCCGGATATCTGAAGCAGCATGGCGTGCCGCGTCATCCGGCGGAACTCGTGAATCACGCATGCCTGCTGCATAAGTTTCCCGCCACCGGCAAGCTCGAACGCTGGCCGTTTCAGCTCGGCACGGCGGAAGCGGAGCCCGAGTTGCCGCAGACGTTCCTGAGCAACACCATTGAAGTGCTGGCGTTCCTGGCGCTGCAAGATAAAGGACTTATCTTCGTGCCGACCTTTCTCGTGCGCGATGCGCTTGCGAGCGGCGCGCTGCAGATCGTGCTGGACGATTACATCGATCAGACGGTGACATTCTGGATTCTCTGGCCGGCGACGCGTTATGCATCGCCGAAGCTGCGCGTGTTCATCGACTACATCAGCGAGCATTTGCGGATTGCTTAGTCTCTATTGCCAATGACCTCCGCTTTCGAGCGTGTTCGATATCTAGTAAGCGCCACGCGAATCATACAGATCGTATACCCTAGCTGTCATCGAACGTCTACGTCGAGGATAAGCGCATGATCAACCGCATCGAGACCGACTTGCTTGATATCGCTTATGAAGAGTCCGGGCCGACAGACGGCTGGCCCGTTGTGTTGCTGCATGGCTTTCCCTACGACATTCATTCATTCGATGAAGTCGCGCCGCTCCTCGTGGCACAAGGCGCACGCGTCATCGTTCCTTATCTGCGTGGTTACGGTCCAACGCGCTTCCTTTCCGCCGATACCCCGCGTTCCGGTCAGCAAGCGGCGTTGGGCGCTGACCTGCTCGCATTGCTCGATGCGCTCGACATCGAGCGCGCAATGCTCGGCGGCTACGACTGGGGCGGACGCGCCGCGTGCATCGTTGCGGCGTTGTATCCCGCACGCGTCAGGGCGCTCGTCACGCTCAACGGCTACAACATTCAGGACATCGCGGCATCGGGCAAGCCGTCGTCGCCGGAAAACGAGCTTCGCTACTGGTATCAGTATTACTTTCATGGCAAGCGCGGCCGTGCCGGCCTGACCGCGAACCGCCGAGAACTCTGCCGCTTGCTGTGGACGTTATGGTCACCGAGCTGGCGCTTCGACGACGACACTTACGCCGCGACGGCCGCATCGTTCGACAACGAAGACTTCATCGATGTCGTGATCCATTCGTATCGGCATCGCTATGGGCTCGTGAATGGCGATCCGCGTTACGACGCGCTCGAACAGCAACTCGCGAAGGCGCCGCCCATCTCCGTTCCCACGATCTCGTTCGACGGCGCGGACGACGGTGTCATGTCCACCGACGGCACCGCGCATCACTCTGTGCATTTCAGCGGACCTTTTGAATATCGCGTCGTCGAAGGCGCGGGACACAACCTGCCGCAAGAAAAACCCGAGGCATTCGCCGATGCCTTACTAACGCTGCACGCGCAAACCTAAACCCCTCGCCGTCGCCTCCGTTCAATCCGGTCCGCGCTCAATGCACGGGCCGCGCCTCCGCACGCCCGCCCCTTTCATCTTCGAGATCGTTACTAAGGGTAATCCCTCATTTGCCGATTATTTTTGTACCCGGCATCGTAAACGTATGTTGTCAACGATGTACATTTAAGTGCCCGGTGAAAGCGAAGCAATGCTTCGAACCGAAAACGCAGCGCTCAAAGGAGAAAAGCAGATGGCCAAGGAAATACTCGTAGCATTCGGCATCGACGTCGATGCGGTCGCCGGCTGGCTCGGCTCATACGGCGGCGAAGACTCGCCCGACGACATCTCGCGCGGCCTCTTTGCGGGCGAAGTCGGCTCCATGCGCCTTCTCAAGCTCTTCGAGCGCGAGAAGATCAAGACCACATGGTTCATTCCCGGCCATTCGATCGAGACCTTTCCCACGCAGATGCAGGCGGTTGCGGACGCGGGCCACGAGATCGGCATCCACGGCTATAGCCACGAAAACCCCATCGCGATGACGCCGGAGCAGGAAGAAACCGTGCTGGATCGCAGCATCGACCTGGTGACGAAACTCGCGGGCAAGCGGCCGACGGGCTACGTCGCGCCGTGGTGGGAGTTCAGTAACGTGACGAACGAGTTACTGGTGAAGAAGGGCATCAAGTACGACCACAGCCTGATGCACAACGACTACCACCCGTACTACGTGCGCGTCGGCGACAGCTGGACGAAGATCGACTACAGCAAGCATCCGGATACGTGGATGAAGCCGCTTTCGCGCGGACAGGAAACGGATCTCGTGGAGATTCCCGCGAACTGGTATCTCGACGATCTCCCGCCGATGATGTTCATCAAGAAGGCGCCCAACAGTCACGGCTTCGTCAATCCGCGCGATATCGAGGAGATGTGGCGCGATCAATTCGACTGGGTGTACCGCGAGCACGACTATGCGGTGTTTCCCATCACCATCCATCCCGATGTATCCGGCCGCGCGCAAGTATTGCTCATGCTCGAACGTCTGATCGCGCATTTCCGCAAGCACGAAGGCGTGCGCTTTTGCACCTGCGATGAAATCGCCGACGACTTCCTGCGCCGCCAGCCACGCAAGTCCTGACCCTACCGATACGAGCCCATCCCATGACTCCTTCCGAGCTCAGCAAGAGCGCGCCGGCGAAAGCGAACCCGCTGTCGGCATCAAGCTTCAAACTCGAACATATAACGCCCGGCGACGTAAAACGCGCAACCGTGGTCGCTTTTTTCGCGTGGGTCTTTGCCGTGTACGACTTCATCCTGTTCGGCACGCTCTTGCCCGAGATCGGCAAGCACTACAACTGGGACGCCGCCTCGCAAGCCGAAATCGCCACGCTGGTGGCAATCGGCACGGCGGTGATCGCCTTCGCCATCGGGCCATTACTGGATCGTCTCGGCCGCAAGGCAGGGCTCTTGTGGACGGTGGCTGGCGCGGCGTTGTGCTCGGGACTGACGGTCGTGGGCGGCGCAATGGGTCAGTGGCCGCTCGTGTTCATCCGCGCACTCTCGGGTCTCGGTTATGCCGAGGAAACCGTCAACGCGACTTACCTCAACGAACTGTATTCGGCGGCCAACGATCCGAAGCTCAATCGCAACAAGGGCTTCATTTATAGCCTCGTGCAAGGCGGCTGGCCTATTGGCGCGCTGATCGCATCCGGTCTCACGGCGCTCTTGTTGCCGCGTATCGGTTGGCAAGGGTGCTTCATCTTCGCGACGTTCCCGGCCATCGTCATCTTCTTCATGACGCGGCGTCTGAAGGAAAGCCCGCAATTCCTGCTGCACAAGCGCATCAAACAGTTGCGCGAAGCCGGTCACGACGGCGAAGCGCGCAGTCTCGCGGGCACGCATTCGGTGGACTACGAGGAGCACAGCCGCGCAGGTCTTTCCGAAGCGTTTCGCGGCAGCGCATTGCGTGCGACGCTCGTGCTCGGCGGCGGCATTTTGCTGAACTGGTCCGCGATTCAGGTGTTCAGCGTGCTCGGCACGACGGTGCTCACTCGCGTGCATAACGTGTCGTTCGAAAGCTCGCTGCTGATTCTTGTGTTGTCGAACGTGATCGGCTATTGCGGTTATCTGAGTCACGGATGGATCGGCGACAAGATCGGCCGGCGCAACACGCTCGCCATCGGCTGGATGCTCGGCGGTCTGTCGTTCGCGGGCATGCTTTATGGTCCGAGCAGCCAGGGCGTGGTCGTCGCGCTCTATAGCCTCGGTCTCTTCTTCCTGATCGGACCGTATTCGGCGGCGCTGTTCTTCATCGGCGAAAGTTATCCGACGGCCATTCGCGGCACGGGCAGCTCGATCGTCCATGCAATGGGTCCCATCGGCGCGATCCTCGCGGGCGTCGGCGTCACCTCGATGCTCAATCACGGTAGCGACTGGCTGCACGCGGCGCTCTGGTTCGGCGCATTGCCGTGTTTCCTTTCCGGCGTGCTAATTATGTTCGCGCGTCATGTCGATCCCACCGAAATCAAGTAACTCCACTGGAGGTCTTTCGTGAAAGCAGCATTGGTAACGGGCGCGGCGAGCGGCATTGGGCAAGCGCTGGCCGTGGCATACGCGCAGATCGGCGTGGCCGTGGTCGGCGGATACTTTCCGGGCGACCCGCATGACCCGCAAGTCACGGCAGCCGAAGTCGAGAAGGCGGGCGGTCAGTGCGTGATGTACGCGGTGGACGTGACTTCCGCCGAGGAAGTCGAAGCCTTCGCGAACGAAGCGATCACGCGCTTCGGACGCATCGACTATGCGGTGGCGAATGCGGGCTTGCTGCGCGCATCGCCGCTCACCGAGATGAGCGACGAACAATGGCATCAGATGCTCGATGTCGATCTGTCCGGTGTCATGCGCACCTTCCGTGCGGCAGCGCGGCATATGACCGATGGCGGCGCGATGGTCGCGATATCGTCCATAGCGGGTGGTGTCTATGGATGGGAGAACCACACGCATTATTCCGCCGCGAAGTCGGGCGTGCCGGGACTGTGCCGCGCAGTGGCGATGGAACTCGCGCCGCGCAACATCCGTTGCAACGCGGTCATTCCGGGCCTGATCGAAACGCCGCAATCGCTCGATGCCGTCAATTCGCTCGGCCCCGATGGCTTGCGCGAAGCCGCGAAGGGCATTCCGCTCGGACGCGTCGGCAGGCCGCAAGAAATCGCCGTGCTGATTCGCTATCTGACGAGCGACGACGCCTCCTACATCACCGGCCAGTCGATCATCGCGGATGGCGGACTCACCGTGCGCTGGCCCGGCTGATTCTCACGCACAGGAACAACAGCACATGGCATCCTTTTCACTCGAAGGCCGTCGCGCGGTCGTGACCGGTGCGGCAAGCGGTATCGGCGCGGCAATTGCGCTCGCTTATGCGGAAGCGGGCGCGCGTCTCGTGCTCGCGGATCTCAACGAAGCGCGTCTGGCCACACAAGCGGACGCATGCCGCGCGCTCGGCGTCACAGTGCAAACCGTGATCGCCGATGTCGGCGAAGAGGCGGGCGCGCACGGTATCGTGGATCGTTGTATCGAGGCTTATGGCGGCATCGACATTCTCGTGAACAATGCGGGCATGCTCACGCAGGCACGCTGCACGGACCTCACCACGTCAATGTGGGACGACATGATGCGCGTGGACTTACGCAGCGTGTTTCTCTGCTCGCGTCGCGCATTGCCTTCGATGACCGCGCAGCGCTGGGGACGCATCATCAACGTGGCGTCGCAGCTCGGCATCAAGGGCGGCGCGGAACTCACACATTACGCGGCGGCCAAGGCGGGCGTGATCGGCTTCACCAAATCGCTCGCGCTGGAAGCCGCGCCCGACAACGTGCTCGTCAACGCCATTGCGCCGGGGCCGATAGAGACACCGCTCGTCGATGGAATCAGCGCATCATGGAAGGAGATGAAGGCGAAAGAACTGCCGCTGCGCCGCTTCGGCCGCGCGGAAGAAGTTGCGCCCACAGCGGTCTTGCTCGCCTCCGACCCGGGCGGCAACCTGTTCGTCGGGCAGACGCTCGGACCGAATTCCGGCGACGTCATGCCTTAAGAGGGAGGTTTCATGTGCGGCATGTGCGGATTACTGGGCGGCGGACGGCACTGGTCGAACACGGTTTCGGCGGGCGCGGGCGTGAATGCGCGCGCGCAGCGCTATGCGCAGGTCGCGCATGCGAACCGCGTGCTCGAAACGTTTCGTCTGCGTCTTGCCGACTTTCACGGCCAATCGTTCGTACTCTCTTCGCCGACCGGCGCGCAATTGATGATCGAAGACTTCATGCAGATATGGAAGGCCGCGGAAAGCATGCTCGGGCGTCCGCTCGATCCGCTGACACTTTTCGCCGACGACGAGACCGCGCCATGAGCCTTGCCTACGATGTGATTCCGGTGATCGTCGTGACGGGCTTTCTCGGCAGCGGTAAATCGACCTTCCTTGCAGATGTCCTCAAGGGCGATGCCGCGCGCGATACGGCCGTGCTCGTCAACGAATTCGGCGAAGTCGGGCTGGACCATTTGTTGATCGGCAAGGTGGAAACCGAGACCGTGCTGCTCGACAACGGTTGCGTGTGCTGCGCCATTCGCGGCGAGTTGAAGGACGCGCTTGCGCACCTGTTCTCACGACGCGCACGCGGTGAAGTGCCGCCGTTCTCGCGTGTGGTGCTGGAAACGACGGGGCTTGCCACGCCCGCGCCGATCATGGCGACCTTGCTCGGCGATCGCGTGGTATCGAGTCATTATTCGATCGCGTCGGTCGTCACCGTGGTCGATGCCGTCAACGCGCGTCAGCAACGCGAGCGGCATTCCGAATGGCTCGCGCAAGTGGCGGCTGCGGACCGTCTACTCATCAGCAAGACGGACCTCGTGGATGAAGCTCACGTCGCGGCACTCGAAGCCGAACTCGAACGCGTGAATCCGGCCGCGAGCATGGCGCGCCGTACCGTTCACGACGATGCATCCGCGGTGCTCGGCCTTGCAGCGCATGTGCCGGATTTCGCGGACTTCGTGCGTCGCACGGGCATGACATCGAACGCACGACGTGACGATGGCGAGCGTCCATTGGCGCGTCTTTCGCAACACCGGGAGAACCTCTCGACGCTGACTTCCTTCTCTATCGATTTCGACCAGGCACCCGACTGGCCCGTGTTCACGTTATGGTTCACCATGCTGCTCAACCGTCACGGTGATAACATCCTGCGCGTCAAGGGACTGCTCGCCATTCGCGGCGAGTCCCAACCGGTCGTGCTGCATGCCGTGCATCATCTCGTGCATCCCGTATTGCATCTCGACGCTTGGCCCGGCGGCGCGCCGCTTTCGCGACTCGTGTTCATTACGGAAGGACTGGATCGCGACGCAGTGGCTGATTCCTACCGGCGCTTTTGCCGGCACCTCGAGACAGAAGCCATAGATTGAATCCCGTCCGCTCGAATCTCTCCGGTCCACAAGCACCTGCCGTGCATCCGTCGAAAGTCGAGTTGCGCGTGCTCGGCACATCCGTCACGCTACAGGAACATCTGCGCAAGCGCGCGGAGCAGGACCTGGGTATCAAACTGCGCTTCATCGTCGATGACGGTTCGAGTGTGCAGCGCGAAGGCGTGATGCATCCGGACCGCTACGAACTCTACGATCAATGGTTTCATAGCATCGAATGCCTGTGGCCCGCGCATGCGTTGCAGCCTATCGATGTCGCGCGCATTCGTCGTTGGGACGAGGTCAACACACTTGCGCGCACCGGACATACCGGACGCAATTTGAGCAATGGCGTGGGCTGCGTGCCCGCCGACCGCCTCTTCGTGCAGACGGACGGATCGCTTGCGCGCAAGCCGAGTAAGCGCATCAGCATGCTGCCGCTCACGCACAATGCAGACAGCTTCGTCTACCTCGAAGATGCCATGCCGCCTTCGCTTCTTGCAGGCGAGGAAAGCTGGGCATGGCTGCTTGCGCCCGAACTTGCGGGACGCGTGGCGCTGCAGGCGGATGCGGCCATCGGCGCGATCGATGCCGCGCTGGCGGTGCAAGCCTGCGGGCTGATGCGCTTCGAGGATATCGGCAACCTGAGTATCGAAGAGATCGATGCGTTGATCGCCACGCTCATCGACTTCAAACGGCGCGGTCATTTCGCGGGCTTCTGGTCGAGCTTCGCCGAAGCCGCGCAATTGATGATCGCGGGCAAGGTCGTGATTCAAAGCATCTGGTCGCCGGCGACGGTCGAACTGGAACGCGCCGGTTTGCGCTTTCGGCTCGCGCGGCCGCGTGAGGGGTATCGCGCTTGGTTCGGCGGTATCGGTATATCGCGGCTCGCGCATGGACGCATGCTCGATGCCTCCTACGAATATCTCAACTGGTGGCTCGAAGGATGGGCAGGCGCGACCATGGCGCGTCAGGGCTTTTATATCTCGAACCCGGAGCGTTCGCGCGAGCACATGAGCGACGCCGAATGGGCGTACTGGTACGATGGCAGGGAAGCGCCCAAGGACCTTCCCGGCCCGACGCGCAAGCATCTCGTGCCTGCCGGACAGATGCGCGACGGCGGCAATTACGTCTCGCGCATGAGCCGGGTCGCCGTGTGGGACTCGGTGATGGACGAGCATAACTATCTCGTACGCCGCTGGACCGAATTCATGCGGTCCTGACAGCGAAGTTCGTTCAACGATGACAAGACGCGCAAGCGCTTCCCGAACCACCGCTCCTCTCGCAGACGCAGAGGACACGGCAGACGCATCGATGGCATCGGTCGACTCTATCGAACCGGACAGCCGTCTGCGTTACCGGCTGATTCACGATCATCTCAAGACCGCGATTGCACTCGGCAATATCGCGCCGGGTCTCGTGCTGCTCGAAGGTCCCGTCGCGCGTATCTTCGGCACGAGCCGCGTGCCGGTGAGAAAGGCCTTTGAGATGCTGCATGCGGGCGGCCTATTGCATACCTTCGACGGACGCGGTTATCTCGTGGCGCATCCCGACGGCGGCGTGCCGGAGCCGCTACGTGCGCCGCTTTCCGAAGATGCGCTCGGCTTCGACCGCCCGCCCGAGCCGCTCGACATTCCCTCGAATAGCGAGCGCATTTACGACGCGCTCGAAGGCGTGATTTCGCTTGGCATCGTGTTCGGACATTTTCGGATCGACGAAAGCGACGCGGCCGAAGCGTTCGGCGTGAGTCGCGGCACGGTGCGTGAGGCGCTCAACCGTTTGCGCGATCGCGGGTTGGTGGAGAAGTCGGCGTATTCGCATTGGCTATGTGGACCGCTTACCGCGCGTGCCGTGGCGGAAGACTACGAGTTGCGCGTGTTGCTCGAACCTGCTGCGCTGTTGGCAAGCGCGCCTTCGTTGTCACGCGCGCAACTGGAAGCGGCGCTGGTTGAGATCGAGCGTGCGATTGCGCTGCCCGATTCCGTCGATGCCGCAGCGCTCTATCGCATCGAAACCACGCTGCACGACAGCTTGCTGAGTTTTTCGCGCAACCGCAAATTACGCGCGGCCATCGGTCATGCGCACATGCCGCTCATCGTGAATCATGCCTTCTACGATGCCTTCAATCTGCATCCGGAAGCGGGTATGTTGAGCGAGCATCGCGAGGTCGTTCGTCTTCTTCTGAAGGGCAATGCGCAGGCTGCCGCCGATGCGCTCACGCAACATCTTCGCGCCGGACAGAAGCGCACGCTGCAGCGCTTGAAAGTGCTGGCGGTCTTGCCCGATCCCGACTTGCCGGCGTATATGCAACGCATCGCCTGATAGTCACGTGACAACCGCGCCGCTGTGCGATGATGCGACGTATAGCCCGAAGGAGCCCGAGCGTGCGTCGAATGCCTCTTGGCGGTTGCATCGTTGCTGGCGTTCTTGCGAGCGTGGCCATGCCACGGGTCGCGTTTGCGCAGTCGGTCGCGGATCAGGTCGCGGGCGTCCGGCTCGGCTCGGGCTATGCGCAACTGCTGAACCTCGCCGCCACGCCGGATATCAATTCCGCTCACTTCGACCTCTCCAATGCGGGCATCAAGCCCACCATCGACATCTTTCGCGTGCCGTATGAGTCGAAGCTCGCGACGATCACACCCGGAAGCGATATCTTCTGGCGTGTTTCCGCGGGCTATCTTTCCAATCGCGCGACCTTGCCAGTGGATTCGCCATCGCCCGGAGCGGGCAGTATCGGAAGCAAATGGTCCGCTTTCAGTCTGGGCGGCGGCGTAGTGTTGCGTCAGAAGCTCGGCTATGGTTTCACACTCACGCCCGCCATCGATGCCGGACTCGCGCGCCTCATCAACGGCGCCAGCTACGAAGGCTCCGCGAAGCCGCTGAGTTCACTCACCGATGGCGTGCTCTTCAACTGGCATACGAATGCATGGCTCGTCACGCCGAACGCCGGCATCGAATGGATGCGTGAGCAGGCCGAGCAAAGCCTCAGCGTCAAGGCACATATTGCATGGTCGTGGATCTCGACCTTCGATGAATCGCCGGGACTCGAGGGCTTTCGGGAAACCGCCGGCGTGTACTCGCTGCGTGTGGAATATGCACGGCCGACATCGCTCAGCGTGTTCGAGCGCAAGCTCGACTGGTTCGTGCGCAGCGGCTACGGCGGCTTCTTCGGCGCGAACCGAAGTGCGCTCGGCTTTTCCACTGTTGCCGAAGTCGGCCTCGGCTTGCTGACTCCGTTGAGCGCCAAAACTCAGGGTGGAACCAGCGTGAAACTAGGCGTGAGCTATTTGTTCGGACCAAACATCCGGGGTTGGTCGGCAAGCCTGGGCCTGCAGTACTGAACAAAAAAAAGCGCACGGCGCAATGCCGTGCGCTCCGGCAGCAAAGGGCGGGGGTTGGAGGAGTCCACCCATCGATGCCTGCAAGGCGGACGAGAAACAACCTCTATCCGCAACCGTTGACGGCTCCATGACGAGAGCCATCACTCGCCACACTACAGCACGGCATTCGCCGCATAAATCGCTCTGTCTGAACACACATGACACGGCGCGCGAACAATCGCGCAGAGCCTTGTCCGGCCGAAGCTTGCGCACGTTCCGTTTTTCATATTCCGGTTGCGACTATTGAAAACGCTTGACCAATAAGATTGTATACGTAATCTAAACGCCTTTAGACGATGGTTGACATCCAAACGAGCCGGACGGGACACGTCTTCCCGAGCGGCGCTCGGCGGACGATCCCAATTCTCTTGAGGTGAACGCAGGTGGATACGAAAGCAAAACTCGATGACGAGGCAGAGGCGCGGCAAGGCCATCGTCCGCCAGCCCGGCGCCGCACCGCCACGTGGATCGCCATTGCGGCCATGCTGGCCATAGGCGGCGGATGGTTCTACAACAACCATCGCAATGCCGGAAGCACCGCAAGTGTGCAAGCCGCACCGCCTCGTCATGACGTGACCGTGAGCAAGCCAGTGGTGCGCGACCTCGATACGCGTTTAGGGTTTCTCGGTCAGTTCTCGGCTGTGGATCAGGTCGAGCTTCGCGCGCAAGTGGGCGGAACGCTCACGGGCATCCACTTCAAGGATGGCGATGTCGTCCGCAAAGGCGATCTGCTCTTCACTATCGATTCCGTGCCGTACGAGATTCGGCTCTCTCAGGCAAAGGCGCAGCAGCAGACCGCGCAAGCGCGTCTCGTGCTTGCGAAGCAGGAACTGGAGCGCGCGCAGGAGTTGCAGCGAGGCGATGCCGGCACGCGGCAAAGCGTCGAACAACGCACTTCCGAACTGCATGGCGCAGAGGCCGCGTTGGACGATGCCGCCGCGCAGATTCGCGACGCGCGCTTCGATCTCGATCACTGCAAGATCTTCGCGCCGTTCACCGGACGCATTGGCAGGCATCTGGTGTCGGCGGGCAATCTGATCGCGGGCAGCCGCGCGGCGACGAGCCCCACCACGCTGCTCGCCACGCTCGTTTCGCTCGACCCCATCTATCTCGACTTCGACATGAGCGAGTCTGACTTTCAGTCGTTCTCGCGCTATCGCGCGGATACGAAAGGGCCGCTTGCGAACAGGGTCGAGCTGGCCTCCGGCGAGGGCACGGACGCGGACTATTCGCGTCAGGGCACGCTCGACTTCCTCGATAACGTGATCGACCGCGCGAGCGGCACCATTCATGCACGCGCCACCGTGCCGAACGCCGACTTGCGGCTCACGCCCGGCGAGTTCTCGCGCGTGCGGCTTGCCGTGGCGCATCCCGCGGCGACCTTGCTGGTGCCGGATGCATCCGTGTTGCCGGATCAATCCGAGCATGTCGTGATGACCGTTGCAAACGACGGCACCGTCACGCCCAAGCGTGTGGAGATCGGCGAGATGCGCGGCGGCTTGCGCGTGATCCGTGCGGGACTGACACGCGATGATCGCGTGATCGTGGATGGTCTGCCATTCGCCGCGCCCGGCTCGAAGGTGACTACGCGCGACGGTACCGTCCGCTATGAGGCGAACGACGCGCAGACGACGCGGACCACGCAGACAGCGCAATCGAAATAGCGGAACGACACACTCATGCGTATTGCTCACTTCTTTATCGACCGTCCACGATTCGCGACGGTCGTCAGTGCCTTCCTGACGTTGATCGGACTCGGCGCCATGTACGTGCTGCCGGTTGCGCAGTATCCCGAGATCGTGCCGCCGACCGTGCAGGTGACGACATCGTATCCGGGTGCGTCGGCGGAGACGATCGCGCGTACGGTAGCGACGCCGCTCGAACAGCAGATCAACGGCGTCGAAAACATGCTCTACATGGGCAGCCAGTCGACCGGCGACGGCAGGCTCACCGTAACGGTCACGTTTCGCATCGGCACCGATCTGAACGTTGCGCAGATGCTCACGCAGAACCGCGTGCAGGATGCCTTGCCGCGCTTGCCTGAAGACGTGCAAAGACTCGGCGTGCAAGTGCGCAAGTCCACGCCGAGCATTCTGCTCGCGGTGCATCTCTATTCGCCCGACAAGCTGCGCGACACGTTGTATCTCTCGAATTACGCGACGCTGCATGTGAAGGACGCGCTCGCACGTATTCAGGGCGTGGGCGATGTGCAGTTCCAGGGCGCACGCGAATACGCGATGCGCATCTGGATCGACCCCGATCGTGTCGCGGCGAGCAACCTCACCGCAAGCGAAGTGCTGACGGCACTGCGTGCGCAGAACCTGCAGGTCTCCGCGGGCGTGCTGAACCAGCCGCCATCGGGCAACAGCGAGGCGTATCAAATCAACGTCGAGGCACTGGGGCGTCTCGCCACGCCGGAGCAGTTCGGCGATATCGTCGTGAAGTCGGACGGACAGGGGCGCATCACGCGTATTCGCGATATCGGCCGCGTGGAAGTGGGCGCGGCGGACTACGGTTCGACCGCCTTCATGGATCGCAGCGATGCGTCGACCTTGCTCATCTATGCCGAACCCGGCGCGAACTCGCTCGCGGTCGAGAAGGCCGTGCTCGGCGAGATGCGTGAACTCAAGCGTGACTTTCCGGCGGGTCTCGACTACAAGATCATCTATGACCCGACGATCTTCATCGGCAAGTCCGTCGATGAAGTCGTGACGACCATCTTCGTTGCGATCCTGCTCGTGGTGGCCGTGGTCTTCGTGTTCCTGCAGAACTGGCGCGCGACGATCATTCCCGTGGTGGCGATTCCGGTGTCGTTGCTCGGCTCTTTCATCGTGCTCGCTGCGTTCGGGATATCGCTCAATAACCTCTCGCTGTTCGGGCTCGTGCTTGCGGTGGGGATCGTGGTGGACGATGCCATCGTTGTCGTCGAGAACGTCGAGCGGAACATGCGCGCGGGCATGTTGCCTGTGGAAGCCGCGCATCGCACGATGGACGAAGTGGGCGGCGCGCTGCTTTCGATTGCGCTCACGTTGTGCGCGGTGTTCGTGCCATCGGCTTTTCTGAGCGGCATCTCGGGACTTTTCTTCCGGCAGTTCGCAGTGACCATCGCGGCGTCGACGGTGATCTCGTGTTTCGTTTCACTCACGCTGAGTCCGGCACTGTGCGCCGTGCTTTTCAAGCCGCATAGCGAACACGATGCCGAGCGTTCGAACTGGGCTTCACGCATCATGCACGGCGGCTTTGCGCGCTTCAATCGCGGCTTCGAGAGGCTTTCGTTCGGGTACGGTAACGTCACGCGAAGGCTCGTGCGCGGGTTGACCGTGGTGCTTGCAGTGTATGTCGCGCTCATCGGATTGACCGCGCTGCAATTCGCGCGCACGCCGACGGGCTTCATCCCCGAGCAGGATCAAGGTTACCTGATTACCGTCGTGCAGTTGCCGCCAGGTTCGTCGCTGCAACGCACGGAGAAGGTCGTGCGTGAGGCCATCGATATCATCTTGTCGACACATGGTATCGAGCACGTAGCGCCCTTCGTCGGGCTCGATGCAACCACGCTCACGGTGGCATCGAATTCTGGCACGGTGTTTTCAGGCTTGCCTTCGCTCTATAGCCACTCGCTGCCGGGCGTGACGGCCAACACCGTACTCGCCGATATGCGCAAGCGCCTCTCGGTCATCAAGGACGCATACGTGTTGACCATTCCGCCGCCGCCGGTGCAAGGCATCGGCAATGCAGGCGGCTTCAAGATGATGCTCGAAGATCGTGCGGGCCTTGGACCGGAAGCGCTCGTGAAGGCCGCGAACGCACTCGTCGCGGCGGCCAATCGAGATCCGAATCTCGCGGGCGTGTTCACGCTCTTCAATGCGGGCTCGCCATCGGTGTTCGCGAACATCGACCGGGTCAAGGCGCAAAAGGTCGGCTTGACGCCCACGGATGTGTTCTCCACCTTGCAGGTCTATCTCGGCTCGCAATACGTGAACGACTTCAACTATCTGGGCCGCACGTATGAAGTGATCGTGCAGGCGGACGGGCGTTTCCGGCGGACAGGTGAGGACATTACGCGGTTGAAGGCGCGCAATCAGGCCGGCGATATGGTGCCGATAGGAACCGTTGCGCATCTGGAAGACCGCACGATTCCGTATCGCGTGCCGCGCTATAACCTCTATCCGGCAGCGGAAATTCAGGGCGTTGCAGCGCCGGGCGTGGCGACGGGCACCGCGCTGCATCGCATGGAAGAGCTTGCGCATCAGGTGCTGCCGCAGGGCATCGGATTCGAATGGACCGAGCTTGCATATCAACAGCAACAACGCGGCACGCCCACGCTCGTCGTGTTCGGCGCGGCGGCGCTCTTCGTGTTCCTCGTGCTCGTGGCGCAATACGAGAGCTGGAAGTTGCCGCTTGCCATCGTGCTGATCGTGCCGATGTGTATTCTCGCGTCAGTCACCGGGCTTTCGTTGCGTGGCATGCCGATAGATATCCTCGCGCAGATCGGCTTCGTCGTGCTCGTCGGGTTGGCGGCGAAAAACGCGATTCTGATCGTCGAGTTCGCGAAGCAGAAGGAAGACGAGGGCGTGTCCGCCGTCACCGCTGCGGTGCATGCGGCGCGTACCCGTTTGCGGCCCATTCTCATGACCTCTTTCGCGTTCATTCTCGGCGTCGCGCCGTTGGCCGTGGCAACCGGCGCGGGCGCGGAGATGCGGCAGTCGCTCGGCACCGCCGTGTTGTTCGGCATGCTGGGCGTGACAGGCTTCGGTCTGCTCTTTACGCCAGCCTTCTATGTATTCATTCGCCGGTTCGGCAAGGGGCGTGCATGATGAAGCCATCGCTCACATGGATTGCGTCATCGACGTTATTCGCGGCGCTTGCCGGTTGCGCAGTCGGCCCCGACTACGTCACGCCTGAAACGGCCCTGCAACCGCTGCAGCACGTGCCCGCACAAACCGGCAAGACCGCTCCACCGCTCGATACCTGGTGGACCGGCTTCGACGATCCCATGCTCGTCACCGTGGTCGAGCGCGCGTTGTCGCAGAATCTCGATCTCGCGGCGTCGTTCGCGCGAGTACAGCAGGCGCGGGCGGCAGCGGCATCGGCGGGCGCGCAGTTGTTGCCGACGGTGGACCTCGATGCATCGGCGAGCGCGCAGCATCAAAGCCTCGTCAGCCCGCTCGGCTCGCTTGCGCGCACTTTCCCCGGCTATAGCCGCGATCAGCGTGAATACACGGTAGGCGCGGCGGCAAGCTGGGAAATCGATCTGGCAGGCGGTCTGCGTCGCGATGCGGCCGCCGCCACGCGCGAGGAAGAAGCCGCGCAGGCCGAGCAGGCCGGCACACGCGTGACAGTCGCCGCCGATGCCGCCGATGCCTATCTGCAAGTGCGCGGCTTTCAGGCACGTCTTGCGGTGGCGCAGGACCAGATATCGACGGATGCGAGACTGCTCGACATCGTGCGTCTGCGTGTGGCCGCGGGCGCTGCCGACGAACGCGAAGTCGCGCAAGCCGATGCACTGCTCAAACAAGCGCGCACCGTGGTTCCGACGCTCCGTGTGCAACTCAACGCGCAGTTGAATCGACTGGACGTGCTGATGGGCGTGCAGCCCGGCACGTATGCGAGCGAATTGGCGACAGCGGCGGATATCCCCGG
Source organism: Caballeronia sp. GAWG2-1 (assembly GCF_023631405.1). Classification (NCBI taxonomy): domain Bacteria; kingdom Pseudomonadati; phylum Pseudomonadota; class Betaproteobacteria; order Burkholderiales; family Burkholderiaceae; genus Caballeronia; species Caballeronia sp. GAWG2-1. The sequence goes on from NZ_JALQDD010000043.1 coordinate 39,233, forward strand.
CATTCCATCCATCGCTGCGTCGCCCGATACCACCGCGCTTTTGCGTCAACGTCCCGATGTGATCGCGGCGGAGCGGCGCCTCGCGGCATCGAATGAACGTATTGGCGCTGCGATTGCCGACTATTATCCGAAGCTCTCGCTAACTGGTCTGCTCGGCTTCGATAGCGGCGGCTCGCATGAGCTGTTCACGGCGCGCGCGTTTCAACCGGCGATTACGGCGGGACTGCGCTGGCGTCTCTTCGACTTCGGCAAGGTGGATGCGGAAGTCGCGGCGGCGCGTGGCGCGAATGCGGAGGCGCTGGCGGTTTATCGGCAGAGCGTGTTGCGTGCGGCGGAAGATGTCGAGAACGCGTTCGTCGCGTTGAGCGAAACGCAGAACCGGGGTATTGAACTCGATGCCGAGGTGGCCGCGCTCACGCGCGCACGCGACTTGTCGCAGCGCGCTTATAAGGCCGGTGCGATCACGCTCACGGACGTGCTGGATGCAGACCGTCAGTTGCTCGTGGCACGCGACGATCTCGATGCCACGCGCGCCGATGCAGCGCGTGCGGCGGTCGGCGCATTCCGCGCGCTTGGCGGCGGCTGGCGTACGCAACCCGCCGCTACCGCAGACGATGCCTCACTGAGCGAGCGCCTTTCTGGCCTCGCGAAGGATGGTGTCAGATAGCGCTGGCTCGTTGACCATGCGCGCCAGCGTCAGCGCCCCGATCATGGTGGAGAGCATGACGAGCGCCTGCTTCCTCGCGGCGGCGGGCGGCTCGTCGAGACTACCGGCGAACAGTTCGACCAGGCGCTCGATGCCCGCGGTCGCGGCGGTGCGCACTTCGTCGCTGGAACGCGCGAGTTCGCTCGACAGCGCGACGAACGGACAACCCGCGCCCGCGTTGTCGCGATGCTCCGGCGAAAGGTAATCCGCAACGGCGGCGTTGATGCCGCTCTTGCGCGTAAGCGCCGACGACATGGTCTCGCGCAACGTGTCGCTCGCCAGTTCGAGCGACTCCAGCACCACTTGTTCTTTCGATCCGAAATGCTTATAGAAGCCGCCGTGCGAGAGGCCGGCTTGCGCCATGAGATCGGCGAGCGCGGTGCCATCTATACCGTTCTCACGAAAGCGCGTGGACGCCGACTCCACTATGCGTTCGCGCGTTTCGGCTGCTTCCTGTCGGGACTTGCGCATGACGTGTCTATCTCTCTTCCAAATGGATGTAATTTAACATCCAAAAGCGTGCGTGACCAATCGCATCTTCAACGCTTCTTCAAAGGCGCGCCCACGCTGCCGATGTCGTTCAACGCTTCGAGAAAGGCCGCGACCTTCGGCAATTTTTCGCGGCCATGCGCGTAAGCTGCGAAGACTTCGAGCGGCACGAAGGAAAGTTCGGGCGCGGCATCGACGACACTGCCATCGGCCAACGCAGACCCTATCGCATACATGGGCAGGACCGCGACGCCCAGACCCGCGCGGCAAAAGTCCGCAAGCGCGAACAAATCGCTCACGACCATCTTCGGCGTGAAGCTGATCTCGGTTCGTGTGCCTTGCCAGATGACATTCCAGCTCGTGCGCGGCGCGTAGGTCTGCAGCGCGAGGCATTCGTGCGCGACGATCTGCGCAGGCTCGGTGATCGGCCCATGCATGGCCACGTACGCCGACGACGCGCACAAGCAAAGATCCGCCGAGGCAATGTGCCGCTCGCTGATTCCCGATTGCGATGTCGATGCAAGGCGCACGGCGACATCGAAATTGCCTTCGAGCAGGTCGGCATAGCGATCCGAGAGATCGACCTCGAAACGCAGCCGCGTATGACGGTTTGCAAGCCGCGTAAGACATGGAATGACGCAGGCGCGGCCGAATGCGGTCGGCATCGTGATGCGCAACAGGCCTTCGGGTTCGGCCGCGCCGCGTTGCGCTTGCGCTTCGGCGTGTCGAAGACGCAAAAGGATGTCGCGTAATTCGCTCGCGTAGGACTTGCCGGCATCGGTCAACGCGACATGTCGCGTCGTGCGTTCGATGAGGCGCACGCCAACTCTGCTCTCCAGAAGCGAAATGCGCCGGCTGATGGTGGATTGCGTGACACCCAGTTCGCGCGCCGCAGCGCCGAACCCGCCGTATTCGGCGACGAAGAGAAACGTTTCGGCTTCCAGCAAGCCTGTGCCATTCATGCGTTTCCTCGATTTCTCATATCCACGCTGGTGATGTTAATCGAGTTGGCGGATGGATGTACTCTGGTTTCGTTCGCTGCATCGTCGTCGCAACGCTCAAGCGCACGCACCGAAAAACCATCAAAGGAGCATCAGATGAATTCCAACGATCGAACCCGCATTCACTACGCAAGCGCAACCGAACTCGCGCGCCTCATTCGCACTCGCGAATTGTCGAGTGTCGAAGTGATCGAGGCTCATTTGCATCGCATCGAGGCCGTGAATCCCAAAGTGAATGCCGTGGTGACGCTAATGGGCGAACAGGCCCTCGAAGCCGCCAGGCAGGCGCAACGAGCCGTGATGAGCGGCGCCACGCTCGGGCCGCTGCATGGCGTGCCTTTCTCCATCAAGGATGCACTCGATACCGCCGGCGTGCTCACGCAGCGCGGCTCGCGGCTCTTTGCCGGCAACGTACCCGCGCAGGACGCTACGTCGGTTGCGCGCTTCAAGGCCGCAGGCGGCATCCCGCTCATGAAAACCAACTTGCCCGAGTTCTCGGCGTGGACCGAGACCGATAACCTCGTTACCGGCCGAACCAATAATCCGTGGAATCTCGAACGCACGCCGGGTGGTTCGTCGGGCGGCGAGTCGGCCGCGATCGCGGCTGGCATGTCGCCAATCGGTATCGGCAGCGATGTTGCCATTTCGGTGCGCGGGCCGGCGGCGTTCACTGGCATCGCCGCACTCAAGGCCACGCATGGCCGCGTGCCTTATACGGGCCACTATCCGGGCGTGATCGCGCGCTGGTGGCATGTCGGGCCGATGGCTCGCACGGTCGGCGATGTCGCGCTCGGTTACTCGATTCTGAAAGGCCCCGATGGCGTCGACGGTTACGCCGTGCATGCCCGCAACGCCGACGCGGACCGTGCCGGGATCGCAGGTCAGCCCGTGCGGGTAGGATGGGTATCGGATGCCGCGTTCGGCCCGGTCGATCCCGAGATCACCGCCGCGGTCAAGGCTGCCGCCGCGCGTCTTGCCGATCTCGGCTGCGATGTCGAAGAGGTACGCCTGCCGTTTCTCGGCGAGCCGCTCAGTGCGCTGATGACGCTTGTCTTCGGCGAGCTCGTGCCGTCCGTCAAGGCCATAGTGAAAGGCCGCGAGAACGACTTGCACGCGATAGGCAAGGGCATCGTCGAGACGCCGGACCCTGCGTTCGCCGACTTCATCGGCGCCGAAGCGAAAGCGGAAGCGCTCAGGTCTGCGTTCGCCGGATTCTTCGAGCAATACGATGTGCTGCTTTGCCCCGTGAATCCGATGACCGCAACGCCGCACGGCGCGCAGGAACTCGTGGTCAATGGCGTGACGGTGCCGTGGACGCATGTGATGAGCGCAACGTCACCGTTTAATCTGACCGGCTTGCCGGCGCTTTCGGTGCCCTTCGGCTTCAGCTCGGAGAACTTGCCGATCGGCGTTCAGTTGGTCGCGAAGTGGCTCGATGAAGCCACGATCTTGCGGCTCGGCGCGCTCATCGAGCGCAAGGGCGGCCTCGGCGAGCGGCGGCCTGCTATCTGAGCGGTGCGCGGCATCGGCGAATGTGTGCGCTTGCGTACGCAGACGAATGCAAATCGCGAGGCTTCGTCGCCTATCGCCTAAGCTTTCAGAGCGCCGGGTTCGTCCCGGCTGCCTTGAGCTTCCATGACGAAAAGGGCGGGGGAGACGATGCCGGACAAACTGACAGTAATTCAGTCGCAGCAGATGAACGCGCACGGCGAGCCGGACGTGGGCACGTTCAACTGTCAGTTCCTGGCGCAAGGGGACTCGTGGTTCACGACCAATACGGTCGAGCATTGGAGTTCGTCGAATCTGCTCAAAAACCTGGAGTTCGCGCAGGCGGCGGTCGCCGTGAATTGCGCCGACCCCGGCGATACGCTCACTCACATGGTCGACCTTCGTCGAGACCCTTTGTTTTATTCGCTGCTGGCCGGTCCCAAGGAACAGCCGTGGAGCGCGATTTTGCTTTCGGGCGGCGGCAACGACCTCATCGATGCCGTGCAGGTCGCGGCGATCGGCGACAACGGTGTGCCTGTCGCGCCGCACGAAAGACTGCTTCTCACGAGCGACGAATGGGGTGGGCCGCTCGCCGCCGCCGATAATCGCTACATCTCGGCGCAAGGTTGGGAGACCTTCAGGCTGCATCTGGAGCAGCAATTCAAGGCGCTGGACTTCATGCGATCGAAGAGCAAACACAACACGAATACGCCGATCTTCACGCACACCTATGACTACGCGACGCCTCGCGCGAGCGGCGCGGGTTTGGGAATTGGACCGTGGCTCTTGCCTGCGCTGACAGACTATAAAATCCCTGCGAACGACTGGAACGCCATTGCGGACGCGTTCATCGACAAACTTGCTTCGATCAGCATGAGCCTCACGTTGCAAAATTTTCATGTGATCGATACGCGAGGCATCCTCACGCGCGCCGATGCGCAAGCGTCGGGCATCAGCAATGATTGGGAAAACGAAATTCACGCGACCGAAGCCGGATACGGCAAGCTCGCGGTGCCTTTCGTCAGTCGCGTGAGCACGGTGCTGGGGTTGGCTGCGCCAGCGTCGCCGCTCGGTGTGATCGAGACGGCGCCAGCGCCCGTGGTGACACCGGCCGTTGCAGCGAAGCGTCGCGGGCGAGGCACCGGCGTCAGACCGGCGTAAAGGTACTGCGGTCTATTTTCGATGCGCGCGCTCGACGCGCGTCATCGAAGCGCGTTCGTCCGTCCGTTTGGGCGGGAGCGTGTGCGGTTCGCAAACGGTCGATATCGCGTTCTTATAGATGGTCTGTATGCCGTTCGGCGATTGCACCGCGAGCACGTATTTATCGAACGATTCGATCAGTCCTGTCAGCTTGATCCCGCTCACGAGAAAGACCCATACGGTTTTTCGCTCGGCGATCAAGGTCTCGAGGAAAGTCGACTGAATGTCAGTATCGGCTTGAGTCATGGCGGCCGTCCCTTTCCGTGAGTACATCGCTCCCAGAATACGCGCCGCGCAAGCCCCGACGTGTGGGGTGGGCCACAGGCAAAACCGGTCTCTCTCGGAATCTCCGTGAAAATACGGTGTTTCGTGTTGATTGTTTCCTAGTATGTTTAGGTGGACTGGGTTTTAAGTATTGATATAAAAACGGATGAACGCCGAAGCGCGTCTCCCTCGTCTGCTACTCCTTCTTGTCATCCACCTGCATGATCCAGTGGCCGCCCGCATTGAGAAACCGCGCCTCGGAAGTCTCACCGCCACCGCTGCCAAGCGTCGTGAACATGCCACGCATGGCATCGGCGGGTCCGCCCGATATGTTCATCGAATAGTCGCAGACATAACCCGGCTTGCCCGATGCCGGCGCGCAACCGAGCTTCTGAAACGAGTCGATCCGCATGGGTTCGTTACCGCGCACCGACTTGCTGCCCATGAACATGGTGGTCAGGCAGAGCATGGCATCGCCGCTCGTGAGCCTTGAACGGTCGGCCTGCTGGCAACGCTCGTTTTGCGACGAGATACCTCGCGCGATGGCCTGCGCCCGATTGTTGACCGCATCGTACATTTCCGCCGCCGTGGGTTCGCCGCCCGAATGCGATGCCCGCTCGGATGACTTCGATGTGGCGCGCGGCTGTGCATCGGCGACGGCGACCGGACGCGCCGAGTCGTTGCCGGACGATGCCTCGTACGCATCGCCGAGCGCGCTGCGTTTGCGCAAGTCTTCTTGCTGCGCGACCATCGCTGTGGCAATCGCCACGCCGGCCGGCGCGTTGGCATCGCTATCCATCAGATAACGCGACTTGATCTGCGCGATCTCCTCGCCCGAACGAGCGTGCCTGATCTGCTGCTCGATTTCTCCTCGCGAGCTTTCGAGCGCCTGGGCGCGTCGGCTCAGAAAATATTGGTAGGTTTCCTGAACGCTCGGCACACGCTCCATGCCGTCGTAGCGCCGGCGGAAGTCCGCGCTCCACGTACGCCCCTGCTGCAGGCCGGCCAAACCAGTGCCGAGCGCATCGATGCTCTGCCGCTCGACGGCTTCCTGCGCCGTGCCCAACTGATTGAGCGCGACGCCGATCTTCGCCATCTCGGCGTTGCGCGATGTCGTGAGCGCCGTGGAGAACGCTGGCCGGTTTTGCATGCGATACAACTTCGCCAGTTCCACCATGCCGGGATAACCGCGCGCGTTGTCGATGGCCTGCGCCGTCTGCGCGTCCTCGACAGGTATCGCCACGCGTTGTTCGACAACCGTCATGCGTTTCGCGAACTCATCGCGCTCGGCGCGGGGTGCTTGCGGCAGAATCTTTTGCGCCGATGCTTCGATCTCGATCAAACGCGCGTGGCCCGTTTCATCGGCTTTGAGCGACTCCGCTTCCGTCGCGAGTTCCGTGAGTCCGCCAGTCGCGGCGCGCGACTGCGCGAGCAGGCGCAGATTGCTGTTATAGCGGAAAGAAGTCATCGCGCGAGTGGCGGCGGCCTTCTGATCGGGCGGAATCGATGCGAGCGGTCCGGTCGTGCTGAAACAGTGCGGCAAGATCTTGCTGGTGTACTCCGTCAGCATCTTCGGGTCTATCTGATCGTAGGTCTTGCCGAACACGGGAGCAAAGCGCGCATCCTGAATCAGCGCTGTCACGGCCGGGTCCGATTGCGGCGATTGCGCCGCACTCATGCCACCGCCGCCAGCGGGAAGCGGTCCGGATGTGAGCCACGTTTTTACGTCGTCACACTGCGCCTTTGCTTCGTATTTCTCGTATTGTCCCTTCGCTGCGTTGACGAGCGGTTGCACATGAAGGTTCGCTCCGCCGCCACGCAGACTGTTCATGATCTGGCCGAAATTGAGGCCGTCGGCGAAGGCATCGGGCGCGAGCGTCGCACAACAGAAACCGGCGAGCACGACGCCGGTGCGGCGCAACGACAACGAACTTGCTACGACGCCAGCGCGCGCCGCATTCCGGGCGGTAATCATGTTCGCTCTCCCAAATGACTGATGAATTGCCCTGGTATCCGGATCTTATTAAGGATGTACAGCACGAAGACCACGCGACGATCAACCGACGCGGGCCGCTCGTAATGCATGGTCTCCTCGCGATACGATTCGTCGCGCCAGCATGAAAACGCAGGGCGGCTCACCCAGAACAGGGCGGCCATGTCGTGATCGCGCTCGGTCGTGAATGACGCGCTCGGAACGCGAGACGCTATGAATCTACGGCGGACGGGGCGGGCAGTCGTCTCCCAAATAGGAGATGCGTGAGGGCTTACGGATGAGGCGAAATGCTCGCGACGCTACGGGCCACCAGTGCGGCAAGCGCGCCTTGTCTGCTGGTGCCGGTCTTGGAAAGCACTTTCTTCAGATGCGAGCGCACGGTGCCGAGCCCGACGCCGAGCGTGGCGGCAATCTGATCGAGCGATTGTCCTTCGCCGATAGCGACCGCTATCGCCGCTTCCGCGCGCGTCAGTCCGAACAGGTCCCGAAGCGTGCGCGTGGCGGAATCCCCGGAAACCTCAGGATCGCGAATGAAAATGCTTGCCGCTGGGCGTGACACATCCGCCGACGCCCAATTGGCACGCCACGGCGCCACGAGCAAGGTGAGCGGCAATCTGCCTTGCCGTGGCACGGCGAGCGCCGCGCCAGCCGCGTGAGCCGCGCCGTTCGAGGTTTGCACGGCGTCGCGTATCAGCTTTGCAAGCCGGCTGTTCAATGCGGGACTGTTCATGCACACGCGCCGTGCATGCGTGCGAATCTCGGATGACGAAGCCAGTAGATTCTCGGCAGCGCGGTTCGCATACAAGACCATGCACGATGCATCGACCACGAGCACGCTGGTCTCGATGCAATCGAGCGCATCCACTGCCGCGCGTTGTGCGAGCGCGGTGTCGCGCAACCGTTCGCGCAAGCCGAGCGCGCGGCGCACATGCGGAAACAGCACGCCCAGTTCCTGACGATCGTTCTCTACAAAACGCCCTGCGGAAAGCGGCCGATGCACGCCAAGCACACCTGTCTCACCATTGCCAACGGGAAACAGCACCCCAACCATATGATAAATATCGAGCCGCCGCGTCCAGTCCTGATAGAAGCCGGTGCGCTCGAATTGCGTATCGGGCATGAGGCTTTGGCTCGTGAATACTTCGCCCGGATGAAGCCGCGCGGAGTGTTCGACCCATAGATCGTTCCGATGCCAGTAATCCGCCCAGGCCTGTTCGTTCGGCGCGACACGCAGATTGTCGGTCACGCTTGCGAGCTTTGGACCGCGAGGACCGCCGCATGTCTTGAGCACGCCGCTCGTGGCGTCGAACGCTCGTGCAATGGCCGAAGCCACGCCGGCCCATTGAGCGTCGTCGAGCGCGGCATCGTAGAGAAGACTGATTACCGGACCGAGCCGGTCTTGATGTCCGACCGGTTTATTGTCTGCGTCCATGATCTTTGCCTCGCGGTTGCTCACGAGTTCAGGACCGAAGCGTGGTCCGTAGACGAAGGCCTTCGGGTTGCAAGGCCTCGAATGGAATTGCAGATTACACCTTAGGTAACCGAACTAAAAGGGAAAGCTTTGAGTGAGTAGTGCACCGGCAGAGTGCGAATGTGTCCGCAATTATTTATCGTCGCAGCTCGCCAGGCCCTTTGCCCGTCCACCGCTTGAGCGCGCGGCGGAAGTTCGCCGCATCGCTGAAGCCGAGAAGCATCGCGACGTCGTCGGTGCTCATCTTCGTCGTCTTCAGATATTCGAGTGCGAGCGAACGTTTTACATCGTCCACGAGAGCCACGAACGACGTCCCTTCCTCATCCAGACGACGCCGCAACGTGCGCGTGGTGAGATGCATCGATTCGGCGACCGCTTCCATGCCCGGAAAAACGCCGGGTGTGCTCATCAGGACCTGATACACCTCACCCGATACACCGCTCGATGTCTTCGCCTGACCGATCAACCGGTCGCACGTCTCCTGAAGCAGCGCTGCCGTGAGCTTGTGCGCGAGTTGCGGCTTGCGGTCGAGAATGGCGCTGTCGTAGACGAGCTCGCATTGCGGCTGATCGAAATAGCACGGGCAGCCGAGATATTTCGGATAGATATCCGCGTGCGCGGGCGCAGGATACGAAAAGCACGCCTTGACCGGCGGACAGACGCTGCCCGCAACATCCTGAAGATGCGTCACATGCTGCGTGTATTGCTGTTCGATGATGAACTTGCGCAGTTCACGCGATGGGCTCGAGATAAATGCATCCGGGAAAGTCCAGACCATTCTGTCGGGATATTCGGTCCATTCGATAGCGACTGTCGGTGTCGCGAGCCGGTGATACCGCACGCCCAGCTTGAAGTAGTCGCGCAACGAGAGACATGACATCAGCGCGTATCCATACATGCCGTAAGCCGACAGATGCAGCTTGCCGCCGACCTTGAACGGCGTGGCCGGTTCGCACGACAGCGCCACTGCATTCCGGCAAACGGTAGCGTATTGCCCGATGGAGGTCAGCACGGAAGCGTCTTGCAACTCCTCCGCGCTCACGCCTACGCCGCGCAGACTGTCCGCCGCAGCAATGCCTTGCTCCGCCAGCACCTCGACCAGCGCGGCGATCTTGTAGGGCGCGTAGATGCGCTCGTTGAGCGGCGGGCGGGTCGTCGCCATGACTCTCCTCGCAATGTCCTCGCGGGACTTCCGTGTGTCCGAAAATGACCTTTTCGACGAGATGCTATCTCACTACTATCAGTGTCACAAGAGTTCGTCCGTCGATACGGGCGGCATCGAGACCCGATGAAAACTCAATGGAGACAAGGATAGTCAGATGAGCAATCCGGCCCGCAAGGTCATCATTTCGTGCGCCGTCACGGGCGCGACCCACGTTCCGTCGATGTCGGAATATCTTCCGCTCACGCCCGCGGACATTTGCGATCAGGCAATCGAAGCAGCCGAGGCGGGTGCCGCGATCATCCATCTGCATGCGCGCGATCCCGTAGACGGAAGGCCCACGCCAAGCCTCGATATCTTCAGGCAGTTCGCGCCGGCCATCGCGGAGGCGACCGACGCTGTCATCAACATTACGACAGGCGGCAGCACGCGCATGACGCTCGAAGAACGGCTTGCTTATCCGCTGCATGCCGCGCCGGAGATGTGCTCGCTCAACATGGGCTCGATGAACTTCTCGATTCATCCACTCGCCGCGAAGATGTCGACGTGGCGTTACGACTGGGAGAAGGACTACGTCGAAGGCATGGAGGACATGATCTTTCGCAATACCTTCAGGGATATCAAGCGAATCCTCCAGCAACTCGGCGACAAGGGCACGCGCTTCGAGTTCGAATGCTACGACCTTGGGCATCTCTACAATCTCGCGCATTTCGTCGATCAGGGGCTCGTCAAGCCGCCGTTCTTCATTCAATCCGTGTTCGGCATTCTCGGCGGCATGGGCGCGGACCCGGAGAATATGACGGTCATGCGCACAACCGCGGATCGTCTCTTCGGACGCGACAACTATCACTTCTCGGTGCTCGGCGCCGGACGTCATCAGATGCCGCTCGTCACCATGAGCGCCATTCTTGGCGGCAATGTGCGCGTGGGTCTGGAGGACAGCGTGTATATCGCAAAGGGCGTGAAGGCCGAATCGAACGCGCAGCAGGTCAGAAAGATTCGCCGCATTCTGGAAGAGCTTTCGTTCGAGATCGCAACGCCTGCCGATGCACGGCGAATGCTCGGTCTCAAGGGACGCGACGAAGTCACGCTCTGAATCCCATGCTCAACGCTGCCACATAAAAGAACAGCAGCGGACTTATCAGGAGACAACATGAACCACGGCTTGGTCAAAGACAGTATCGATGCGCTGCATCGCGTGGCGACGAAGAAGGCGATGCTGAAGCTGATCCCGCTCATGTGCGCGATCTACTTCATGTCCTTTCTCGATCGCACGAACGTCGCGCTTGCAAAGGCGCAGCTTGCCGCCGATGTCGGCATCAGCGCGGCGGCATATGGGCTCGGCTCGGGCATCTTCTTTATCGGCTATGCGTTGCTGGAAGTGCCGAGCAATCTCGCGGCGCATCGCGTGGGTCCACGGCGATGGATCGCGCGTATCGCGGTGAGCTGGGGCATTCTTTCCACCGCGATGATGTTCGTGCAAGGCGAATGGTCGTTCTATGCGCTGCGCGTGCTCTTGGGCATCGCCGAGGCCGGGCTCTTTCCGGCGCTCATGTACATGGTGACGCTGTGGTTCGCGCCCGCCGACCGGCCCATCGCGGTCGGCTGGATTTACACGGCGCCCGCGCTTGCACTCGTTCTCGGCAATCCGCTCGGCGGCGCGCTGATGCAACTGGGCGGCATGGGCGGTCTGCACGGCTGGCAATGGATGTTCATGATCGAAGGCATCCCGAGCGTGCTGGCGGGCGTGCTGCTCTACTTCAAGCTGCCGGAGCGTCCGCGCGATGCCCGCTGGCTTTCGACCGATGAAGCGCAAGTGCTGGAAGCACGCGCCGTCATCGATACGCACGGTCATTCCGAACTCACTTCGGAAGACTGGCTCGCCGCGATCAAGCGGCCGACGACCGTGCTCATCGGCCTCATCTATTTCTTGAATCAGGTGGCGTTCGTCGGGCTTTACTTCTTCACGCCTGCAATGATTCAGCAGATGCATGTGAAGACGCCGTTTATCGTCGGCTTGTTGTCGAGCAGTGTGGGTATCGGCTTTCTGCTGGGCGTGTTGATCTTGCCGCGCATTCATCGGCGCTACGGCAACGACTGCGTGTATCTCGGCATTCTGACGGCGGGACTCGTCGCGGCCGGATGCGTGTTCGTCGCGACATCTGTTCCCGCGGCGCGCATGGTGTTGCTCGCGGTCACGGCGTTCTTCGCGGGCGGCGTGTTGCCTTCGTACTGGGCTATCGCAATGAAGCGACTGCAAGGCATTCAGGCGGCGGCGGGGCTTGCTTTCATCAACACCGTCGGGTTGATCGGCGGTTTCGTCGGGCCGTATTTGTTCGGTATGACCGAGACCATCACGGGCCGCAGCGATTCGGGTTTCATGGTGATTCTCGGGGCGTCCGTGCTTGGACTGGCGCTCATTCCGGTGTTCGCAAGAGCGATTCGACGCGAAGATGTGAGTGCATCGCGTGTGACTGAAGGCGGTGCGGCGAGCGCGCATTCGTAAGCGGTCGAGCAGTTGCGGCGTGATTCTTCGCGAACGCATGGGAGGCACGATTGCCGCGTCTGCGGGAAGCGCTAGCGTCGCAAGCGACGGCAACATCACAGGGCAGGCCATCGGTCTCGATGGCCTGCCCCATGTACGAAACTTAGCCAGGAATAACCTTCGCCGCCTTCAGCTTCTCGAACAACTCAAAGAATGAATCAGGCGTGCTTTGATAGTCGAGAAATCCGGCTTTGCGGCTCTTGGTCATATCGGTGAGCACTTCCATTGGCCGGCCAAGGTCGGCGTCGGTATGCCACCACGAAGCCAGCTTCTCCACGTTCGCTTCAATAAGACCGAAGCGCGCCGCGATCTCGGCCCACAAACGCGGCGCGTCCTGCATGCGCGATTCGAGCGGACGCGTTTCGCCATCGAACGGCGCGGCCTCGATGCCGAAGTATTCCGCGAGCTGCGACCACATCCAGTTCCAGCGGAAGACATCGCCATTGACCACGTTGAAGTCTTCGTTACGCGCATTGGGCGAAGTCGATGCCCATTCGAGATGACGCGCCAGAAGGCGTGCATCGGTCATGTCCGTGAGACTGTTCCATTGCGCGGGTGAACCGGGGAACACGAACGGTGCGCCGGTTTCCTTGCAAAGCGTCGCGTACACGGCAAGCGTGACGCCCATGTTCATGGCGTTGCCGAGCGCAAAGCCGATGATCGTATGCGGCCGATGCACGCTCCAGCCGAAGCCATATTTCTTCGCGGCTTCAAAGACCTTGTCTTCCTGCTCGTAATAGAAGTTGTCGACGTCCTGCCGCCCTTGTTCCTCGCGAAACGGCGTGAGCGGCACCTTGCCTTTACCATATGCTTCGAACGGGCCGAGATAGTGCTTGAGGCCGGTCACGAGCGCGGCATGTTCGAGCTTGCCGGTGGGTCCAAGCGCATCGAGTACATGTCGCACCATGGCGCCATTCACGCGGATGTTTTCTTTCTCGGTGGCTTGCCGCGCCCATGCCGTGAAAAACACGTGGCTGAAGTGCTGCCCGTTGAGTGCTTCGCTGACCGACTCCGCTGAAGTCAGGTCGGCGGTCACGGATTCAACGCCTTCGCGCAGGGCCGAGCGGCCGCGCGAAAGACCGGTTACGTGCCAGTCGTCGAGCGTTAGAAGATGTTCCGCGAGATTGCCGCCGACAATACCCGTCGCGCCGATGATAAGTGCTCGTTTTTGCATGGAGATGTGCCTGTGATGAGGATCGATGCGAATCTTGGTGTCGCTCGATTGTAGGCGGGATCGTGCAAACGCGTACTTTGCATACGGCGGTGCTTCATCGGACGAGCCTCACGCAAAAAGAGCGAAGCCCGCAAAGGCTTCGCTCTCGCAGTACCGCGCTGGCTGTCGGTCAGAAGATCAACCGCAAGCGGGCGCCGCCTTCTTGCAGGCATCGGCCAATTGCGGCGGCGGGTCTTTCTTGAACACGGTCTTGTAAGACTCGAGCACGTTCGACTGCACGACCGGCAGCGACTGCACGCCAATCCACGCGGGCGGTGTCTGGCCGATCAGCGCCTTCATCATCGCCATGGCTTCGGCTGCGCCCTGATCGTACGGACGTTGCGAGCCCGTCGCCTTGAGCGGACCGCCCTTGGCAATCTCGATTGCCGATTCGAGCCCCAGGTCCACCGTCGTCACAGGCGTGTTGATACCCTGCGCGCGCATCGACGTAAGCGTGTCCAGCGCGGGCTGATCCCACACGGCGAACACGCCCTTGACGTCCGGATTCGCCGTCAGAAAGTCGCCCGCAATCTGCCCGACTTTCGACGGATCGGTGAACGCGACCTGCTTGATCTTGATGTCCGCGCGATTCTTCTTCAGCCAGTCGTTGACGGCTTTGGTCCGCTCCGTCGTGCTGAAGTAATCGACGCCGAAGTTCACGAGACCGACCGTGCCGTCTTTCGGCACGCACGACGCAAGCACCTTCGCCGCGATCTGGCCGTTGCCTTCGCTATCGGCCGAGACCATGGCCGCGTACTGCTCGGGATGCTTGAGGCCGGTTGGCACGTTGTCCATGAACACGAGCTTGATGCCCGCTTGCGAGACCTTCTTGTAGGTCGCGGCCGTTGCCGTGCCATCCACGGGAATGGAGATGATGCCGTCCGGATGGCGCTGGATCGTGTTCTCGATATCGGCGATCTGCTTGTCGACCTGATACTCGGCCGATGCCGTGCCGATCACTTCCACGCCGTACTTCTTGAGCGTATCCGTAATGCCTTGCACTTGAAGTTGCGACCAGTCGAGGTTCATCGTCTGCATCGAAATGCCGACCTTGAACTTGCCGGCCTTGACCTTGGCGGCTTCGGCATCGGTCAGCTTGACGGCATCGACGGCTGCCGCCTTCTCGCCATTCGGTCCCTGGCCGACGATGCCCGTTGGCCCGATCGACGCCACATTCAGCTTTTCGCACGATTGCGCGAACGCCTGCGCACAGCACAGAGCCATGGCAGTCGCCGCCGCGACACTCGCCAGCTTTACACCTGATCCACGACGATAGTTCATGTCTTGCCTCCATTGGTCGCGTTGTACTTCGTCTCCTGCTTTTTTGACTTGCCTTTCGTGGTCTCTCACGCAATGTCGATCTGCGCGGGAAACCAAAACTACTTGCGCGTGAACGCGACTGCCGCGACGATGATCACGCCCTTGATGACGAGTTGCAGCGACGAACTCACGCCGAGCAGCACAAGCCCGTTATTCAGCGTGCCGATGATGAGACTGCCAAGCAGCGTGCCTAGAATGAAGCCGCGTCCGCCGAAAAGACTGCACCCGCCGAGCGTGACGGAGGCAATCACGTCGAGTTCCATGCCCTGCACGACGTCCGGGCGCGCCGCATGCGAACGCGCGGACAAGACGAGCGCGGCGAGGCCGGCAAGCGCGCCCGTCAGCACGAATGCGAGCGTCGTCACGCGGCGAATGTTGATGCCCGAGTAGAGCGCGGCCGTGGGATTGCCGCCGGCTGCATAGATTTGCCGGCCGAACACGCTGTAATGCAGAAGCAGAATGCCGCCGATCACGGCAAGCAAGGTCCAGATGATCGGCACCGGCACGCCTGCAATGTCGCCTTCGCCGAAGATCGCAATGAAATGATCGTTCGTGATGATCTCGGGCCGCGTCGTCGTAACCATCAATGCAAGTCCGCGCGCCGCGCTCAAGCTGCCGAGCGTCACGAGAAACGAGGGAATGTTCAAACGCGTCGTGACGAGACCGTTGATCGCGCCGACGATCGCGCCCGTGCCAATGCCCGCGATCGCGCCGATGACCCAGCTATCGCCGATATGCGACATCGCGAGCGCGGCGGCCATGCCGGACAGCGCGAGCGACGATCCCACCGACAAGTCGATCTGCCGCGCGATGATCACGAATGTCATGCCGATAGCGATAATCGACACGAGCGCCGTCTGGCGGCCGATGTTGAGGAAGTTGTCGATGGAGAGAAACCACGGCGACGCGAAGCTGAACACCACCAGCAGAATCGCGAACGCAAAGTACAGCATGTAGGGGCGGTCGCCCTGTAGCAGAAGCTGCGCAATGCGCCGTGCGCGCGAATGACGCTGGGCGCCTTGTTGTTCGGCGGGCATCGGCGAAACAGACTCGTTCATGTTGCGGGCTCTTCGGTAGGGCGGGCCAGTTGTATGAGATGGTGCAGTTCTTCCGCGTGACGAATCTCGGCGCGCTCGACAGTGCGTGTAATCGCGCCATTGGCGACGATGGAAATGCGGTCGCAGAGCCGCAGCAGTTCGTCCAGATCCGACGACACCACCACGACGCCCGTGCCTGCGCGCGCCGCGTCCTGTACCACGCCGTAGATTTCCTCGCGCGCGCCGACATCGACGCCGACCGTGGGTTCATCGAGCAACAACAAGTTCGGGCGCGGATGATTCCACTTCGCGAATACGACCTTCTGCTGGTTGCCGCCGGAGAGAAACTTCACGTGTGTCGATGCATCGGGCGCTTTCACGGAAAGCTGCTTCATCGCGACGCGTGCTTGTTGCGCGGCGGCTTTCGCGCGCAGCCATCCGCCGCTCGAAAACCGCGGCAGGCGCGGCAAGGTCAGATTGCGTTCGATCGAATGATCGAGCACGAGCCCTTGCACATGACGGTCTTCAGGCACGAGCGCGACGCCGCGCCGGATTGCATCGGAGGGACTGCGCGCGCCGAGCGGTTCGCCGTCGAGATCGATGCTGCCCGACTCCACGGGCAGCAGACCGAAGATGGTTTGCAGAATCTCCGTGCGGCCGCTGCCGATCAATCCGGCAATGCCATGCACTTCGCCCTTGCTCACGGACAAGTCGACGGCGCAAAGATGCGCGTTGCTTACCTTCGACAGCTTCAGCACGGGTGCATCTGCAGCGCGATCGGCCATCGCGACTTTGGTTTGCGCCGCCGCACCCGCCGAGGTTTCCTGACGCGCCTGCATGGCCGCATGACGCGGGCCGACGATAGCCGCGACGAGCTGCTTCATGTCGGTTTCGGCGGTGGCGAAACTTCCGGCGTTTGCACCATCGCGGAACACGGTCACGCGCTGCGAGATGCGAAAGACCTCGTTCAGCCGATGCGTCACGTAGATCACGCCGACGCCGCGCGCCGTCACGGTGCGAATAGCGTCGAAGAGAATCCGTTCTTCGCCGCCTGTCAACGCGGACGTGGGTTCGTCGAGAATCAGCACGCGCACGTCGCCCATCAGCGCCTTGCAAATCTCCGTCATCTGGCGATAGGCGAACGGCAAGGAATCCACGGGCACGCGCGGATCGAGCGGAATATTGTGTTCGCGCAAAAAGGTGCTGACCTGCGCCATGAGTTCACGTTGCCGGACGAAGCCGAGACGCGTGCGCGGTTCGCGCCCGAGCATGAGGTTGGCGCCGACGGACAACGATTCGACCAGACTCAAGTCCTGATACACGACGGCAACGCCTGCCTCGCGCGACTTTGCGGGCGATTCGAATGCGACCCGGTTGCCCGCGATTTCGATCGATCCTTCGTCGTAGGCGTGGACGCCGCTCAATATCTTGATGAGCGTGGACTTGCCCGCGCCGTTTTCGCCGAGCAGCGCGTGCACCTCGCCCGGCAGAACTTCGAGATCGACGCCGCGCAGCGCCTGCACGCCACCGAACCTTTTGGTGACGCCGGTTACACGGATCAACGGAACTGGCGGCGATGAAGCGGCCGCGACCGGCTGACTCATCCTGATGTCTCCTTCGTCGAATAGACGAATTCTTATGTTTTCGCGGTCGGGCCGCGTGTTGTGTTGTGATCTTCGCATCATGTAAATGGTGCGTCAATAACAGATAGCCCTAGTTTTCGTGTTCTGAACGGGAGAATCGCAACAATATCGACCGGTTTTGTGATGATCCTATCGTTCCGGGGACGGCGTTCTGTGACGGAGAGCTCCGAGTAATTGTCCGTCAGGCGCGCAGACGCTCGACTACATTGCCGATGCGAAGGAGCCGCCGAGTAGGGAGCGGTGCGCGGGAGTATCGTGTGCGACAAGCACGCCTTCTTTGGGAGCGCATGATGAACGACGCCCGACGACTCGCCGCCTTGCGCATCGCGCTGATTGCCGTGGGTTTAATCGCCATCTTCGCGTTATGGCCGCTCATGATCCTGTGGCCTTCCGGATGGAGTTGGCAAAGCAGCCATTCGGACTACCCGCTGATGATCGTCGGCATCTACGCGACGCTCGGCGTGTTTCTACTGATGGCATCGCGCAACCCGATGAAGCATCTGAGCCTGATCTGGTTCACGGTATGGTCGAGCGTCGTGCACGGCGCAATCATGGCTGTGCAGTCGTTCGGCGCCGAGATGGACGGCACGCGCCACGTCGGTCATTTGCTCGGCGATGTGCCTGCGTTATTTATCGTCGCGGCCGTGCTGGCTTTCCTTATGCCGCGCGAAAACAAGGCACGAGCGCTTTAATCCGCCGATGCAGTGTTCGCGGTGCGTCCCGAGTCTGTAGGACGTACCGCGACCAATACCTTATATGCGCTCAGGCTTGCGCTTGAGTTTCCTTCAACGCTTCATGCTTGTGCGAATGCGTCGCTCCGTATTTCAGCTCGAAGTGCGCGCCTTTTCCGTTTCGCGTGGGCGGAAAATGTTCGCCTTCGACGCAGGTGACTTCAAAGGTATCTTTCCCGTCCTCATAGACCACTGAGTAAATGCCCGATACTTTGACGATTTCACCGGGCTTGTACGAACTGTCGCCTGCCATTTAGCTTCTCCTTTTTGAACCACATACGGACCGACGAAAGAGCAATCGGCGTTCCGAGCGGCGTCATGCCGGTCGGTAAACGGCGCAGGGAGCCGAGTTGGTGTGAACGCGAGCGGGCGTTATTCGCTCGCTTCTCGTCGTGCGTCAGCCGAAATCGCCGATTATCAGTCGTTGCCTGCGGGAGGTCGCCAAACTGTTATTTATGGGCACGGGAGCACGGCACGGGAATAGCGATTGCGCTAGTCCAGCGGTGAAACCGTCGCCCACAACAAGAGAAAGACGATACGGTTCGAACGACAACGCGACATTAGTTTGACCAACGAAGTTTCAAGGCGGGCGGTCAAGGTCTGATCGATCCTTGTCGATGCAGGCGAGATCGTCTCCCTGAAGGACGCTTCCTGGCTTTGGACTTCATCAGGAGCAGGGCCATGATGCACGAGTTTCTCAAGAATAATCGAAGCATCTTGCTTGAACGTTGCCGCATCATGACTTTCAAGCGGAACGCTGAATCTCCGGCGATGGCGGATATAAAGATCGTCCTTCCCGAACTGCTTACGCAAATTACCGAACTTCTGCGCCAGCACCGCACCGCCGAAACTCAGAATTCGACAACGGGGCTTCCCGAACGGGGTAGATCGAACGATACCCCGATAGGCAGAACCGCACGCGAGGCAGGCAGGGTGCTATTCGGAACGGGACTCAAGATCGAAGACATCGTAGTAGGTTACGGCGATCTATGCCAGGCGATTACCGAACTGGCCGTAGAACGGGATGCGCCTTTCACGGTACAGGAGTTTCGAATACTCAATCTGTGCATCGATACGGCGGTTGCCAATGCCGTGATGGCTTATTCAGCCGCGCGAGACAACGCGCGCACGAATAGCGGCGCTCAGACGCAGACCGATGAGAACAGAATGCTCGCGCACGAGATGCGCAATCTGATCCACACTACGCTGCTTGCATTCACCGCTTTACAAAGAGGAAATCTCAGCGCGAAAGGAGCCACCGGACTACTTGCTGAGCGTAGTCTTTTGCGACTCGGCAAGCTGACTGATCGAATGCTTCGCGACTCCGCAGACCCGGCGACCGTACGTTATGACGACGTTATCTTCAGTCTTGCTCCATTAATCCTCGAAATCGAGGGAGCGGCGCGAGTGGACGCGACAGCCCGTGGAAAAAGCTTTTCCGTTACTCCGGTCGACGCGCTCATCAAGGTTCGTGGAGATCGCGACCTGTTGTATGAGGCGATAATCAACCTCTTACAGAATGCGTTCAAGTTCACCAAGGAGAAAAGCGCGGTCGCGTTGAGAATCTATGTGAATCACGACGTCTTTATTGAAATCCACGATCAGTGCGGAGGACTTCCTTGTAAGAACGGCGAGTCGATGTTCGATCCTTTCGTGCAATTCAATGCGGATCGCAGCGGACTGGGCTTAGGACTGACTATTGTGAGGCGCAACGTAGAAACTTTGAGGGGAACCGTGGAAGTGAAGGACATTCCTGGCCACGGTTGCGTCTTCATTATTCGCTTGCCGCTCGTTTCACACGCATGAAGTCGAGGTTGGTCGCATTCATGGCGCGATCCAATGACCGTGCCACTCGTTGCGTTCGAGCCAGAAGTTTGCGCGCCGGTGCATTTCGCCCGAGACGTCGAGGAAATCGATCTTACTGACGATGACGTCGATGAGGCAGAAGTGTTCGAAGCCATCCGTCTGAGTGTGCGCTGTTGTGTCGTCGGGCTTCGGGCGCGCATCGGGCGGACTGTCCACTAGTGTTCCCGGAGGCAACGGCGCACGATAAAGCGCGAGCGATCCGGGGCGGCTCGCATTCCACACGGCGAGTCTTTCGTCGTCGTCGATGACTTGTTGCGCGCGCCCTTCGAGTCGAATCTGGATGCCGGCACGCCAGTCGCCGACAAGCGCGGAGACGTTCGGCTCCTGTTCGATCTCAGCGACCTTTTCCGATCTCACGTCCGTGTGAAAGCTCACGAGCGCGCGGTCCTGGATGGCACGCCGCATTACGACCGTGCGCAGCTTCGGCGCGCCATCGAGCCCGATGGTCGCGAACTGCGTCAACGTGTAGGCGGAACGCTCGCGGCCGGGATTGGCGCCTGAAAGCAGATGGCTCCACGTCTGCGCCAGAATCGCATCCAAAGCGTTGCTCAACTGACGCCTCCGTTGCTTGATGCAGTTGAAGTGGCAGCGGCGATTAGTCAGCCTTGAAGACGATGGCGGCTGTGTCGTCGATCTGCGTGAAGCTGCGCACGAAGCGATACGACTGCTCGTCGATCTCGATTCGATTTGCACCTGACGAGGTCAGTTCCAGCATTTCATCGGCGAGCGATTTTGGAATCGAGCCTACTTGTTTCAACTCTTCCTTGGGCCCGGATGGGTCGCCGAGATAAACCGTGCAAACGTCGGCGGTATGCCGAATAAGGACGACGCTTGTCGCCTTGTCGAGCGCGCGTTCCAGATAATCGGCGAGTGGGCGTAACGATTCGAGTTTGTGATCGGAACGGTCGTCAGCGAATCCATTGATGTCTGGCACTGCGGCCTCCCTGATTTGATCGTCTGCACCGTGGTTCGATACGTCGAAGCGCACGATGGTGCAAGCGACGGAGTTTCGATTAGCGAACCGGCTCTTCGGCTTTTTTTCCCGATAGCAACGATTCGATGGCGGCGACGGATAGCGGTTTGGACAAGTGGCCATCGAAGCACGACATATCGAAATGTTCGTGAATGTCGTCGTGTGCGGTTAGCGAGAAGATGCGCCGGGAGGCATATTTCTCGGATGCGCGGAGTCGCATGCACAGAGCGTGGCCATTGATATCGGGAAGCCCGATATCCAGAAGAATGAGTTCGAACGCGCCTTCGCCTGCGGCCGCTTTCAGCGCCTCGGTGCCGGTGTAGGCGCGAGTGACCGCATGACCCATGGACCCCGCGATTTCGGCGAGCATGTCGGTGGTATCGGTGTAATCGTCCACTACGAGAACTTTCATTTGAAGTGCTCCCAACAGTGAGGACCGAGGTGCGGGGTTTTGATGTTGAGGTTGCAGTCTACTCTAGGTTGCTGGGTTGGATGACGGCGGCTGCTGAGCACCAACTTGCGTTGCTTGGTGTCACTGAGAAATCTTTGACCGAGACTTACCAACTTCCGTCATATGTCGTTAGCGGCGACTTCGTCTTACGAAATTCTTGCGGATTCTATGTTACTCAGAAGCAGACAGCCGATGGCGATCATCGCCTGTCTGCGGACAACCCGACGGTGGAAGGTCAGTGCTTCCGTCCCGACAGTCGCCCAAGCGTCATCGTAAAGTTAGAAGTCGGTCCGCACACTCAACATGACGTTACGCCTGTCGCCGAATACACTGTAGAACTGGCCGGGTGGGCGAATGTAATAGCCGCGATCGAAGATATTGTTCAACTGCAGTGTCGCTTCGAGATGCTTGTTGAAGCGATATCCGACCTGCGCATCGAAGATGGCATACGCGCCCTGTTCGACGCCGCGCGATATGCGTGTCTGCGCGAGCATGCCGCCGCCGACCGATACCCCGCGCATGACGCCCTGCGTAAACTGATACCGCGTCCACAGTTTGAAGAGATGCTTGGGGTCCGTGCCATCGGTGAGGCCGGGCGCATCGTTCTCGAAGTGCTCGTTCAAATACGTGTAGCCCGCATAGACGTTCCAGTCCGGCATCGGCTGTCCGGTGACTTCGAGTTCGACGCCCTGACTGCGTGCCTTGCCGGCGGCAAGGTAATAGAACTGATGATCGGGATCGTCGACCGCGCGGTTGTTGTCGTTGATACGGAACAGCGCCATGTTCGTATTCAGGCGTCCGCCGAGCACGCTGCTCTTCACGCCGACTTCGTATTGCTCGCCGGAACGCGGTGGAATGCCCGCGCCGGAGAATGTCGTCTGCGTCTGGGCGTCGAGGAAGCGCGCGTAATTCGCGTACGCGGTGACCGCCGGCACGATATCCCAGACGAGTCCCGCCGACGGCAGAAAACGATGGTTGATCTGCGAGTTCGTCGCCCAGTCCGAGAGGTCGGGCAGTGTCGATTGCGTGCGATCCTGTACGAACGCCTCGCGCGCGCCGAGCACGAGCGTCAGCGGATTCGCGAGCTTGATGCGCGCCTGCGCGTAGATGCCGTACTGGACGGTGCGCTCGTTCGTGCCGAAGCTGAAGGGCGTATCGACCTGCGGCACGGCGTTGGGATCGAACAGGCTGAAGGTGCCGCCGTCGAACGGGCCATCGACGGACTGGAAGCCCGAGAGCGCCGTCGACGACATCACCGAATAATTTGCGCCGACCGTCAACGTGTGCGTCTGCCCGAAGAGCCGGATGGGACCGGACACGTTGCTGTCCGCGCCGAACCAGTCGTACGTGTTGCGCTGATTCTGATCGCCGTAGAAGCTGAGGCCATCGGTGGTCGCGCCCGGTCCCGAGTACGCGTAGTACGCCCGCGTCAGCATGTGCCGGTAGAACAACGTCGTGGAGGACTTCCAGCCGCTTTCGAAGCGATGCACGAGGTTCGCGTTGGCTTCCTGAATCGACGTGTACGACGTGTTCCAGCTCGGGCTGAAGTTCTGTGCATACGAACTCGGCACGCGGCCGACGAGTGCGGTCTGATCCGCATTGAGCACGCCGCTCGCGCCGTAGTCGAGGCCGTACATCGGCAGGACTTCGTAGCCGCCCGAGAGCGAGAGCGTCGTACGCGGCGTGAAGTCGTAGTCGATCGCGCCATAGGCCATGAACTCCTTGCTGCGCGCCCGGTCGATGGATTGATGCCCGGCCTCGCCGACGATCACCGCACGCCCGCGCAGGCTGCCGTCCTTGTTAAGCGGTCCGGTGACGTCGATCATCTGCCGCACGCTGCCGAAGGAATCGACTTGTGTGTCGGTCGTCAGATGGAATTGATTTTGCGGCCGTTTGCGCACGAGATTGACGACGCCGCCGGGCTCGCCTGCGCCGTCGATCACGCCGGCCGGTCCGCGCAACACTTCCACGCGGTCGTACATCGCGAGGTCGAATTGCGTGAGATATTGCAGGCCGCTGACGATGGGCGTGCCATCGAATTCGATGCCAAGTTGTGAGCCCCGCGCGCGGAAATAAGCCGTGCCGTCGCCGTAGCTGACCGAACTGACGCCCGTCACGTAGCGCAAGGCTTCTTCGATGGTCGTGTCGTTGCGGTCGTCCATTTGCTGGCGCGTGACGACGGAAACCGAATACGGGGTCTCCTTGATCGATTGCGCACTCTTGCCCGCGATGGTCGCGCGTTTCGCGGCGTACGAGCCGCTGTCTTCGGTCGTCGCATCGGCGCCGGTGCTGTCGGTCACCACGACGGCGGGCAACGTCACATCGCTGCCCGCCGGGTTTTGCGCGCGTGTGGGCGGCGACGTCGCGCCGAGCATCGTCAAAAGCGCGAGCGCAAGCGGCGTCATGCGCGGCGCGCGCACGTGCCATCCCGTCGTCGGCGCGGGCATCGCGCCGCGCGGGTCATTCCCTCTTCTCATGTTTTCTCATCCCATCGTTGAATAGACAAACGGCGTCGTCCCGCTGCATGCGGGCTTGAATCGGATGGGGACATTGGTTGTGTGGTGCGAGGCACGCGCGGCCCCGTTCTATCGACTTCGATGCAACCGTCATGTTTGCCGCGCACCGCGCAGCAGGATCAGCATGACGAGCCACGGACCGCCGAGCAGTGTCGCGACGAGACCGGCCGGAAGTTGCTCCGGATAAGGAATCTGCCGTCCCAGCCAGTCCGCGACGACCATCAGCAGCGCGCCGAGCATCGCTGCGAGGTAGACCTGCGGCAGCGGACGCCGCCCGCCCGAGAGCCGCGCGATATGCGGCGCGATCAGCCCGACGAAGGACAGCGGTCCGACCACGACCGTCGCCGCCGCCGTCGATACCGCCGCGAGCAGCAACAGGCCGAAGCGCGCGCGCCCGACCGGCACGCCGATGCTCGCCGCCACCTGCGGACCGGCGCCGAGCGCCGCCAGCCAGCGCGCGAACAGCGGCGCCACGGCGAGTACCGACATCGCCAGCACGGCCATGAGCAATGCCATCGCCGGCTCGATGTAGTAGGTCGACCCGACCAGCAAATCGAGCAGCACGCCCGCGCGTGGATCGCCGCTCGCCATGACCGCGCCGACGACCGCCTGGAACAGCGCGCTGATCGACAATCCGACGAGCAGCAACCGCTCTGGCGCGAACCGCGCGCGCCGCCCGAGCCAGAGCAGCAAGCCAAGCGTGGTGCACGCGCCGGCCACGCTTCCCGCGAACAGCGCGGCCGGTTCGAAGCTGCCCGCGATCAGCAGCACCGCGACGACGCCGAACATGCCGCCCGAGCCGACGCCGAGCAGGTCTGGGCTTGCCATCGGATTCGCGGTCATGCGCTGCAACAGCGCGCCCGCCGCGCCCAGCAGACTGCCCGCTGCGAGTGCGGCCAGCAGGTGCGGCACGCGCCAGAAGAGGAGCGCGTCGATGTCGGCCGGATGCGCGAACCGCCAACCGTCCGGTCCGCGCGTGACGACGAACGACAACGCGCACGTGATCGCGAAGAGCGCTGCCCATACGAGCGGCATCGTGCGCACGGCGTGCGGCGCGGTGCCGCGGTCAAGCGTTTCGCGGATGTCCGGCGTAGTGCGAAGGCGCGGCAGCAGGACGACCAGGAGCGGCACGCCGATCATCGACGTGACCGTGCCGGTGGGAATCAGATGCGCTGAGAACAGCTCGCCCTGCGAGACGATGCGCACGAGTTCGTCGGTGAGAAAGAGCAGGGCGGCGCCCAAAAGCGGCGCCCACACGAGCCGGTCGCGCAGGCGGCGCGCGCCCGTGAGCCGCGCGAGGAGCGGCGCCGCCAATCCGACGAACCCGATCACGCCGACCTGCGCCACCACGCTCGCCGTGAGCACGACCGCGACCAGCAGCGCCGCGCCGCGCATCCAGCCGACGGCGGCGCCGAGATTGCGAGCGGTGGCATCGCCGGCATCGAAGAGTTGCAGCGGTCGATGCAGCAGCGCCGACGCCAGCGCGCAACCGCCCACGCTCGCCGCAACGCGCGCGGCGCTTCGCCAGCCGGTCTGATCGAGTGCGCCGCCGCCCCAGATTTGCAAGCCTTGCAGCAGATCGAAATGCATGACGCCGATCGCGAGGCTGATCGCGCCGCAGTACAAATTCACCACCATGCCCGCGAGAATCACGGCAAGCGACGACATGCGTTGCAACCATGCCAGGCCGAGCACGAGGATCATTGCCAGCGCGCCACCCGCGAGCGCGATGGTTTCGCGACCCGCTGCGAGCCAGCCCGGCAGCCACACGCTCACGACGGCGAGCCCGAGATACGCGCCGGGGAAGATGCCGAGCGTCATCGGTTCGGCAAGCGGATTGCGCAACACCTGCTGCACCAGCACGCCCGCAAGCCCGAGCGCCGTGCCGCACAGCAGCGTCATGGCGATGCGCGGAAGCACGCTCTCGTGCACCAGCACGTCGCGCATGTCGGTGAGATCGGGCGAAACGAGCGCCTTCCAGAACGATGCGCCGTCGAGCGCGCCATGCAAATGCAACGCGGCGAGGCACACGGCGGGCAGCATCAGGCCGGCGAAAAGTGCAAGCCGCCAGTCGCGTGGCGGCGCCGAAGGGCGAGTGAGTGCGACGCGGCTGCTACGCAAGCCCACCTCCGCCGTTATCGATGATGGCGCGTGCATTCGCCATCGCGGTCGCGAAGCGTTGCATCGAAATCAGGCCGCCGTACGGGGCGATCACCGGCAACACGGCCACGCGCTTCTCGCGGACCGCTGGCAGCGCGCGCCAGAGCGGGCTCGCCGTCAGCGCCGCGCGGATGTCGGGCGCGAGCGGCCGAGTCAACGCGATATCGGCGTCGGCGGCTTCGAGGAGACGGGGCAACGGCACGACGGTGGAACCCATCGCGTTCGTCGTCCAGCGCACGCGCGCAGTCGCGGCGTTCGACAGCCCGATCTTCGCGAGCACGTCGTTGAAGAGACTGCCCGCGCCGTACACGCGCAGATGCCGCTCGTCGATCACGTCCGCGACGATCACCGGCCGGCCGCGCGGCACGCGCGCCGCGATGTCGCTCATGACGCGCTCGGTCGACGCGAAGAGCGCGTCGGCCCGGGCGCGGGCGTCGAAGGCATCGGCCATCACGCGGGTTTCGGCGCACAGGCTCGCGTAGGGATTCGCGTCGGTCATATACGCGCCGAGCGTAAGCGTCGGGGCGATACGCCGCAGCGGCGCGAGCAGTCCCGCATGCGCGGGCGTGACGATCAGCAGGTCCGGCGCGAGCGCAAGCAGCGCATCGAAATTGGGTTGATAGAGAAGGCCGATATCCGCGACATCGGACGGCAGCGGCGGCACCGCGATCGTGTTCCCATACCACACGGGCAGCGGAATGCCGACCGGCGCCCGCCCGAGCGCGAGCAGCGTCTCGGTCAGCTCCCAGTTCAATACGACGATACGTCGCGGCGCCGGTCCGGCCACGACGCGCGCAGCACGCGAGAACGCGAGCAGCGCGGCGGCGCCTCGCAGCAGCGCGCGTCTCGGTGGCGACTTCATGACGGAAAACACATGCGACGGCCGGTGGACGCATCGGTCGTAACCGACATCGGCACGCCGTAGATGGCTTCGAGCCGCGCCGGATCGACGATGACCGCCGCGTCCTCGCGCATCAGCAGACGCCCCTCGCGCAACGCGACGATCCGATCGCAGAAGCGCGTCGCCATGTTGATGTCGTGCATGACGATGACAGCGGTCATCGCGCGCTCGGCGCACAGCGTCCTGACGAGTTCGAGCACGGTCAGCTGATGGCCGACATCGAGCGCCGACGTCGGTTCGTCGAGCAGCATGCAGCGCCCGTTCTGCGCGACCAGCATAGCGATCCACGCGCGCTGGCGCTCGCCGCCCGACAGGCTGTCCACGGTGCGGTCGGCATAACAATGAACATCGGCGGCTTGCATCGCCCGGTCGACGTGCGCGGCGTCGCCGGCCGTGAAGCGCCCGAGCGCGCCGTGCCACGGATAGCGGCCGAGCTCGACGAGCTCGCGCACCGTCATGCCATCGGTCGATGGCGTCTGCTGCGGAAGCCAGGCGACTTCACGCGCGAACTCGCGCGTGCTCCAGTCGGCGAGCGGCCGGCCCGCGCATCGGACGACGCCCGTATCCGGAGCAATCTGTCCTGCGAGCAGCTTGACGAGCGTGGATTTGCCGGAGCCGTTGTGCCCGACAAGCCCCGTCACGCGGCCCGGTTCGATATGCAGATCCAGCGGATGCAAGAGCGTGCGCCCGCCCGCCGAGCGCGACACGCCTTCGAGCGAGAAGGCGGGCGGCGTCGCGGTCGCGTACGCCGTCTGGTAGACGTGGCCGTTCATGCGAGCGCCGCCTTTTTCGTGGAACTCACCTGACCGCTGTCGAGCTTGACGATACGATCGGCGAGATCGAAATAACGGTCGTCGTGGGTGATGACGAGCACCGTCTTGGCGCGCGCCTTCAGTTGCGGCAGCAGCACGCGATAGAAGACGTCCTTGAACGCGGGGTCCTGGTCGGCGGCCCATTCGTCGAAGAGATAGAACGGGCGGTCTTCCAGAAACGCCACCAGCAAGGCAAGACGCTTCCTCTGGCCTTGCGACAGATCGAGCGTCGAAAAACGGCCGTTGTCGATGCGCACCTTGTGCTCCAGTTGCAACGCCACGAGCAGCGCGCGCGCCGTGGCCTCGCTGTGCGCGGGCAGGCCGAGCAGCGAATCGAACAAATGGAAATCGCTGAAGACGACGGAGAAAAGCTGGCGGTAAGCGGCGCGATTGCCGTCGTCTACCACCGTTTCGTCGATGACGATGCGTCCCGACTCCGGCGCATACAGCCCGACCAGCACCTTCGCGAGCGTGGTTTTGCCGCTACCGTTGCCGCCCACGAGATAGACGAGTTCGCCCGCCCGGAACGTCAGATCGATAGGTCCGAGCGTGAAAAAACCGTCCTCGGCTTCGCGCACGTAGCGATGTTCGACGCCTTCGAGCGTAATGCTCGCGAACGCGTCGGCGTCGAGCGAGGCGCTTGCGGGCTCGGGCGGCAGGGCTTGTTCGAGCTGATCGATGCGCTCGAACGCGATCCGCGCGCTGCCAATGGCGGGCAGGGCCGCCAGCAATCCTTCGACCGGCATGATGAGGTAAAGGAAGACGAGCGCGTAACCGAACATCACGTGCGCGTCGGCATCGAAGAGACGCGCGAGCACGAAGAGGGTCAGGCCGACGAAGCCGAACAGCAGCAGATTGCCCCAGCTCGCGGCCAACGCGTGCAGCATGTAGCCGCGCGTGCGCTGCGCGCGCACCGCTTCCACATGCGGGGCGAGATCACGCGCGACGAACGCTTCGGCACGCGCGCGATGCAGCTTCAGTTCCTTTGCGCCGTCGAAGAGCGAGCGAAAGCGTTGCAACAGGCCGTCTTCACGCTGCCGCGAAGCGCGCAGATGGAGAAGCGCCCGCGAGCCGATCAGATGCGTGCCGAGCGATCCCGCGCCGATCGCGACGAGCGCGAACAGCAGAATCGGCAGGGACAGCATGCCGAGATAGACGAGACAACCCGCGATCACCGCGCCCTGCATGACGATCGACGGCAGACTGATGAAGAACACGACGATGGTGTCGAGGTCCTGCGTGAGCGCGTTGATGGCGCGCGACGCGCCGCATCGTTCGAGATCGCGGTACGACGCGCCCGCGATGCGGCCGATCGTCTGCAAGCGCAACCTCGCCTTGGCGTGCTGTCCGAGATACATGAACAGCATCTGCGAAACGACCCGCGTGAGAATGACCACGACGCCCAGCGCCGCGAAGCGCACGCCGAGCGTGAGTAGTTCGTCGCCGGTTGCGCGCAGCGCCTGATTGATCAGCGCGACGAGCGCCGCGTTCGCCGCGCCGCTGACGAGACTGACGACCAGCGCGACAGGCAACAACCCGCGCGCGCTGCGGATCGACGAGGCTATCAGAGACACGTGCGCACACCCTCGTTGAAAGCAGCCAAGGCAGGCGGCTGCCCGCAAAGCGCATTGGGCGGCAACAAAAATGCGAGAATGCGAACCATTAACATTTCAACCGATGGGTCGGCGCAAAGTGTTGAGTGACGACGAGTTTAGCGTTTCGTCGAAAAATCAGGCCGACACCGAATATCGAATTTCTGACAACTATTGGTGTTTTATCGATAGTTTTTTGCGTACCACTTTTTCGCGACCATGAAAGAGTTCCTGCTCAAACGCTATCCGATCGAACGCGTCCCGCTGTCGCGAGACGTGATGGCGACCCTCGTCGACTATCGTCATGGGGAGCGTATAACCTGGCATCAACACAAGCACGGACAACTGGTGTTCGCCGTGCGCGGCGTCGTGCGTGTGCTCACGCCCTCGCGCACCTGGACGCTGCCGCAGTCGCGCGCAGTTTGGCTGCCATCCGATGTCGATCACGAACTGCACGCGGTCGGCGACACGCAACTATGCAGTGTGTATTTCGAGCCGCGTGTGTTTCCGTGGTCGTGGCATCAACCGGCCGTGATTGCAGTGTCGCCGTTGATGAGAGAGCTGGCCATCGTGCTGGGCGCCGCGGGCGAGCGATACGCCGAGGGAAGCCATGCCTCGCTCAGCGCGCCGCTGTTGCTGAAGGTGTTGAGAGAGACGCCCGCGCTCGCCGAGCCCGGCGTGCCATTGCCGCGCGATGCACGGCTGCTGCAGATCTGCGAGCACATGATGAACGACCCGGCGAGCGAACTGACGCTCGATTTCTGGGGCGAGCAGTTTCACACCAGTGGGCGAACATTGGCGCGCTATCTAAATGCCGAGACTGGATTGACCTTTGGCGCATGGCGTCAGCAGATACGAGTCGCGGAGGCAATCACGCTCCTTACGCTGGGACAGCCTGTGACGCAAGTTTCGAAGAAGCTTGGCTATCGCAGTGCCAGTGCTTTCATCGTCATGTTTCGTCAGGTCACGGGAGAGGCGCCACAACGTTACCTGGCTTCGCGCTCGTCGAGCAGATAAACGGAGAGCGGGGCGTCTTATGCAGACTTCGAGTTGGAAACTTAGATGTAGATCGCACTATTGCTCGAATGACGTTCGTATAGCTGCGGTCTTCGTTCGGGCCTCGATAGCTGCATGTCGAATGACCGTTATAGCGTTGAAAGCCGTCGTCGTCGGTACGTGGGGGAGAAGGGCCGTTGAGGGTCGTGAAGACTCATGCGCGCCTGCGGACGTTCGATTCAGCGGTGCAAGCCGGCGAATAACCGCAGACGGACGGACTGCAGCCACACGGTTCGTAACCGGGGAAGTCGGCTATGGCCGAAAAGACGCCGTCACCGCAGCATGCGAACGCAAGCCGCAAGCCGCAAGCCGCAAGCCGCAAGCCGCAATCCCCAAACCTCGACCTTCTTAAAACCGGGCGAACGCCATTAATCGAACGTCATGGAGCGTGCATAGCTGGTTTGAAGTCGACCAATTCGACGCAAACTAGCGCTCGCTCTGGAGGCGCTAAAAGGTTGAGCAAAATGCAGCACGGCTGAGAACCGTGAGGTCGCGGCGCAGGTCCTTCACCGTGCACCTCCCAACCATCAATGGCATCATTCCCGGCAACCGACAAACAACGCCCCGGAGGCGCCACCAATGACCCCGAAAATCGACGTACCCCAAGTAGAAGCCCTTCTGCGAGACGTCGGCCAATCCCTGCTTCAAACCTTCAACACCCAAAACCCCATCTACGAAAACGCCGAGATGATGCGCGTTTTCAAGTCCCTCGACGATCAAGCCGCCAACACCATCCGCGAAGCGCTCGCCGCTCGTTATCCTGAGATCGCGTGGCTCGAAGGAGAACTCGCGGAAGCCGACGCCCAGACAAGCGACAAGAAAGCCTTCTGGATCTGCGACGCGATCGATGGCGCCGTCCAGTTCTTGCGTTCCATCGCCTCATGGTGCATCACCATCGCGCTCGTGGAAGAAGGCGTCACGGTCTTCGCGATGACCTACGATGCCATTCGCAACGAATGTTTCCACGCCGTGCGCGATGAAGGCGCGTTTCTAAACGGCGACCGCATAGCCGTGAACGGCCGCAAACACCACGCAGGCGCAATGCTCGCCACCAGTCAGCCGCCGTTCATCGGGAATAAACCAGCAGTCATCGAAGCCGCAGGCGAGTCGTTAAGCGCGATGCTTGCCAAAGCGGGCGCTGTCCGCAATCTCGGACCCACATCGCTGCAACTCGCCTATGTCGCGTGTGGGCGGCTCGATGGCTTCTGGGAATTCGGAGAAGATACATTCAACTGTGTTGCAGGCGCTTTGCTTGTCGAAATGGCGGGCGGTCGCGCGACCAACGCTATCGGCGAGCCTTATGGGTTGAAGTCGGCGAGCATCGTCGCTGCATCGAGTGGCGTATCGGAAAGCATCATCGAAACTTTTGCTGCGCATCCCGGATTGACGCGCGCTGCGTAGTTTCGGCCTGGTTTGGAACGCAACAGTCGCCTGCCGAAGCTGGCGGCGACATAGCGTCTTCAGCAAGACGATTGTTCACCATCCTTTGAAACTGATTACCAACCCAGCCCAATTATCAAAGCGCATCATCGCGACCAAACTGCTTCCATGCATCGACGTTGAACAAAGCGCATCGGCAAGTCTCAACAGCACGATCGCTCAGTCCTTCATCACTCAATGGAAGCAAGCCATGAACAACAACACGTCCGATCACGACGCACGTCACACCTCTGCGACTCAAACGAGCCGTCGCACGTTCCTGGCGCAAGCGGGTCTCACCGTCGCGGGCCTGGTCGCGGCCGGTGGAATCGGCGCAACCGAGCAGAGCTTCGCAGGCGTCAATGCCGCGTCGAATAACCCGCTTTCCAACGCCACGGGAAAAGGGTTTTGGCCCAACGGAGCGCGCCTCGCCGTCAGCGTATCGATGATGTTCGAAGGCGGTGGCCAGCCCATATCCGGTGCAGGCGGCCCGATTCCCGAACCGATCGCGAAGGGCGTGCCCGATCTGCCGACCAACGCGTTCTTCGCGTATGGCTACTACGAAGGCATACCCCGTGCGCTGGATCTGTTCGATAAGCACGACATCAAGGTATCGTCGTTCATGATCGGCAAGGCGATCGAGCAAGTGCCCGATCTCGCACAAGAAATCGTGCGGCGTGGTCATGAAGCAGCCGCGCACGGTCAGGTTTGGTCCAACTCGTACAACATGCCGCGCGATGCGGAAAAGCGCTTCATCGCCGAATCTGCCGATACCATCGAGCGAATCACGGGTCATCGTCCAGTAGGCTGGAACGCATACTGGCTGCGCAATTCCGTACACATTCTCGAAACCTTGCAGGACCTCGGCTTCGTCTATCACATCGATGAACCGAGCCACGACGAACCGTTCATCGTCCCCGTGCGTGGCCGCGATTTCGTCACGGTGCCGTACACGTTTCATATGAACGATATCTCGTCGTTCCCGTTCGAAGGCTATAACCCGATGGCCTATGAACAGGCCTTGAAAGACGAGTTCGATCAGTTATACGAGGAAGGCGCGAACCGTCGTCGCATGATGCTCGTTGGTTTCCACGACCGCATCAACGGTCACGCAAACCGCATCCGCATGCTGGACCGCTTCTTTACTTATGCACGCTCCAAACCCGACGTATGGTTCGCGCGAAAGGACGAGATAGCGCAATGGGTGCTCGCGCATCGCGCGGATACGCCGGTGCTAAAACGTGGCCGAGCGTCGGTGACGGGGTTGCCAGCTTGAGCGTTTGAGCCTGGTCACTTCACGATCTCAGGCGCAGCAGGCTGATTGGTTCCGTTAGGTCCAGGTGCCGTGGCGTGCGGGGTTTGCATCGCTCCATCCGTTTGCGCACCCGTTTTCATTTCCGCACTCACGGCCTTTATCGATCCAACGCCCGGTTTCTCCACGACCTCGTTACCAGGCGGCGCAAAGACATTGACCTCTTCTTGCGAATAGGCGTTTGCAAGCGCGCTATAGAAGACGGCCGCAGCCGCTGTCGGCAACACGATAACGAGTCGCATACGACCTCCACTTTGGACGATGGCCAAAGCCTCGGTGATTGCATCGAGGAACTTCAACAGAAGAAACGAACCGGGCAGTGCATGCTGCCTCAAGTAAGTTATAGGCCCTGCCGATAGCGATTGACAGGCCGCTTCGAAAAATTGTCAGCATATGCATGGATTACTTCAATGCCATCGCGAGCAAAACATGGCATCGAAAGCGATCAGTATGTGTTTAGTCAGATTTGAAACAAAGCTCCAGTCGAGCGGGGGCAGTGACGATATGCAGTGATCTTTTACAACGTCCCCTCTCGATCTCCAATGGCATTCCTTTCCAACATTAAAATCGGCCGGCGCCTGGGCGCTGGTTTTGCAGTCGTTTTGTTGCTGCTGTGCGCGGTCGGTGGCATCGGTCTCGTTCAGGCATCACGCATCTATGACGGTACGCGGGAGATGGGTCAGAACTGGCTGCCGAGCGTCGAGGCGCTCGGTAAGGTGCGCGGTTTCGCGGACGATGTGCGACGCACGTCCTTACGTGCGCTCGTCACGAGCGACGCGTCCGACCGCAAGACCGTGATTAACCAGCATACGCAGCTAATTTCCAAATTTGCCGCGGCATTCGACGGCTATGCGCAACTCGTCTCGTCGCCCGAAGAGCAGCGGGTTGCAAGCGGCATCAAGTCGGCATGGGCGCAGTATCTGGAACTCGATGCGAAGATTCAATCGCTCACCGAATCCGGCGACACAGGCATGGCCGAGGCTCGCAACTTGGCCGGCGGCCCTTCCGCGAAGGCATTTGCAGACGTGCAGGAGTTGATCGACGTCGACATCAAGCTGAATCACGAGGGCTCGACCGCCGAGATGGAAAAGGCGCATGCGTCCTATCAAAGCACGATGGCATGGACGGTCGGTCTCATCGCGGTGGCAATCGTGCTGGGCGCGGGAATCGCGTCTGCAATCACGGTGTCGATCACGCGGCCCATCCGCCGTTCGGTGGAAATAGCGGAAACGGTCGCGCGTGGCGATCTCACCGCAGTGATCGAAGTGCAAGGCAGCGATGAGACGAGTCAGTTGCTCGGCGCGCTGCGCCACATGAACGAGCGCCTCGTCGATCTCGTGAGCCGCGTGCTGACGAGTAGCGCAGGCATCGCGACGGCGTCGGCGGAAATCGCATCGGGCAACACCGATCTGAGTCAGCGCACCGAAGAGCAGGCCGCTTCCCTCGAAGAAACGGCCGCGAGCATGGAAGAGCTCACCACGACGGTCAAGCAAAACGCCGACAACGCGAGTCAGGGCAACGCGCTGGCCGCGCAGGCGTCGGAAACAGCAGCGCGCGGCGGCGAACTGGTCAGCCGCGTAGTCGATACGATGCACGGCATCTCCGGCAGCTCGGAGCAAGTCGCGCAGATCATCTCGGTCATCGAAGGCATCGCGTTCCAGACCAACATCCTCGCATTGAATGCGGCAGTGGAAGCCGCGCGCGCAGGCGAACAAGGTCGCGGTTTCGCGGTGGTGGCGGGCGAAGTGCGCACGCTTGCACAGCGCAGCGCGACGGCCGCAAAGGAGATCAAGGATCTGATCACCGAGTCCGTGGAACGCGTGAACAATGGTTCGGCGCTCGTGGACAACGCGGGCCGCACGATGACGGAGATCGTGCAGGCCGTGAAGCGCGTGGCCGATCTGATGGGCGAGATCAGCTCGGCATCGGGCGAGCAGCATCATGGCATCGAACAGGTCAACACCGCAGTCATGCAGATGGATGAAATGACGCAGCAGAACGCGGCGCTCGTCGAGGAAGCATCGGCGGCCGCGCAGTCCATGGCGTCGCAGTCGGCTTCGTTGCGTGATCTCGTCGCGGTATTCAAGGTGGATGCAGCGGCTGCGCGCGCGGTTCCGGTATCCACGGCGGCGAAGCCAACGAGCGCGTCTCGCGTCGCTCTCAAACCTCGCGCTCCAGCGCCGACCAAGCCTCGCGCCTCAGCGAAGACAGCGCCGAAACCTGCGCCGACGCATGCAGCGACCGCGAGCGCGGAAGGGGACTGGCAGACGTTCTGAGAGCGCGAGCGCGTACAGAGGTTGTCCGTCATATAAAAGGCGGCACAACCTCAAGTTCGCATCGTTCAAGCCGTAAACATCGCCAACGCCTGCACGGTAAACATCTAAAACTACAACTGGAACTTCCATGATGAGAAGAGCCGGACTCGCCACGCTGCTTTGCGCCGCATCGATACTGTCGGGCTGCGCAAGCGGCCCCGAAGTGCTTTCGACCGTGAATGCGCGACAGCAGCCCACAAAGGTACGCAGCTTGCTGATCGTGGTGGACAGTTCGCTGTTCGGCGATTCATGGAACGCAGGGGCCGGTAGACATTTTGCGCACACGCTCGGCGACACGTTAAGAGAAACGGCCGGTTCGATTCCTGTGACGCTGCTGCGCCTGGACTCCGAAGCCGATTCACGCGCTCTGCCGAAGATCATTATGTCGTCGCATGCGACGCAGTTGATGCAGGTCAAAGCCGTACGCGTCACGTCGCGCTCGCGCGGCGACACCGAGGCCGTATGGCAAGTCACGCTTTCTGACGTGAAAGCGTCGCTGGTTCCCACCGAGCAGGACCCTTCGCGCTTCAATACGCGTGTCGAGATGAACACGTTCTATCAGCAAAAGATCAGCGCCAGTGTCTCGGAGCACATGGACTTTCTTCTTGGTGGCATCGACAAAAGTGCAGCGGAAACGGGAAACGCTATTGGCGCTCGCTTGCGCGCAGCACATGTGATGACACCTGACCCTGCGGTCGGCGCTGCGCCGTTGGTGTCGTCGAATCCCTCTTAGTCAAAGCGTTTGGCCGCTTCAAGTGCACACCCAAGCAGCACGTCCCGCACCATTCCCGCTCCACCATGCGCCGCCATCGCGCAACGCGGCGCTAACTCGAGCACGCCACCAAACGGCCACGTGTGTCCGTCCCAGCTGCTAGCGACCGAAACGGCCACAAACCCTTCCCAACCCCGCCAACAATCGACAGCACACAGCCACCTCGCCAAACACGGCGTGGAAGTCGCTAAAGAGTCATCCGTTCACAAACCGCGCATCGCTGCGAAGCACGCGCCAAGGATGACTCCGCCATGCAAATCCGCAGAATTCCCACTACCGTCGTCACCGGCTTTCTTGGCGCGGGCAAGACCACGCTCGTCAATCACATTCTCGATGCAACGCGGCCGATGCAGATCGGCATCGTGGTCAACGAGTTCGGCGAAGTCGGCATAGACGGTCAGTTGATCGTCGCCGACGAAGAAGCCGTCATCGAGATCAATAACGGTTGCGTGTGCTGCACGGTCCGCACGGATCTCGTCGCAAGCGTGCGCGATCTGCTCACGCGCTTCGGCGACCGGCTCGAACGGCTGATCATCGAAACGTCCGGGCTCGCCGATCCCGCGCCCGTGCTACAGACCTTTCTCGCAGACCCCGACGTGCGCGAACGTCTCGAACTCGAAGCCGTCGTAGCCGTTGTCGATGCAATGCACGCATCCGCCCAGCTTCACGATAACATCGCGCGCGAACAAATCGTGTTTGCGGACCGCATCATCATCAACAAGACGGATGTGGCCGTGCCCGCGAAAGTGGCCGCGCTCGTCGAAGAACTCCGGCAAATCAATCCCACCGCGCAGATCGACTTCGCGAACCATTCAGCCGTCGACGTCGATGCATTGCTCGGCGTGCGGAGTTTCTCGCTCGATAACCTGCTCGCCGTCGAACCCGGTTTGCTCGATGAAGAAGGCCACGATCACGAACACGACGACAGTATCGCTTCTTGCGCGATCGTCGTTCCAGGCGCCATTGACGCAAGCCGCTTCAATCAGTGGATCAACCAGCTTGTGCAGACGCAGGGGCAACAACTGCTGCGCATGAAAGGCGTGCTCAACGTGCACGAGGAAGCAAGGCGTCTGCATTTTCATAGCGTCCACATGCTGCTCGATGCGAGCTTCGGCCGCGCATGGAAGCGCGACGAAGCGCGTGAGAACCGCTTCGTGATGATCGGCAGAAACATCGACTCACGGCACATGCGCGATGGACTTCTTTCCTGCATGCATTGACCCATTCATTCATTTCTTATCGAGGAGCACGCGCATGAAAAAGCCCGAAGCATACACATTGAGCATTGGCGTACTGGCCGTCGCGGATACATGGCTCACCGGGACCGTATTTCCCGTACCCGTCTGGGTGACGTTCATTGCATGGGCGTCGTTCTTCGTGCTTGGCGGCGGTCGCGCGGGCTTCGTGAAGAGCGTCGCGTCGAATCTCACGGGGCTGGTCATCGCATCGCTCACGTTGCTCTGCATTGCGACGACGAGCGGCGGCGCGTTTGCGGCGGCGGTGTTCGTCGGCATCGGCAGCGCGGCGATGGTGCAGGCAGCAAAAATCAGATTACTCGATGTCTTGCCGGCCATCGTGTGGGGCTTTGCATCGACGGTCGGCACGACGGTGGCAACAGGCAAGGCGATCACGACCGCTGGCATCGGCAATCCCGCACTCGTGGCCGCAGCAGCGCTCGTGACGGGCGCGGTCTTCGGCTTCGTGTCGGAAGTGGTCGGCGAAGCGCTGTTGTTCAAACGCGAGCATCGGCTGAGCTGAACTCGTTTCTTTACGCACGGAGCACATCGTGAAACTACAGCATCATCTTGGCGGCATCGAAAATCTCGGCCCTGTCAGCACCGAACGGCGCGTGTTCGTGGAACCGTGGGAGACGCGCATCTTCGGTATTCATACCGTGATGATGGCGGAAAGCGCGCATCTCTCCAATGCGCTGCATCGCTATCCTGTCGACACGCTGCCGACGACATTCAAGAACGACTGGACGTGGGCCTCGCTGCGCACGGGCGCGGAAGACATGCAGCCGTTCGAGTATTTCAAGTATCGGTACTACGAGAAGTGGCTCGGCGGCATCTCGCAGTTCTTCGTCGATCAAGGCTACATCTCGGCCGACGAACTCGCGCAAAAGACCGCGCACTACCGCGCGAACCCCGATGCCGCGCTGCCTGGGAAACCCGACGCCGCGCTCACCGCGCAGATCGACGCGTATCTGACGAACGGCGACTCCGGTTATCACGCGCTCGAAAGCACCGCGCGTTTTGCGAAGGGCGACGCGGTACGCATAGCCGACCCCGAAGCGGTCGATCACACGCGTCTGCCCGGCTATCTGCGCAACAAGACCGGCGTCGTCGATCTCGTGTATCCGGGCGCGTTCTCGTATTTCGTATCGACGGGACCGGACGGTATAGGCGCGCCCATGCCCGTGTATCGCATTGCGTTCGATACCGCCGACATCTGGGGCGCCGACAAGAGCGAAGCGAACACCACCCTTTATGCCGACTTGTACGAAGCCTACGTACAAGCGGCCAACTGATCCGGAGCCACCGCAGCATGAGCCAACTCTTTGAATTTCCCGACGACCGCGAAGCGTCGAGCGCGGCAAAGGTGCGCGCGCTGGAAGCATTGTTGATCGAGAAGGGCGTGATCGCGAGCGATTCCGTCGATGCCGTGCTCAAGCACTTCGAAACCATGGCCGGGCCGTTCAATGGCGCGAAGATCGTGGCGCGCGCATGGACCGATCCGGAGTACAAGAAGCGCCTCGTCGACGACACACCGAAGGCCATCGCGGAGCTTGCACTGCCGCTCGGCATGACGGGTGCGGAAGGCGAGCACATGGCCGCCGTCGCAAACGACGAGAACGTGCATAACCTCATCATCTGCACGTTGTGTTCGTGCTATCCGTGGCCGGTTCTCGGCTTGCCGCCGTACTGGTACAAGGATCCCGTGTTTCGTGCACGCGGCGTGCGCGAGCCCCGTGCCGTGCTGGCGGAATTCGGCGTGAACGTGCTTGCGGACAAGGAAGTGAAAGTGTGGGACAGCAGCGCGCAAATCCGCTGGTTCGTCGTGCCCGAGCGTCCCTCCAACACGGAGCACATGAGCGAAGCGGAACTCGCCGCGCTCGTGACGCCGGAATCGATGATGGGTGTCGCCCTCATCGAAGCGCCCACGACCTGAGGCTCGTCATGTTCACTCGATTCGAGGAATACGCGGCGACGTCGATGCTCGGCGCGCCCGATTCGCCGCCGCGTCTCGACGGCAAGCTGTTCTTCACCAACCGCTGGGAGCGCGATGTGTTCGGGCTTGCGCTGTCGTTATCGAAAGCGGGCTGCTTCGAGTGGGAGGACTTCCGGCAGAGCTTGATTGCATCGATTGCACAGTGGGAAGCTATCGGTTGCGTCGACCAGCCGCGCTGGGACTACTACGAACGCTTTCTCGAAGCGCTTCTGAACGTGGTCGAAACGAGCGGCGTGTTGTCGCGCGATGAACTCCTGAAGGTCGTGACGGCGCGGCGCGTCAACGTTGACGCCTGAGTCTTGCGCATCCATCCAATCATCATCATCGATTCAAACGAGGTCTTCAATGAACGACGCTATTGCTTTCCCTACCGAACCGGTCACGCCAATCCCGTTGCGCGAGCTACTACCCTGGATCGTGTTCGGCGGTCTCTTGATGTTGCTCGCGCTGTATTTCGTCGGCGCGGAAGAGGGCGCGACCTCGATCGTGTCCGGCATGTACGTTCACGAGTTCGTGCACGATGGACGCCATCTGCTCGGCTTTCCCTGTCATTGACGCGGAGACGATCATGGTCGGCAAACTGTTGATGCGCGGCATGCTCGCGGGCGTGGTCGCGGGACTGCTTGCGTTCGGTTTCGCGAGAGTGGTGGGCGAACCGCAAGTCGAACGCGCGATTGCAATCGAAGAGCACGCGCACGCCGCTCACGGCGATGCGCCCGAGCCCGAACTCGTCAGTCGCGAGACGCAGGCGGGCATGGGCTTGCTGACGGGTGTCGTGGCCTATGGCGCGGCTTTCGGCGGGCTCTTCGCGCTTGCCTTCGCATATGCGTGGGGCAGGGTGGGCAAGCTCGGCGCACGGCCGCTTGCCGCGTGGATGGCGCTTGCGGCGTTCGTATCGCTCGTCGTGGTGCCGAGCCTCGTCTATCCGGCGAATCCGCCATCGGTCGGGGACCCGGAAACCATCGGTTATCGCACGGCGCTGTTCTTTCTGACCATCGCCATCTCGCTTGCGATCATGCTGATGTCGCTCAACGTGCGCGGTGTCGCAGCGAGGAAGTTCGGGCAGTGGAACGGAACGCTCGTCGGCATTCTCGCGTTCGCCGTCATGCTTGCCGTGATGATCGTCGTGCTGCCCGGGATCGACGAAGTGCCGGCCGGCTTTCCCGCCACGCTGCTGTGGAAGTTCAGGATGGCGTCCATCGGCATGCAGGCGATCGTCTGGACGACCATTGGCGCGCTGTTCGGTGTGCTCGCCGAGCGTAGCGAACTCGCCGGCGCTCGCCAGCCTCGCAAGGCACCGGCTTTCGCGCCAGCGGTGCGCAATCGATGACATGCGCGACCGCGTGTTTTTGGGCGGTTAGACTAATCGTTCAGGGCGACGGTGTTCCGCCGCCGCCCGCTTTCAGACGGACACCAAAACTCCGATGAAACGCATCAAGGTCGGCATGCTCGTCTTTCCCGGGTTTCAGTTGCTCGATATCGCCGGGCCGAAGGACGCCTTTGCCGAAGTCCGCGTGTTGAGCAAGGGCGAATGCGAGTACGAAATGATGACGGTCGGCACCACGCGCGGCAGCGTGCAGTCGTCGAGCGGCCTCACGACCGTACCGGACCGCACCATCTTCGACCGCTGCCCGGAGTTCGACACCATCATCGTTCCGGGCGGGCTCGGTATCTTCGACGCCTTCGACGATCCCGCGCTCAGCGAATGGCTGCGCGCGCAGCACAAGCAGTGCCGCCGCGTATCGGCGATCTGCAATGGTCTCTTCGCGCTCGGTTCGGCGGGACTGCTCGACAACAAAGTCGTGACTACGCACTGGATGGACGTGCCGCGGCTCGCCGCGACGTTTCCGCGCGCGCGGATCGAGCCGGACCACATCTTCGTTCGTGACGGCAACATCTTCACGACGGCGGGCGTCACGGCGGGTATCGACTTGTCGCTCGCAATGATCGAAGACGACTTCGGCCGTCAGATGGCGCTGGATGTCGCCAAGTATCTGGTCGTTTATCTGCGGCGCGCGGGCGGTCAGTCGCAGTTCAGCCCGCTCCTTGAAACGCAGGCCGCGCCCGGCTCGCAGACCATGGCGCTGCAGGAGTTCATGCTCGACAACCTGCATGTCGCGCATACAGTGGCATCGCTTGCGGACCGCGCGCATATGAGCGCGCGCAATCTCTCGCGCATCTTCGCCAAGGACTGCGGCACGACGCCGATGACCTTCCTTGCCAATGCGCGCATCGACGCGGCGCGGCACTATCTCGAAGCCACGGAATTGCCGATGCGGGAAATCGCGCGCCGCTGCGGCTTCGAGGATACCGACGGCTTTCGCAGAACCTTCTTTCGGCGGCTCAGTATCAATCCGGTGGATTATCGCGACCGGTTCAGATCGAAAGCCGACACGGTTCAGGCCGCCAACGGACGCGCCTGAGGATCAGCTTCCGAGCGCGTTCGGATCGCGCCACGCACGCTCGAACGGCAGCCGCCAGGCACGCGGCGCGACGAGCTGATGAATCGCATTCGGCCCCCACGAACCCGGCGCGTAAAACCGCACGGGCGGCGGCGATTCGAGCAGCGCCGTGGATACTTCCCACAGCCGCTCGATGCCTTCCGCAGTCGTGAACAGCGTGCGATCCCCGCGCATGGCGTCGAGAATCAGGCGCTCGTAGGCTTCCAGCACTTCGCCGATCAAGCCCGTGTCGCGCATGGCGAACTGCAGGCTCAGTTTGTCGAGACGCATGCCGGGGCCGGGCCGCTTGCCGTAGAACGAGAGCGACATCTTCGAGGCATCGGCGAGATCGAAGGTCAAATGGTCCGGTCCCTGCGAACCCACGCCCGAACCTGCCGGAAACATGCTCTTCGGCGGCTCGCGAAACGCAATGGAAATGATTCGTTGGCCTTCCGCGAGCCGCTTGCCGGTGCGCAGATAGAAGGGCACACCCGCCCAGCGCCAGTTGTCGATCGAGCATTTCAGCGCAATGAAGGTCTCTGTTTCCGACTCGGCGCTCACGCCTTCCTCGGTCCGATAACCCGTGTACTGACCGCGCACGACATCGTTAGGTTGAATCGGCAACATGCTGCGAAAGACCTTGTTCTTTTCCTCGCTGATAGGCGAAGGTTCCAGCGATGTGGGCGGCTCCATCGCCATGAACGCGAGAATCTGGAACAGGTGCGTGACGACCATGTCGCGAAACGCGCCCGTCTGCTCGTAGAAGCCCGCGCGCTTGCCGAGGCCGAGCGTTTCCGGCACGTCGATCTGCACGTGATCGATGAAATTGCGATTCCATATCGGTTCGAACAAGCCGTTGGCGAAGCGAAATGCGAGGATGTTCTGCGCCGGTTCCTTGCCGAGAAAGTGATCGATGCGAAAAATCTGCGCCTCTTCGAAGACCTCGTGCAAGTGAGCGTTGAGCGACACGGAACTTGCCAGATCGGTGCCGAAAGGCTTTTCCATGATGATGCGCGAGCGTTCCACGAGTCCCGCTTCATGAAGCATGCCGACCGCCGAAAGCGCGGCGTTGGGCGGAACGCTCAGATAATGCAGGCGCCGGCATTCGCCGCCGAAGCTTTTCTCGGCGTTCAGGACCGCCGCCTTCAGCGTTGCGGCGCCGGCTGTCAGGGGCACGTAATCGAGATTGGCGGCGAACGTGTCCCACTCTTGCGGCGTCACCTTACGACTCGAAAACTCGTCGAGCGCGCCTTTCGCCGTGACGCGGAAGTCGTCCACGTGAATGTCGTCGAGCGCGACGGCAATGATCTTGCAGCCGGGGATGAACCCCGCATTCGACAGATGGAAGAGGCCAGGCAACAGCTTGCGTCGTGCGAGATCGCCCGTGGCGCCGAACAGCACGACCACTTGCGGAAATTTCGGACCTACGCCTGCGGAGATCTTGGCCATCGTGCGAATCCTCGGTGGGTTGTCACGGCTCTTCAGCAACAGCGTCGCGTCTCATGCGTTCCGACAGTGTCAGTATCGCTCAGGCGTGCGCGATTCAATAAAGCGCATTCGAAGCGCGTTCGCGGGTGGTCCACATTGCGGGATCGTGCTTCAACGCAGCTCGCGTTCCCTCGGCGGTTTGGGCTGCCATGCATCGACGAGTCGGCCGATAAAGAGCCGCACCTTCGGACTCGGATGCCGTCGCGTGGGAGACACCGCGCTAATGGGCACGCCCTCGGCGCCAAGCCGGAACGCAGCGGCGCGAGCGCGATTGCGCTCGGTTCGCTTGGTGGCGGCGCGGTCGTCGAACATCTCGGCATTGCTTCGACGATGCGCTTCAGCGCGATCCTCGCGGCGCTGAGTCCAATCGTGGTCGCGACGACGTTCGGCACGGGCCGCGCGCCGCCCAGCGAGCCTTCGAGGAACTGAAGGGTGCCGCCGATGCCGCGCATGGAGCCGGCTTTTTTGGCGGCTTGCCAAACGCGCTGATTGACTTTAGCCTGCATCGGCAATCGGCGGAACTCATCAACGCAATACCTTCCGGTATAGGACAAGAATGACGATGAAGCGTATCGGGACAGGCCGTGTTTTGTGCATCTGCGCCACGGCTGGATTGGCCGCGGGCAGCATCGGTCAGGCTGTGGCGGCGCCAACGGATGCGCTCATCGCAGCCGCGAAGCAGGAAGGGCAGTTGACCACCATCGCACTGCCGCA
Organism: Caballeronia sp. GAWG2-1; assembly: GCF_023631405.1. Taxonomy (NCBI): domain Bacteria; kingdom Pseudomonadati; phylum Pseudomonadota; class Betaproteobacteria; order Burkholderiales; family Burkholderiaceae; genus Caballeronia; species Caballeronia sp. GAWG2-1. The sequence continues at coordinate 83,515 of NZ_JALQDD010000043.1, forward strand.
TGACTGGTGCGGTTACGGCGCGGTCATCGCCGGGTTCCAGAAGAAGTACGGCATTCACGTCAACGAACTCAACCCCGACGCAGGCTCGGGCGACGAGATCGAAGCGATCAAGGCCAACAAAGGCAACAAGGGACCGCAGGCACCGGACGTGATCGACGTCGGTCTTTCGTTCGGCCCGACGGCGAAGAAAGAAGGCCTGTTGCAGCCGTACAAGGTGTCGACGTGGAGCGCGATTCCCGCCGAATCCAAGGACGCCGAAGGCTACTGGTACGGCGATTATTACGGCGTGCTTTCATTCGAAGTCAACACCGACATGATCGACAAGCCGCCGGCCGACTGGAGCGACTTGCAGAAGGCCGACTATCGCAACGCGGTTTCGCTCGCGGGCGATCCACGCTCGGCGAATCAGGCCATTCAGGGCGTCTATGCGGCGGGCTTGTCGCAGACCAAGGGCGACGCAAGCAAGGCGGATCAGGCAGGACTCAAATTTTTCGCCGATTTGAACAAGAGCGGCAACTTCGTGCCGGTGATCGGCAAGGCGGCGTCGCTGGCGCAAGGCACGACGCCGATCATCGTGCGCTGGGACTACAACGCGCTCGCCGACCGCGACACGCTCAAGGGCAACCCGAAGGTGCAGGTGATCGTGCCGAAGACGGGTGTCGTGGCGGGCGTTTATGTTCAGGCGATCAGCGCGTTTGCGCCGCATCCGAACGCCGCGAAGCTGTGGATGGAATACCTCTATTCCGACGAAGGCCAACTCGGCTGGCTTGCGGGCTATTGCCATCCAATGCGCTACAACGAACTCGTGGCGCAGAAGAAGGTGCCGCAGGCGCTGCTCGACAAGCTGCCGCCCGCATCGGCGTATAAAGGCGTCGTGTTCCCGACGCTGCCGCAACAGGACGCCACCAAGGACGTCGTCACCAAGGGCTGGGATCAGATCGTCGGCGCGAACGTGAAGTAAGCGTGACGCACGAGATCCCGCAATGAGCGTCTCTCCTCCGCAAGGCGCCGGGCCGGATCTGCTGGCGCCGGCCGCGCCCGTGCCGCCGGCCGGTGCCGCGCGCGCAAGCGGCGGCGCGAGTTGGCTCACGTATATCGGCGTGCTGCCGTTCTTCGTGTTCGCGCTGCTATTCCTACTGCTGCCTACGGGCTTCTTGATGGTGGGCGCGTTTCAGGACCCGCAGGGACACTTCACGCTCGTCAATTTCCGCGAGTTGTTCCAGCCGGGCGTGCTCGATGCCTACTGGATCAGCATGAAAGTCAGCGCGGCGTCGGCCGCGGGCGGCGCGATACTCGGCTCGCTGCTCGCGTGGGCGGCGGTGAAAGGCCAGTTACCCGCATGGATTCGCCCGACGCTCATGACCTTCTCCGGCGTGGCGTCGAACTTCGCGGGCGTGCCGCTCGCGTTCGCTTTCATTTGCACGTTGGGGCGCGTGGGTCTCGTCACCGTGCTGGCGCGCAAGTATCTCGGCTTCAATCTCTATTCCACCGGCTTCAGCATTCTGAGCTTCGCCGGACTGACCATCACATACCTGTATTTCCAGATTCCGTTGATGGTGCTCATCATCACGCCCGCGCTCGACGGTCTGAAGCGCGAATGGCGCGAAGCCTGCGATTGCCTCGGCGGGACATCGGCGCAGTACTGGCGTTATGTCGGCTTGCCGGTGCTGTGGCCGAGCTTGCTGGGCGCGGCGCTGCTCTTGTTCGCCAACGCGTTCGGCGCGGTCGCCACGGCTTATGCGTTGACCGGCAGCTCGCTCAATATCGTGACCATTCTGCTGTACGCGCAGATTCGCGGCGACGTGCTGCATAACCAGAACCTGGGTTACGCGCTCGCGCTCGGCATGATCGTGGTGACGGGGCTTTCGAACGGCGGCTATATCTGGTTGCGTGCGCGCGCCGAAAGGGGACGCCGATGAAATCGCAGTCGCGCGCGGGCGCCGCCATCGCGATGATCGTCGGCTCGCTATATTTTTTGATTCCGCTGATCGCCACATTCGAGTTCAGTCTGCGCATGCGTCGTGGCGAATACAGCTTCGACGCGTATCGCGTCGTACTCGGCGATCCGCATTTTCAGGCGTCGTTCGGCTATTCGGTGCTGATGGGCTTTCTCACCATCGTGATCGGCGTGCTGCTCGTGGTGCCGACCGCTTACTGGGTGCAGCTGCGCTTGCCGAAGCTGCGGCCCGTGGTCGAGTTCATCACGTTGCTGCCGCTCGTGATTCCGGCCATCGTCATCGTGTTCGGCTATCTGCGCATCTACAACAGCAGTTCGATCCTGCCGCTCACCGGCAACGAACGCGCGACCGACCTTTTGCTCGTGTTCGGCTATGTCACGCTGTCGCTGCCGTATATGTATCGCGCGGTCGACGCCGGCATGCGCGCCGTCGATATCCGCTCGCTCACCGAAGCCGCCGAATGTCTGGGCGCGGGCCGCGCGACCATACTTCTCAAAGTGATCTTCCCGAATGTGCGCTCGGGCATTCTGTCGGGCGCGTTCCTTACTTTTGCGGTCGTCATCGGCGAGTTCACGTTCGCGAGCCTGCTGGATCGTCCGGCGTTCGGTCCGTATCTGCAGTTGATCGGTGCGAACCGTGCCTACGAGCCGTCGGCGCTCGCGATCATCGCGTTCGTCGTCACCTGGGCCTCGATGGGGCTGATCCAGGTATTCGGTTCGGCGCGCGCGCTGGCCGGCCAGAAAACTTGAGCCTGAGGCACGCGACGCATGGCATTTCTTGAAATCGACAATCTTCACAAGGCGTTCGGGCCGAACATCGCGCTGCATCAGTTCGACATGAAAATCGAGCGCGGCGAGTTCATCACGTTCCTCGGTCCTTCTGGATGCGGCAAGACGACCGTGCTGCGCATGATCGCGGGCTTCGAGACGCCCACGCGCGGCACCATTCGTCTCGATGGCCGCGACGTCACGCATCTGCGTACGCGCGAACGAGCCGTCGGCATGGTGTTTCAATCGTATGCGCTCTTTCCGAACATGACGGTGGCGCAGAACATAGGCTTCGCGCTGCGAGTGGCGAAGCGTCCGCAGAAGGAGATGGACGAGCGCGTGGCGCAAATGCTCGAACTGATCAAGCTGCCGCATCTTGCCGAGCGTTATCCGTGGCAACTGTCGGGTGGCCAGCAACAGCGCGTGGCGCTGGCGCGCGCGCTTGCGAGCAAGCCGCAAGTGTTGCTGCTCGACGAACCGCTCTCCGCGCTCGATGCGAAGATCCGCGTCTCGTTGCGCGAAGACATTCGCGCGTTACAGCGCGAACTTGGAATCACGTCGATCTTCGTCACGCACGATCAGGAAGAGGCGCTATCCATTTCGGATCGCATCGTCGTGATGAACGAGGGGCGCGTCGAACAGGTCGGGCCGCCGCTCAACATCTATAACTTTCCGCGCACGCGCTTTGTCGCCTCCTTCGTCGGCACGCTCAACATTCTTGCGGGCCGCGTGATCGATCCCGCGACCGGACGCATGGCCGTGGACGGTCAGGAACTCGTGACGTCGCGCCAGTTGCCATCGGACGATGCCGGCCGGGAGCGGCTTCTCGCCTTGCGTCCCGAAGCGATCGTGCTGGAACCGCCCGCGAGCGGCCGCAATTCGCTGGCGGCAACCGTCGAGGAAATCAGCTTCCTCGGCGCGGTGGTGCGTATCCGCGCGCGGGTGAAAGACGCGGTAGTGTCGCTCGATGTCTTCAACGACCCGAACCGGTTGCTGCCCGAACGCGGCCAGCCGGTCGCGCTCGGCTTTTCGCACGAGAATCTCCTCGTGCTTGACGAGGACGCGCGTTAGGCAACGCGCCAAACGTGCCGTTGCGCAGCGCACCAGCGTCGCGGCGCCGTTCGGCGGGCGCGAGACTCGATCCTGTCGCTGCATTGCGGCACGCGTAGCGGATATATATGCGATGCATCGATGCCATCGCCGCGCATTTCGATTCCGGCAATTCAAACACCTTGCATGGCGGATTACGCCAATGCAATTCCCTTTTTGTTAAGGCACACTAAGCGGCAGCATCCGGTTTCGAGCTTTGCATCCCGCAAACCATCAAAGCAGTGAATGGAGGCTTCGAGATGAACCGAAAAAATAATGCGGCCATCTGGATCCTGGTCGCCATGCTGTTGGGCATCGGGATCGGCTACATGATCTACTCGAGCTTTCCGGACAAGAAGACTGCTACTGAAATCGCGGGCTACATCTCGCTCATATCGGACGTGTTTCTGCGACTGATCAAAATGGTGATCGGTCCGCTCGTGTTCTCCACGCTCGTCGTGGGTATTGCGCATATGGGCGATGCAGCCTCGGTCGGGCGCGTGTTTGCCAAGGCGCTCGGCTGGTTCGTCACCGCGTCGCTCGTGTCGTTGCTGCTCGGTCTCATGATGTCGAACCTGCTCAGGCCGGGCGAAAATCTCGGGCTGCCGTTGCCGGATATCGGCGCGTCGGCGAATCTGGCGACTTCCAAGTTCACGCTCAAGGACTTCGTGAGTCATATGGTGCCGAGGTCGTTCGCGGAAGCGATGACCAATAACGAAGTGCTGCAGATCGTCGTGTTCTCCATGTTCTTCGGTGTGGCGCTCGCCGCGCTGGGCGACAAGGGCAAGATTCTCGTCGCCGCCATCGACCAGCTCTCGCACGTCATGCTGAAGATCACCGGCTACGTGATGAAGCTCGCACCGCTCGCCGTGCTGGCCGCAATGGCGTCCACTGTCGCCGTCAATGGCCTGACCATTCTGCTCAAGTTCGCGGTCTTCATGGGCGACTTCTACTTGAGCCTGTTCATGTTGTGGGCGTTGCTGGCGCTCGCGGGTTTCCTGTTTCTCGGACCACGCGTGCTCAAGCTGCTGGGACTGATAAGAGAAGCGTTCATGCTCTCGTTCGCGACCGCGAGTTCGGAAGCTGCGTATCCGAAGATTCTCGATGCGCTCGACCGCTTCGGCGTGAAGCGCAAGATCTCCGCGTTCGTGATGCCGATGGGCTATTCGTTCAACCTCGACGGCTCGATGATGTACTGCACCTTCGCGACGTTGTTTATCGCGCAGGCCTACAACATTCCGCTTTCCATCGGCACGCAACTGACCATGTTGCTGGTGCTCATGCTGACATCCAAGGGAATGGCCGGCGTGCCGCGCGCGTCGCTCGTCGTGATCGCGGCGACGCTCAACCAGTTCGGCATTCCCGAAGCGGGTTTGTTGTTGATTCTCGGCGTGGACACGTTCCTCGACATGGGCCGTTCGGCCACGAACGCGGTGGGCAATTCGATTGCGAGCGCGGTGGTCGCCAAGTGGGAGGGCGAACTGATGACGGAAGCGGAAGCCGACGCCAACGCGGCGCGCATCGAAACCGAGCTCGAAGCGACCATCGCCCATCCGGCAGAAGGTTAAGCGGAGCCGCGCCATGAAGATGCAGCGATTCTGCTCGATGCTCGCGCTTGCGGGGACGTTGATCGCCTGTGCCGGAGCGCGAGCGCAGGACGATCCGCAAACGTCACGCGCTATTCCCGATAGCTTCGCGCCCGTCGCGCTCACGGGAACGCTCGCGAAGGTGCGAAAGAGCGGTGTCGTCGCGATTGGTTATCGCGAGGCATCGGTGCCGTTTTCGTATCTGAACGCGCGCCATGAACCTATCGGTTATTCCATCGAGTTATGCAAGTCGCTGGTGACGGCCATCGGCGATGCGATCAACCTGACGCCGACCATCCTGTGGGTGCCGGTTACGCCTGATAATCGTATCGACGCCGTGACGAGCGGCCGTGTCGATCTCGAATGCGGCTCGACGACCAGCAATATCGAACGCCAGAAACGCGTGGCGTTTTCGCCGATCATCTTCGTCGCGGGCACGAAGGTGATGGTCAAGAGCGGCTCGCCTATCGGCTCGTTTCGCGATCTCGCGGGCAAGAAGGTCACGTTGACCGCCGGCACCACGAACGAGAAGGCGCTGCGCGATCTGGACAGCAAGTTCCGGCTCGGCATTCAGTTGCAGATCGTGCCAGACCACGCGCAAGGCTTCGCGCAAGTGGCCGACGGCCATGCCGACGCATTCGCCACCGACGACGTCTTGCTCTACGGGCTGATTGCCGAGCACGCGGGCGCGGGCGGGTCGTACCGCGTGGTCGGCGATTACCTTTCGTATGAGCCGTACGGCATCATGTTTCGCAAGGACGATCCGCAGTTGGCGCAAGTGGTGAAGGACACATTCCAGGAACTCGCGGCGGATGGCGAAATGGACCGGCAATACAAGCGCTGGTTTTTGCGCCGCCTGCCATCGGGCACGAGCATCAATCTGCCGATGAGCGCGCAACTCGAGACCATCATTCAGACGACCGCGGGCACGGACGCGCAATGAAGATGCGCGCTATCCATAGACCTGTATGCCGCGCCAGAATTGCGGCCACGGTTGGCGCGGTGCTTCGCATACGAAGATATCGCGGCCACTTACCGTGCTGTTTGCAATGCCGAAGCGGTTCGTGAGACGCGCGGCCATACGGCACGACGCCAACTCACGCTGCACGATATCGCTCGGAAAACCCACGACGATCAGCGGCTTTGGCGGCGGGTCGCCGTATCCGCGAAACCAGTGTGAGTTGGTGCCGGAGATCGGGCTCGGCAGCTTCAAGCGCGCGCCGAATAGATCGATGGCGCCGGCCTGGCCCGTATCGGCGACGAGAATGCCGACGCTCGCACGTTGCCCCTCCGGAAGTGTGTCGCGAATGCGCGCGACGCTTTCCGCCATGTCGGGCCACCCGAGCTCTTCGTTGAAGTTGCCGCCATTGACGCGATCCGCAAAGCGCCACCATGTCGATCCGACCGGAGCAATCGGCAGTACGGGTGCCGCGCCCAGCACCGCGCCGATTGCGAGCACGACGCACACGGACCAGCGAATCGCCGCTGCGTGGCGCATGTTGAGCGATGCCATCCGTTGCTCCGCCCACACCGCGCCCGCCGCGAGCAACATCGGATAAGCAGGCGCCATATAGTAGTCGCGGCCCTTCGCCACGACGAACAACACGAGCGGCACGACGAACATCCAGCCAAGCACGCGAAACCGCTTTCCTTCCCCGACGGCGAAAAGATAGTAGAGTCCCGCGAGCCACAAGGGAACCGTGAACGGGCTTGTCGTGATCCAGAACTGACCGAGCAGGAATCCGTTGCCGCGTCCCATGCGGACGTCGCGAGCGTGAATGCTCTGCAGGAAATCCAGTGTGATGAAGTCGTGCTGAAACTGCCAGATCAAGTGAGGCAGCGCGATCACGCCGACGAGCGCGACGCCGAGCCATAGCCACGCGCTGCGGAAGTATCGACGGGCGGGTGTAAAGAGCAAGCCCGCGGCGATACCCGCTGCCAGAAACGCGATGGTGTACTTCGTCAACAAGCCGATGCCGATGGCAGCGCCAACGCCGAGACACCATCGTGCATCGTCCGTGGACAGCAGGCGCACCGCGCAGTATGCGGCCGCGACCCACCATAGATAGTCGAAACTGACGTACTGATAAAGCGCGCCCGCGCTCAACGCGACACTGCTAATAGCGGCGGCCAATGCGGCGACGATCTGCGCCCGTCTGCTTCCTCCGAGCTCGCGCGCAATCAGGCCCGTGAGCACGAAGGCGATGCCCATTGCCAGCGACGAGAAAAAGCGCAAGCCGGTCAGCGACGGCCCGAACAGCGCGAACGCGCCTCGCGCAAGAAACGGAATGAACGGCGGGACGCCGACGTAACCCCACGCGAGCGAGCGCGCGTCTTCCAACGTGGACAGTTCATCGCGATGAAAGCCGTATTCGCCATTGGTCGCGATATGCAAAATCACCAGCGCCGCAGCCCATGGAAGCAGTGGCGCGGTGTCGGCGAGTGAATGCGTTTTCAGGCTATCGGCTGGCCGCATGTCTCCTCCGCTTTTGCGGGCGACTTCAGCGTGCCGAGTCTCGCATCGTCCGACGCACAAGGCAAGTCGCGTGGCGCGCGTGATGCGAACGTTCGTGCCTGTACACAAGCGGATCAACGGCGGGCGCCGCGTTTTTTGCGCTCGCGCACGAGCTTGCCGGCATCGACGGGAATGAACGGCGCCTGAAAGCGCTCAACCAGGAAGTCGATGAACGCACGGGCGCGTGCGGTCTGGTTGCGTTGCCGCGGGTAATAGACGAAGAGATCGGCCGATGGCAGCACGGCGTTCGGCAGCACGATTTCGAGCCGTCCGCTCTGTACATACTTCGCCAGGTCCCATTCCGAGCGGATAAGAATGCCGTGTCCGTCGAGCGCCCAGCGCAGGACGATATCGCCATCGTTGCTGGATAACGCGCCGCGCACTTTCAGCGCTTCCGTGTGGTCTTCGTCGATGAATCGCCATACGCCATGGGCATCGTCGTTCTGCCGATGAATGATGCAGCGGTGCTGCAGCAGGTCTTCGATCTTTTCGGGCGTGCCGAAGCGTTCGAGATATTTCGGCGATGCGCAAAGAAAGCGCCGGTTGCTCATGATGCGTCGCGCGCTCAAGCGGCTGTCGGGCAGTTCGCCGAAGCGTATCGCCATATCGAACGCACCTTCGATCAGATCGACGGGCCGATCCGTCACTTCGAACTGAACCTCGACCTGAGGAAAGCGCTTTGCAAACTCGGACACGAGCGGCGCAATGGTCGTGCGGCCGAAGCCGAGCGTCGCGTTGATGCGCAGCAGCCCTTGCGGATCGGTGCGCGCGCCCGTGATCGCTTCTTCCATTTCGCGCACTTTCTCCACGATCTGCGTTGCATAGCGCAGATAGGTTTCGCCTTCCGGCGTGAGGCTGATGCTGCGCGTGGTGCGGTTGACGAGCTGCGCGCCCAGCCGCTTTTCCATGATGCCGAGCCGCTTGGTCGCTGCGGGCGGCGTGAGATCGAGTGCGCGCGCCGCGCCGGACATGCTCTTCAGTTTCGCGAGCAAGATGAAGAACTCGAAGTCCGTTGCCGAATCAGTATTCACTTTAAGTAAAAAATGAAATGAATGTGGGTGAATCTTAACCCGGCACTTCGCGGCTAACCTAACGTCTTCAATGAGCGAGTGCCGTCAGGAGACATTTATGAAGATCGTCGAAATCCGCGAAAAGACCGTTCCGATCAGTTCGCCCATCCGTAATGCATATATCGACTTCAGCAAGATGACGCTGAGTCTCGTCGCGGTCGTGACCGACGTGATCCGCGACGGCAAGCCTGTCGTCGGTTACGGTTTCAACTCGAACGGCCGCTACGGTCAGGGCAAACTCATGCGCGAGCGCTTCATTCCGCGCATCCTCGAAGCAGACCCGGGCACGCTCCTCGACGATACCGGCAACAACATCGATCCCCACAAGGTGTGGGCGACCATGTTCATGAACGAGAAGCCGGGCGGTCACGGCGAGCGTTCGGTGGCTATCGGGACCATCGACATGGCGATCTGGGACGCGGTCGCGAAGATAGAAGGCAAGCCGCTTTTTCAGTTGCTCGCGGACCGTCATGGCAATGGCCAGCCGGACCGCAAGGTGTTCGTGTATGCGGCAGGCGGCTACTACTATCCCGGCCAGGACCACGGCAAGCTCAAGGACGAGATGCGCAGCTACATCGACCGGGGCTATACGGTCGTCAAAAAGAAGATTGGCGGCGCTTCGCTTGATGAAGACCTGCGCCGTATCGATTCGATCCTGAGCATTCTGCAGGACGGCCAGAAGCTCGCGGTGGACGCCAACGGCCGCTTCGATCTCGACACGGCCATTCAGTACGCCAAGGCGCTCTCGCAATACGATCTCTTCTGGTACGAAGAGCCGGGCGATCCGCTCGACTTCGAGTTGCAAGCCACGCTGCGCAACTATTACGACAAGCCGATGGCCACCGGCGAAAACCTCTTTTCGATGCAGGACGCGCGCAACCTGATTCGCTACGGCGGCATGCGTGCCGACCGCGACTGGCTGCAGTTCGATTGCGCGCTGAGTTACGGTCTCGTCGAATATCTGCGCACGCTCGACATGCTGCATCAGCACGGCTGGTCGCCGAGCCGCTGCGTTCCGCACGGCGGGCACCAGATGTCGTTGAATATCGCGGCAGGGCTGGGGCTTGGCGGCAACGAGTCGTATCCTGATCTGTTCCAGCCCTACGGCGGTTTCCCGGATGGCGTGCAGGTCGAAAACGGCTATATCACCATGCCCGACTTGCCCGGCATCGGTTTCGAGGGCAAGGCCGACCTTTACGCCGAGATGACGAAGCTGTCGGCGTGACGCGTCACCAGATGGTGTAGCCCGCATCGGTGAGCAGGATGGTGCCGGTGATTGCGCTCGCCGCGTCCGACGCCAAAAACGCAATCGCCAATGCCACTTCCTCCGGTTCCACCATGCGGCGCATCGGCGTGTTGTCCATCCACGGTTTGAAGAAGCGCTCGTCCTTTGCCGTCACGTTCGACATGACCGTGTTGACATAGGTCGGCGCGACGCAATTGACGCGCACGTTGCGCTCCGCCCATTCGCCCGCGAGCGACTTCGTCAGATGATGCACCGCCGCTTTCGACGCGTTGTATTGCACCTGCCGTTGCGGTTTGTTGGAGATGACGCCGGACATGGAACCCACGGTCACGATCGAGCCTTTGCCCTTGGCGAGCATATGACGCCCGAACGCGCGGCACGTCCAGAACGTGCCGTTGAGATTGGTGTCGATCACCTTGAGCCACGCTTCGTTGCTCATCTCCTCGGCGGGCGTGTCGGGCCACGCAATGCCTGCGTTGGCGACGAGTACATCGACCGCTGCGCCGCCATTCAGTTCGAGCGCGACGCGGTCGCATTGATCCGGGTCGGTGACGTCGAGCACCACGCCGCTGGCATCGACGCCGGCCGCGCGCAGCTTGTCGACGGCTTCGCTCACCGCATGATCCGTCAGGTCCGATACGGTCACCGCCGCGCCCGCTTCGCCTAACGCGATGGCGGTCTGAAAGCCAATGCCCCGGCTGCCGCCGGTGATGAACGCGTGCCGCCCTGCGAAGCTTTGCTTGTCCACTTTCATGCGAATCTTTCCACGGGTTGTGTTGAGATAGGGAAACGGGTTCGGCCTCATGCGCGTCGTTTCGATGACGCGCGAACCCTCGCTGCACTATATTTCAATTTCTTCAACTCATGGATCGCGACGATGAGCGGTGGCTACCTGATCGGCCTGGACTACGGAACGGATTCGGCAAGAGGCGTGCTGGTGAATATCGAAAGCGGCGAGGTGTGCGCGACGCATGCGCATCGGTATCGGCATGGCACGCTCATAGACGCGCTTCCGGGCGGGTTGCCGCTGAAGGCGGGCTGGGCTTTGCAAAACGCGCCGGATTATCTCGAATGCGCCGAGGTCATTCTCCCGGCGCTCGGGCGTGGGAAGCGTATCGAGGCTATCGGCATCGGGTTCACGGCGAGTTCGCCATTGCCCGCGTCGGCGGACGGAACGCCGCTTTCCACGCGATTCCCCGACGATCCGCACGCTTACGTCAAGCTCTGGAAGCATCACTCGGCGCAGCCCTGGGCCGACGAGATCAGCCGTGAACGCGGCGTGCATCTGACTAAGTCGGGAGGCAAGACTTCCGGCGAATGGTTGCCCGCGAAGGCGGCGCAGCTTGCCGCGGAAGCGTCCACACTTTGGGCGCAGACGGAGCGATTCATCGAGGCGGGCGACTGGCTCGTGTGGCAGCTCACCGGAACGGAGGCGCGAAGCTCCGATATGGCGCGCTACAAGGCCCACTATTCGGATGCGGGTTATCCACCCCTTGGCGTCGATGGACTCGCCACGCGATCGAGCGCGCCGAAGCGTATTGGATCGTCGGCGGGAACGGTGCGGCGCGAGTGGATCGAGCGCACAGGCATGCTCGGCGAACCGGCCGTGGCGGTCGCGGCTATCGATTCGCACGTGATTCTTCCCGCGCTCGGCGCGACGCAAGCGGGCACGCTCGTCGGCGCGCTGGGGACATCGGCGGTGTACATGTTGCTCGATGACACCGAGCGTCCCTTGCCCGACGGTATCGAAGGCGTGGCGAAGGATGCGGCGCTTCCCGGTCTATGGTGCTACGAAGCAGGGCAGGCCGGTTTCGGCGATGCGCTCGCGTGGTTCGTCAAAACCGCGCCGCTGGCGGAGGACTTGCCAGCGAACTTCTCGGCGTACAACGCGAGCGCGGCGCGTTTGCGGCCGGGTGGGTCGGGGCTCCTCGCGCTCGACTGGTGGAACGGCTGCCGCGTGCCGCTTTCCGACCCGCAGGTGAGCGGCATGCTGCTTGGCTTGCGCACGACCACGACACGCGCGGAGATTTATCGGGCGATGATGGAATCGCTGTGCTTCGGCGCACGCACGATCATCGAGCTGATGCAGAGCGAGGGCGCGCCGGTCACGCGGACCATCCTCGCGAGCGGCTTGAGCGAGAACAATCGCTTCCTGCTCCAGTTGATGGCGGACGTGCTCGGCAAGCCGGTCTCGGTGCCCGACATGCACAACGCAACGGCGGTCGGCGCCGCGATTCATGGCGCCGTCGCGGCGGGCGTGGTGCGGGATTTCACGGACGGTGCGGCTCGCTTCGGCGCGCGGGCGTTCCAGCATTTCGAACCGGACGCCGCGTCGGCGGATGTTTATGAAGCGTTGTTCGAGCAGTATCGGATGCTTGCCTCGCGTGCGGAATTGCGTAAGGCCATGCACGTGGTTTCGCGGCTTGCGTTGCCTCGGTGATTCGATTCAATGCGTTCGGGCGCACGCTTTCAAAAGCCAAATAGCCGACGCGGCGTCTCCCACTGAATCTGCCGCCGGACCTGCGCGTCCGGGACGATCTTCTCGAAGAGCGCAAGCAGCGGCCCATAATCCATCCGCTCTGGCGCACGCAAGAACGGCCAATCGGAGCCCCAGATGCAATGCTCCGGTCCGTATGCGCGCAGCAGCGCGTGAGCGTAGGGCCACACGTCCTCATACGGATACGCTTCGTGCGCATACTTTTGCCAGCCCGACAATTTGACCGTCGCGCGCCCGGTCTCTGCGAGCCGAAGCACCGCCTGAAAGCCTTTCTGATCGATGCCATCCGCGCTATCGGGCCGGCCGGCATGATCGATCAAGACATTCACCGGTTGCCGCGCGAGCCAGGGCTCGAGCGTCGCCATCTGATCGCCAACCACCTGAATCTGCGCGAACATCTCGAGGTCCGCGAGCGACGCGAAAAGCTCGCCTGCATTCAGCACGAGTTCGACGCCTTCCATCGCCGGGTTGAACGCGACGCCGACCACACCCGCATTGCGCAGCGCAGTCAGTTCGCTTCGGCCGATGTCGTTATCCACCACCGCAATGCCGCGAAACCGCGCCGGGTAAGTCTGCAACGCGTCGACGAGACAACGGTTGTCGGTCCGGTAGCCGCTCGTCGGGCCAACCAGCAGCGCATGACGCACGCCGTAGGCATCCATTACGCGAATCAGTTGCGCGGCGGTGCCGAGTTCCTGACCTTCAGGGCGATACGGCGTGTCGTCGCGATACGGAAAGCGCGCAGGATCGAAGATATGGCAATGACAGTCGATCCTGTCTTCATCGAAAAGGCTCATGGGTTGATCCGGTTGGAAGATTGACCCGCTCAGAGCGAGCGCTGAATGGCTTGTCCGAGCAAATCGAGACCGAGGTCGATCTCTTCCTCGCGCACGGTCAGCGGCGGCGCAATGCGGAACACGCCGCCCATGCCCGGCAACTGCACGATATTCATGCTGAGGCCGAGATTCATGCACTCGCGCGTGATCTTCGCGCCGAGGCCGTCATCGGGCTGCTTGGTTCGGCGATCCTTGACGATCTCCACGCCGAGCAGAAGACCGCGTCCGCGAACATCGCCGATACAGTCGAAGCGCTCCATCAGATTTTGCAAGCCGCGCCTGAGTCTTTCGCCCATGATGTTCGCACGCGCGACGAGTCCTTCGCGCTCGACGACGTCCAGCACGCGCAGACCGACGGCGGCGGGGAGCGGGTCGGACACGTGCGTCGTATAGAAGAGATAGCCGAGTTCGTGCGCGCGCTCCTCGATGGCCGCCGACGTGACGATGGCCGCGAGCGGCAGCCCCGCGCCGAGTGTCTTCGACAAGGTGAGAATGTCGGGCGTGACGCCGTCGCGCTGGCACGCGAACATGTTGCCCGTGCGGCCGATGCCCGTTTGCGCTTCGTCGAGAATCAGCAGCATGCCGCGCTCCTCGCACTTGCGCTTGAGCGCTGCCATGTAACCTTCGGGCAATTCGATGATGCCGCCCGAACTCAGGATCGGCTCCGCGATGAACGCGGCGAGATTGCCGCTCGACTGGCGGTCGATGAGCGCGAACGCGTAGTCCAGTTCCGCGAGGTAATCGTAGGCGCCGTTGCGCTCGAACTGCGGCCGGTAAGTGAACGGAGCCGGAATCGCGAACGAGCCGACCGCAGCCGGGCCCACGCCCTTGCGGCCCGCGCTGTAGGTCGCGGCGGCCGCGTGCCCGGTCATGCCGTGCCACGACTGCGCGAAGCCGACGACCTCATAACCGCCGGTGACGAGCTTCGCCATGCGGATGGCTGCTTCGTTCGACTCGGCGCCCGTGCTGAGCAACAGCGCGCGGTCGAGGCCTTCGGGCGTGATGTCGGCGAGGCGCGTCGCCAGATCGACGACAGGCCGCGAAAGCATCCCGCTGAAGAGATGGTCGAGCTTGCCGGCGTATTCGCTGATGACCGCGACGATCTCGGGATGGCTGTGGCCGAGCACCGCGCTCATCTGTCCCGAGGTGAAGTCGAGAATGGGACGATCATCCGCGTCGTAGACGAAGCTGCCCTTCGCACGTTCGATGATCATGGGTTCGAACGTGCCGCCGTAGCGGATCAGATGCTGCTTCGCGTTGCGCCAAAACGTTGCGTCGTTATTCCGGGACACCGTGCATCTCCTCGCGAATGGGAAGAACCTGCAGTCTAGACGACGCTTCGCGAATCGCCCACACCTTCCCTTCAGACGATGACAGGCGGATGCGTCACGATCGACTTCAGTTGCGGCACCGGCGCGCGCAAGGCGCTCAAGTCGGGCGTCGGGCGCTCGAGCGATTCGTCCCCGGCGAACGCGGTTTCGAGTGCTTCGGCGATATCGAGCACGCGCGCGTCGCCACGCAGCGCGCCGACCAGTTGCAGACCGAAGGGCATGCCCGATTGATCCATTCCGCAAGGCAACGAGAGCGCGGGATTGGTCATCATCGAGATGACGTATGTGAGTCCGAGCCAGCGATAGTACGTGTCGAGCGGCCGACCGTTGATCGCTTCCAGATGCCATTGCGACCATGGAAATGGCGTAATGGAAGTGGTCGGCGACACGATCACGTCATACCGTTGCACATGTTCCTGAAAGCGCCGGTACAAACGGGTCTGCGTGACGTGCGCGCCCACGACATCGGCGAGCGTCATCTTCACGCCCATTTCGTAGTTCGCGCGCGTGTTCGGGCCGAGCAGCGACCGATCGCGCTCATAGGCTTCGCGAAACTGCGCGACGAAGTTCTGCGCGCGGATCACGTCGAAGCAGCGGTCGCTGTCACGCATGTCGATATCGACCGGCTCGCACACCGCGACATGCCGCGCGACGGCTGCCATTTTCTTGCGAAAGGTGGCGCGCGTGGCGTCGTCGAGCGCGCAGGTGCCGAAGTCCTCCGTGAAGCCGATGCGCAACGTAGCGGCATCGATTGGACAATGCTTCGTGAAGGTATCGGCATCGACTTCGTAGGAAAGCGGATCGCGCGCATCGAAGCCCGCTTGCGCGGCGAGCAACAGACGCGTGTCGGCGACGGTACGCGCCATTGGTCCACTGACGGTGATGGGCGCCCAGCCCAGGTCCTTGCGATCGCCAGGCACGAGCCCCGGCGATGGCCGAAAGCCCACGACGCCGCAATACGCGGCCGGAATGCGCAACGAGCCGCCGGTGTCCGAGCCCGTGCACAGCGGCAACATGCCGGTGGCAAGCGCAACTGCCGACCCGCCCGACGATCCTCCCGCGTTGAGCAACGGCGCGAAGGGGTTGCCGGTTGCGCCCCACACGACGTTGCGCGTGTTCGCGCCCGCGCCCATTTCCGGCGTATTGGTCTTGGCCGTGACGATGGCGCCTGCCGCGCGAATGCGCGCGACCATGGCGTTGTCGGCCTCGGGCACGTGGTCGCGATACATCGCCGAGCCATATGTCGTGAGCACGCCCGCGGTCTCTTCGAGGTCTTTCACGCCGATGGGCAGACCATGCAGCAAGCCCGGCGCTTCGCCGCGCATGAGCGCGTGTTCCGCGTGCCGTGCCTCGATGCGTGCGCGCTCGAAGCAGATCGCGGCCATCGCATTGACCGAAGGGTTGAGGGCCTCGATACGCGCAATGCTCGCATCGAGTAATTCCACCGGCGAGATTTCGCGAGTGGCGATGAGCCTGCGTGCATCGACAGCGGAAAGAGAAGCGAGCGTGTCATCCATGATCGATCAGGCCGCCGCTTGGGCGAAAGATTGTTCGACGCACGCGGCTATGGCATTGCGCGTGTTTTCGAGGTGCGCGCGTGTCTGCTCGTGCACGGCGCGGCCATCGCGCGCGCGGTAGGCATGCAGCAAGCCCGCATGCTCGTGATTATTGCTGTCCATGATATCGCCCTTGACGTACATCGACAGCGACACATAAGGCCGTGCGACGAGCGACAACCCTTCGACCAGATCGAAGAGGCGCGTGCCTGTTTCGCTCGCCATCAGATGCTGATGGAACTCTTCGTTGAGAATGGCCCAGGTCTCGGAAGAGGTCGTCGCGCACATTGTCTGATGCACGGCTTCGGCGGCGGCAAGACTCGTTTCGCTTGCGTTGGCGCAGGCACGTTCGGCGAGCATCGGTTCGAGCACCATGCGCAGTTCGTAGATCTCGGTGACATCGGCGGCGGTGAGTTCACGCGTGACGACACCCTTGTTCGGATCGATAGCGACGAGCCCTTCGGCGCGCAAGTCGCGAAACGCCTCGCGCACAGGCGTCGTGCTGACGTTGAGCCGCTTGGCCACTTCCTCCTGGCGAAGCCGCGTGTTCGGCGGATAAATACCCTGCAAGATTTCCGCGCGCAGCGTGCCGAGAACATATTGCGCGATGGTGCGAAATGGCTGGCTCAACGTCGTCTCCTTGATTTGTGTGTTCAGTCGGGCAGCGCGCGTCGCTCGAACCCGAGCATGCCTTCGACCGATGCAGCGATGCGGAGCAGCTTCAGATCGTCGCCATATCCGCCGACGAGTTGCAAGCCGAGCGGCAAGCCCGCATCGGTCCAACCGGACGGCACCGTGACGGCGGGCGCACCCATCAAACTCCACGGCGCGCAGAAGCGTGCGTCGCCCGTATCGCCGAGACCTTCGGGCGCCGCGCCGCTCGATGGCAAGGTCACGAGCGCGTCGTAACCTTCGAGCAATTGCTGCGAACGCACGCGCAGTTCGGCTTGCAACAGCAACGCGTCCTGATAGCGTGTGAGCGGCATGGCGGCACCCTCGGCAAGCAATGCGCGCATGTGCTCGCTGATCAGTTCGGGCTTGCGCGCGGCCGCGTCGCCAATAGCGCGATGCGCTTCGATCGCGAGTATCGTCAGCGTGGCTTCGCGCATCTGTTGCAGGTCCGCGCCGTAGTCCAGTTCGACGATACGCGCGCCGCCTTCGCGCAGACGTTGCAGCGATGCCTCGAAGCTCGCGCGTTGATGCGGCGCGATCAGTTGGTCCCAGAAGGGCGTGCGTACGACGCCAAGCCGGGGCGCTCCGTTGCCGCCATCGAAATAGGCGCGCCAGGAGGCTTTATCGGCGAGGGTCTCGGGCGCGGCATCGACGAAAAGCGCATGGGCTACCGCGACATCTTCCGCCGAGCGCGCGAAGAAGCCGATGTGATCGAGCGAAGCCGCAAGCGGATGCACGCCTTCGGTCGCGATCTTGCGATACGTGGGCTTGTAGCCGACCACGCCGCAATAAGCAGCCGGACGAATGACCGAGCCGACCGTCTGCGTGCCGATGGCAAGCGGCACGATGCCCGCTGCCACCGCCGCCGCCGAGCCGCTCGACGAACCGCCCGGCGTATGCGCGCGGTTCCACGGATTGACCGTCGCGGCGGGACCGCGCCAGGCGAACTCCGTCGTCGCGGTCTTGCCGAAGACGATGCCGCCGAGCGCGCGAATGGAAGCGACGATGCGCGCGTCATGAACCGGCCGATGGCCGCTGTAAATCGCCGAACCATAGGACGTGGGCATGTCGTGCGTATCGGCGAGATCCTTCACGCCGATTGGCACGCCCGCAAGCGGGGCCGTTACGGCGTCGCGCACGCTGTAGACATCCGGACGATGCACGAAGGCGCGCAGCCACGGATCGAGCAAGTCGGCGCGCGCCTGCGCCTCTTGCAAGGTGGCGCGCACCGCCGCTTCGTCGTGGCGATTGGCGAAGAGAGTCGCGAGCAATGAGCGAGGCTGATCGGTCATCGCTTACTTGGCCTTTACCGAAGCAGCCGCGAACGAGTTGTCGACGCCGCTCGCATAGGTAATCGCGCCGGGCTTGATGTTGCCGATGGATTCCTGCAACGCAAGCGCGTTCTTGAACGCCTGTTCCGATATTTCAGGCGTGGGTGCGTAGATGTTCTGATCGATCAGACGCTGCACCGCCGAATCCACGATCTTCGGGTCGAGCGACGGGAACTCCGTGCGCGCCACGGCCTTGGCCGTATCGTGCGATTGCTGAATCAGCGCTTCGGCTTCGCCTATCGACTTCACGAAGGCCTCCACCATCTTCGGCTTGTTCTTGATCGTGGACGTAAGCGTGTCGATGGTCGAGAACGCATAGCCGCCCGGATAAGCCTTCGGGAACGCATACACGATGCGATAGCCTTGCGAGATGCCGGTTTCCGCTTGCGGCATGTACAGCGCGGCCGCTTCCGAACGTCCCGCCGTGACAGGCGCGAGTTCGGTGCCGATCTGCACGGTATTCATCTTCACGTCGGCAAGCTTTTCGTCGTTGATGAGCCGTTGCAGCAGGTACGTGCTCGTAGAAGGCGGCAAGGCCGTGGCGACGCTCTTGCCGTTCAAGTCCTTCAGATTCCTGACCGGCGAATCCTGCGGCGCGATCACCCACACCGGCACGCCGGCCACGACGTTGGCCACGTTGATGAGCGACGCGCCCTTTAGGTTTGCAAGCATCGCGGTCATCGGGTCTTGCAACGAGAAGTCCGCGTGACCGCCGATCACCGCCGCCACGCCCGCTGCACCGCTACCCGCCGTGATTTTCTGCACGGTGAGGCCGTTCTTCGTGAAGATGCCCTTGTCGATGGCGACATAGAGCGGCAAGTATTGAATCGACTGGAATGCCTGATAGACGACGACCGGTTCGGACGATTGCGCCTGTGCGCCTTGCAATCCAAAGACGGCCATGCAGGCAGCCGCGACACCCGTGAGCAGAACGTTTTTCTTCATTTTCTCTTCCATGAAATGATCTTTGCTTCAGCAAATTGAACGATCCAGCTAAGAACCGATGCCATCAAGGTCAGCACGATGATGCCGAGCCAGACGGTGTTCAGATCGAAGAGCGAGCCCGCGACGAACACGGCGTGCCCGAGCCCCGCCTGCGACGCGATGTACTCGCCGACCACGGCGCCGATCAGCGCGAAGCCGATGTTCACGCGCAGTGTCGAGAAGATCCACGGCAACGCGCTCGGCACGATGAGCTTCATGAAGATCATCGAGCGCCGCGCCTTGAACGAGCGGAAGAGGTTGAGCAAATCGCGATCGACTTCGCGCGCGGCGGCGCATGAAGAGATCATCGCGACGGCGAAAGTGGAGATCGCCGCGAGCCAGATTTTCGACGACGCGTCCGAGCCGAACCAGATGACGATAAGCGGCCCGAGCGCGATCTTCGGAATGCTGTTGAGGATGACCGAGAGGCCTTCGGCGACGCCGGAGATCGCGGGCAGGAACCACAGCAGCAAACCGAGCCCGATGCCAAGCGCACTGCCTATGGCAAGACCCGCGAGCGTCTCGTAGAGCGTGACCCAGGTATCGGATGCGAGCGTGCCTTGCGACAGCCCGAACACGGCGGCGTCGTAGATGCCGGCGGGTGAGCCGAGCAGCTTGCCGTTGATCCAGCCCGAGGCGACGGCGAATTGCCACAACGCCACCAGCAACACGACGATGCCGATCACGGCGCCAGTCGTGCCGAGCTTGCGCGGCGCGCGGCGCGTGGTCTTTCCGGGCGTGACGGTGGTGGACAGCACGGCTTCACTCATGTGCGGCTCCTTGTGGTGTACGTGAGTCGGATTGCACGGTGGCGCCGCTGCGCAAGCCGTTCCAGACGCGCGCGTGATAGGCGCGGAACTCGGGCGCTTCGCGCGCGGAGACGGCGGTGCGCGGGCCGTGCGTGCTCAGCGTGATGTCGATTTCGTCCTGCACGCGTGCGGGGCGCCCGCCGAGCAGGATCACGCGGTCGCTCATGGCAATGGCTTCCTCGATGTCGTGCGTGACGAGCACCACGCTCGTGCCGGTTTGCTCGCGCAGCGCGATGATGTCGTCTTCGAGCGCGAGGCGCGTCTCGTAGTCGAGCGCGGAGAAGGGCTCGTCGAGCAATACGAGCGTCGGCTCGACGAGCAGCGTGCGAGTGAGCGCCACGCGTTGACGCATGCCGCCCGACAGCGAATGCGGATATGCGTCGGCGACGCTTGCAAGACCGTAGCGCGCGAGCATGTCGCGAGCGCGAGTCACGTCGTCGGGCCGCACCTTGCGATACAGTTCGACGCCGAGCAGCGCGTTTTGCAGCACGGTGCGCCACGGCATCATCAGGTCTTTTTGCAGCATATAAGCGATGCGTCCGGGCGAGCCGTCGGCGCGCGCGCCTATCGTTACGTGGCCGGATTGCGGCGTCAGCAGGCCGGAAACCAGGTTGAAGAGCGTGCTCTTGCCCGCGCCGCTGCGCCCGACGATAGACACGATCTCGCCTTCGCGCACGGCGAAGTCCAGGCGGTCGAAGATGGTGGTGCTCACGCCGTCGGCGGTCTGGAATGCGTGACTCAACTGGCGCACGTGCAGCCGGTTCGCGTCGGGCGACGCCGCACGCGCGGGTGCTTCGGTGGGGTTCATCTTCAATCCTCGCGAGTCGTCGGTTATTGCGATGCACAACACATAATGCACAATCAAAAATGACGGTAGGGGTTTGTCAAAATTGACGAGCGTGTGAAAAGCGGGCAGACGAACGCGCGGGAATCGGGTTGCTTCAGAAGTGCCGGGTTGGTGTCAGATGCTCGTGAAGCTCGCGCGTCAAGGTTTCGATGCGCTCGGCCAACTGGCGCGTAAGCTCGGTGAGTTCGGTGTTGCGTCGAAGGAGTTCGGCCATCTGCGACGTCTCGCGCGCAAGCTCGGTTTCACGTTGCTGGCACGCGAGCGCGATATCTTCGCGATGATGCGCGTCGGCTTCAGCGAGCGCCTTGTCGCGATCGGCCTGACGCGTTTGTGCAAGCAAGATGAGCGGCGCGGCATAAGCGGCCTGCAAGCTGAACGCGAGGTTCAGGAGAATGAACGGATACGGATCGAAGCGCGATATGCCGAGCATGTTCGCCACGATCCAGCCACCCACGATCAGCGTCTGCGCGATGAGAAACGTGGGCGTGCCGAAGAAGCGCGCGAAGGCTTCGGCCTTCAATGCGAACCAGTCGTTGCCGAACACGCTCGACAGATGCGCGTGGGGTGCGTGAAAGCGCAGAGGATGCCTTGCTTCCTCGGGCGCGGGTTCGGTTGCGTGAGCCATGTTTCCTTGCAAATGGGTTGGTGCAGGCGCTTGCCGTATCAACTGCCGTTATCCGACCAGCCGATGCTGACGATGGGGAAAATATCCGTCGGCGTACGGACGATCGCGACCGAGCCGAGAATGACAAGCAGCACGGCGAGCACGATGTAAGTGTGCGGCCTTTTCAAGGCGAGTCGGACGATCCGCATGACGGTTTCCAATGGTTTCGAGTGACGCACTGGCGCGCCGGCGTGCGGTTGGGTTGAACGAAGCTTAGGGCTTTCGAAGGCGGCGGTTTCCGTAAGGCGCACGGTCGTTGCCGATTCGCACGGTGGTCGCGCGTTGGAGGTTTTTGTGAGCGGCGGTCGGCTGTTTTCCACGCGCTCGTGTTCGATCGGCCCCGATGCGCGGGCGGAAACCGTCGAGATTCGTCCAACTCAAAACATAGGCCCTTGCCGTCCTTCGAGTCTTCCTGAACCTCATGCATGCGCGGCATACATGCTATGCCGCCGCGCCCTCTGTTCATCCATGCCCGCCAACTCCATTCTCTTGCCTCGGCTTGTCGCGAAGCTAGCTTTGCGTCGAGCACCATCCACGTCATTCGGAGAATCATCATGGGTAAGCTTCAAGGCAAGATTGCGGTCATCACGGGCGGAAGTAGCGGGATTGGACTCGCAACCGCAAAGCGGTTCGTCGCGGAAGGCGCGTATGTCTTCATTACGGGGCGTCGTCAAACTGAACTCGACAAGGCGAAGGCTGTCATCGGCTCGAACGTAACGGCTGTTCAGGGCGACATCTCGAGTCTTGAAGATCTCGACCGCCTCTACGAGACGGTGCGACGCGCGAAAGGTGGCTTGGACATCGTCGTCGCGAGTGCGGGGTTTGTCGAGGTATTGCCAACAGAGTCCGTGACACCCGAACACTTCGACAAGACCTTCGGCATCAACGCACGGGGCACGTTCTTCACGGTGCAAAAGGCGCTGCCGCTGCTGCGCGATAACGGCTCCATCGTCATCGTTTCTTCCGGGATGCACATCAAGGGATTCCCGGACTTCGGCGTATATGCCGCAACGAAGGCGGCGATCCGCTCGTTCACGCGGACTTGGGCATCGGAATTCAAAGGCCGCGGCATTCGCGTCAACACGCTGAGTCCGGGAATGATCGAAACGCCGATCGTAGACGGCCTGTTCAGTTCGAAGGAAGAGGCGGACGGCGCACGAGCAATGTTCAAGCAGATCACGCCACTGGGCCGAATCGGCCGCGCTGACGAGATCGCCGCGGCGGCGCTGTTCCTCGCCTCGGACGAAAGCAGCTACAGCACGGGCATCGATCTGATCGCGGACGGAGGAATCACCCAGCTATAAACTGCATGCCATAAGCCGTGCTGATGCCTTGCGTTTCTCGTTCGTCCCGCCGCGTTTATATCGTAGGAGGAAAGTTCCAGTGGATCGAATCGATGTCATGCGGCTCTTCATCCGTGTTGCCGACACGGGCAACTTCTCGAAGGCGGCGCGTGCGGCCGGGATCAGTCAGCCAACGGCAAGCAAGACGATTGCGGGTCTCGAAGCACGGCTCGGCGCGCAACTGTTGCGCCGAAGCTCGCGAGGCCTGGGCCTGACAGAGGCTGGCCAAAGCTTCTACGAAGGTGCGGTTGCGATCGTCGAGAGCGTGGACGATGTCGAGGCTCGCGTCGGCAGTGGCGAAGCGTCGCCGTCCGGCATGGTGCGGGTTGCCCTGTCTCCAGCCTTTGGGCGTATGTGCATTGTTCCGCACCTGCCGCGCTTTTGCGCTCAGTTCCCGGACGTCCGCGTCGAGTTCACGGTTGCGCAGCGCTATATCAATCTGATTGAAGAAGGCATCGACGTCGCAATACGAATTGGTCCGCTGAGCGACTCGACTCAAATTGCGCGTCGAATTGGCAGCACCGAGTACCTTACTGTCGCTTCGCCGGTTTATACCGATCGCATGGGCGTGCCAAAGACGGTAGATGATCTCGTCAATCACGAATGCATTGCTCTGATGTCTCGCGACTCTCCGCGAGTCTGGCCGTTTGCCGGCCCCGACGGCACGAAGGAACACGTGCCGCAAGGTCCAGTAAGAAGCAACGACGCCGAATATGTCCGAGCGGCGGTAATTGCGGGCTTGGGCATTGGGCATAACGCGGGCTGGCTTTATTCGCGGGACGTCGAGGAGGGCGGGCTCGTACCGCTTCTCAAGGCATTTCGGCCCGCGCCTTTTCCGATCAACGCAGTGTGGCCCGGAAGCAGGCAGTTGCCTGGCAGGACCCGCGTTTTCATCGAATTTTTAGCGGACCTGTTCGCCGCCGATCCCCGGTTGAAGGTTCGATAACTCTCGTGTGGATAGCGCAAGCGACGCTATTCGGAGACTGAATACGTCCTATGCCAACACGCCCTCTACCGAAAGCGTCCGCGCGAGACTATCTTTGATTTCAAGCCGCCGCGAAAGAATATACGGCGACAGGCAGATGTCGGAGTCGAGGCGTCATTCGCCGAACTCCTCCCCTTCAGGCACTTTCCGATGACTTGCTCCGGCAACGCATCACGTCTTAGTGACAAGTGCTCTTTCGAATAGCCTTCCCAGGAGTAGAAAATGGTCGATGAAAATGGTCCTCATTATTTCGTGGCGTTTCAAACGCCGGGTCCGAAGTGGATTCAAAGCGTGAAGTACAACGAGCAACCGGACTTCATGAAACACGTGGCTTATATGGCCGAGATGCAGGACAAAGGGCTGACCGTGATGAGCGGTCCGTTCATGGAGAAAGCCGGCGGTCTCTCCGGTGTTCTGGCGGACGGCGGCATGACGATTTTCAAGGCTGCTGATCTTGCGGATGCCCGAAAAATAGCAACCGATGATCCGACAGTACAGTCGGGCATGCTCAACGTCGATGTAAAAATGCTCTGGGTTCCGTTCCACGATTAGTCAACGCATTTAGCGATGCTGCCGGGCGAGCGTTGATTCGGCGTGCTTGGTGAGCAGTAACACGGTATGAGGCGGTGAATGACTGATTCGCAGCCTTTGCGAGAAGCCGGCGTTTTCGTGCAGTGTTCAGCGAACGGCTGTCAAGCAACATGCAGCCAGCTTGCCGCCACCACTCGCGGCAAGCCGTTCAATGCTGGAGAATGCTTCTCCCCCGATCAAGCGACGAATGGATCAGGCAGGAACGCCATGCCGTGCCGTCAAACGATCGAGATACGCGGCTATCGTATCTGCTTCACTAGCCGAGCAGGCGAGATATCCATCGGGCCGCACGAGCGAGATCGTGTCGGCTTGCAATGGTGGTCGGACGTTGTTGTCGAGCAGGCCCGGATAGGCGTTGATCAACTGCTTCACTGCCGCAGTCGGCGCCGCGAACAGCGCGAACACCGGCCGCACGCCTGATCCTGCTGGTGCGTGGTCGGACGTCGGCGCAACGCGTTCGCCAGGCTTCATCCCATGCACGGATGGGCCGTTGAGCGGGCTATGCGGATAGTGGACCGTCACTTCCGACATGGTTTGAGCAACGCCACGGGTGAAATGCGAGAAGCCCAAGGCAAAGTGCCCGGCAAGGTTACGCAAACGCTGTGCAATCGGGTTGCGAAGCGTGGCGACCGATGTCAGTCGTTCCGCGGCTTTCAGTACCTCGTCGCCAACCGCGCTGCGCTCCGGGCTGTAGGTGTCGAGGAGCGACTCGTCCGCTTCGTTGCGCAGCACGAGTGCAAGTTTCCAGGCAAGGTTGATCGCATCCTGCATGCCAGTGTTCATGCCTTGGCCGCCAGCGGGACTGTGAATATGCGCCGCGTCGCCCGCAAGGAACGTGTGACCGTGTCGATAGCCCGTGACCTTGCGACCGTTGATGCGAAAGCCGGACAACCATACGGGATCGTGGAGTTTGGTACCGGCCGGGCCGCGCCGGTCTACGAGCTGCTGCACTTGTGCGAGCGTTGGCGTCGGTGGAACCTTATCCGCCGTCGCCGGCAAGTCGCCGATGACGCGGTAACGGCCAGCCTGGATGGGAAAAATCAGCAAGACGCCATCCTTATGCCAGTGGACAGAAGCGTCCGTGTCAGGGCGCGGATACCCCGTCATGTGAACGTCAGCAAGGAACCAATCGCTCAGCAGCGTTTCGCCCTCGAAAGGCACGTTCAAGGCGTGTCTTACGATGCTGTGCGCGCCATCGCAACCAAGCAGCCAGTCGGCACGCACGGCCTCTTCGCGGCCGTCCGGATGGCGCAACACCGCATCCGCGCCGCAGGCATCGGGCGTGATCATCGTTACTTCGACGCCGCGCTCGATAAATACGCCTTGGCTCGCCAGACGCTCCTCCAGCAAACGCTCGGTCTCGGATTGCGGCAGTGCCAGCGCATAGTTGTGCGTGCTGGGGATCATGTCCATTGCAACCCGACCGACCACCTCGTCCCGCGCCATGAAGACGACGCCGTCGATCTTGAATCCTGCGTTCACGAACGGCGCGGCGCCGCCGTCGCCCCGGTCGAGCAGTTCGAGCGTCCTGCTCCAAAGCACCATGGCTTTGGATTTATCGGTACGGTGCGGCGCCTTGTCTACGATGCGCGCGTGGACACCGTAGCGGGCGAGTTCGGAGGCGAGCGTCATGCCGACTGGACCGGCGCCAACGATCAGAACGGAAGCAGTCATATACGTCCTCTCAAAGCAAAGAATTGAGCGATTCAGTCGGAGTCTTCAGGATAGGCGCCGCGGCGCGAGTCACGAGCATGACGTCCATGTTCGCGCTTTGTCGGTCGTCCGCTATCGGTCGGGGAGCAACGGCAGGCTCCGCGCGCTAAGACCAAGAGTGCGGTGACGAAAGAGCAGTCATTGCAACGCTTACGGCAGCCTCGAGAAAAACTGAAGATGAACGAAAGTTTGACTTATATGGAAAACGTTTTTTCCAGTCTTTGTCTGCGATAAGGGTCACGGCATTGCGGAGCAATAGCGCCGCGCAGCAGTTCAACTCATGGCGCCAGATAAAAATCCAGGGGAATAAGCTCCACGGCCCATCCGCCTTCTTCGCCCAATGTCGCGGCCGGATGCATGGACGCGATGCGCACCGCCTCGTCAGGGCTAGCTGCCTCGATGATGAACATGCCGCCCACCACTTCCTTCGCTTCGGTGTAAGGCCCGTCGGTAACGCGCGTCGTTCCACCAAGTGGGCGGAGCGTTTTCCAGTTTTCCAGATCGCCGAGCGAGGCGGAAACCACGACCTTGCCGGTGGCACGCATCTTCTCGTCCAATGCCGGGCATTGACTCACTAGCGCCTTGATTTCGTCCGGTGTCATCGCGGCGAACTTTTCGGGGGTGAAGTAGGCGAGGCCGAGGTATTTCATGGCAAATCCTTTTGATGAGGTTCACTGACGACGAATTTGTTGAGCGGAAATCGACAACGGCGGTGTGCCAATTGCGCTCAATCAAACCCGCTTCACCGATGAGCAAGTCCAGATGCGGTCAACAAAGCCAAGCTTCGCATCGATCGAATAACGGGGCAACCGGCCCTGGCCAGCGGGCCGATACGAATTCGGGACCCAAATTCCAAGCCGCTCTAAATCATTTGGCCGGAAGATGTGCCGCTACGGTAAGCTCAAACGACTATCACGCCCCACGCAAATACTCCCCCAAAAATTCCACGAACGTCCTGAGCTTGACCGAAAGCTGATTGCGTTCGAGGTAAATGGCGTGAATGTTCGCGTCCGGCAAAGCCCATTCATCGAGCAAGGAAACGAGCTCACCGCGCGCGAGATGTTCGTCTATCTCCCATTGCGAGCGCGTCGCGATGCCGCGACCGTCCAGCGCCCACTGCAACACCGCGCTGCCGTCGTTGCTCGATAACGAGCCATCGACCTTGACCGTCTCCGTGCGCTTGCCGCGCGAGAAATGCCACGTGCCGTAAGCCGACTCGTTTTCGCGCAACACGATGCACGCGTGACGCGCGAGATCATGCGGCGCCGATGGTCGGCCATGCCGCGCGACGTAAGCCGGCGATGCACACAAGATGCGCCGATTCGCCAGCAGCAGACGCGCGTTGATGCGCGCGTCCGGCACTTCGCCGAAGCGGATGCCGACATCGAAACCTTCTTCCTGAAGACTCACCGGACGGTCCGTCAGATGCAGGACGATCTTCATCGCCGGATAGCGCGCAATGAACTCCGACACCGCAGGCGCTATACGCGCCCGCCCGAATCCAAACGACGCGTTCACACGCAGAAGACCAGTCGGTTCGCCGCGACTTTGCGTGACGAGCTGTTCGAGTTCCGAGAGCTCATCGAGAATGCGCGAGCCGTTCGACAGGTACAACTCGCCCTCGGGCGTGAGGCTCAGACGCCGCGTCGTGCGATTCATCAGGCGCACGCCCAGACGCCGCTCCAGTTGCGCGAGCCGCTTGCTCACGGCTGGCGGCGTCACACCCAACTCGCGCGCCGCCGCAGCCAGATTGCGATGCCGCGCCACAAGCGCAAACAGGTTGAGGTCAGAAAAGCCATCCATCTCGCGTCGCTCCAAATCTGCCTGATTCGTTCCTGCCGGTTACGACCGAAATGCTTTCGCGGAAACCCAATCTCTTAAGGCATCAATTAGACTCGAATCAACGTTGGGAGACAACCATGTTCGAAGGCTTCGATGAGCTATCGATTTCCGTCGATGGCATCAGGATTCACGCGATCAAGGGCGGCCAAGGCCCCGCGTTGCTGCTACTGCACGGGCATCCGCAGACGCACGCGATTTGGCACGAAGTGGCGCCGGCACTCGCCGAGCATTTCACGGTGATCGCCGCCGACTTGCGCGGCTATGGCGACAGCGACAAACCCGCAGGCGCGCCCGATCACTCGAATTATTCGAAGCGCCGCATGGCGCTCGATCAGGTCGGGCTGATGCGCGCATTGGGCCATGCGTCGTTCGCGGTCATCGGACATGACCGTGGCGGGCGTGTCGCGGCTCGCATGGCGCTGGATCATCCGGCTGTCGTGACGCGTCTGGTCACGCTCGACGTGGCGCCGACGCTCGCCATGTACGAGCAGACCTCGTTCGATTTCGCGCGTGCCTACTGGCACTGGTTCATGCTCGTGCGGCCCGCGCCATTTCCGGAAACGCTCATTCGCGCGGACCCGGACCTGTATCTCAGGCAGACCATCGGCGCGCGCAGCGCGGGTCTCGCGCCGTTCACGGCAGAGGCTTACGCCGAGTATCTGCGCTGCTTGTCCGATCCCGCCACGGCGCATGGCATTTGCGAGGACTATCGCGCGAGCGTGAGCATCGACCTCGAACATGACCGCGCGACGCTGGCTTCGAACGAGCGAATTGAATGCCCATTCATGGCGCTATGGGGTGAGGAGGGCGTCATCGAACAATGCTTCGATCCGCTGCGCGAATGGCGTGCTTATGCGCCGCAAGTCGAGGGCGAGGCGCTGCCTTGCGGCCACTACATTCCCGAGGAAGCGCCGGCGATCTTGCTCGAGCACGTCCTGCCCTTTCTGACCAACTAACGCCATGTCGAACCGAACCCTGTACCAGAAGCTCGTCGATTCTCACCTCGTCTCGCGTATCGACGAACAGAATGTGCTGCTCTATGTCGATCTGCATTTGATGAACGAGTACACCAGTCCGCAAGCGTTCAGCGCGCTCGATGCGCGTGGCCGCGCGGTGCGACGCCCGCATCAGCAGCTTGCGGTCGTGAGCCACATCATTCCGACGCACGCCGAGTCGCCGCGCGTGATTCGCGATGAAGCGTCGTATTTGCAGGCGCAAAATCTCGCGCGCAATTGCGAGCGCGCGGGCATCCGGCTTCTCGCGGCCAATGATCCCTTGCAGGGTATCGAACACATCGTGGCGCCGGAACTCGGGCTCATTCGTCCGGGCATGGTCGTGTTGTGCGGTGACAGTCACACCACGACATACGGCGCGCTTGGCGCGTTGGGCTTTGGAATTGGCACATCGGAAGTGGAGCATGTGCTCGCCACGCAGACGCTCGTCTATCGGCTGGCGAAAACCATGCGCATCGATATCGATGGCGCGCTGCCTTACGGCACGTCGTCCAAGGACGTGGTGATCTGGATCATCAGCCAGATCGGCGCACAAGGCGCGCGTGGCTATGCTGTCGAGTTCGGTGGTTCGACCATTGCGTCGCTGTCGGCCGAGGCGCGCATGACCTTGTGCAACATGACCGTCGAGGCGGGCGCGCGCGCCGCGCTCATCCCGCCGGATCGGACCACGTTCGACTATGTGCGCACCCATGCAAAATCACTCGATGAGGCCGCCTGGCAAGCCGCACTCGCGGACTGGCGCGAACTCTACTCCGACGCAGATGCGACCTTCGATGCCGAATATCGCTTCGACGCGCATGCCATCGCACCTTTTGTCACATGGGGCACGAGTCCGGATCAGGCCGTCGCGATAGACGAGCCCATTCCCGACGAAGCCGCGCAGGCCACTCCCGAAGCGGCGGCATCGTTGCGACGTGCGCTCGATTACATGGGGCTCACGGCGAACCGTGCGTTGGCGGGAACGCCGATCGACCGTGTGTTTATCGGCTCGTGCACGAATGGGCGTATCGAAGACCTGCGCGTGGTGGCGAACATCGTGCGCGGCAAGCGCGTGGCGCCCGGCGTGCGCGCGATGATCGTGCCGGGTTCGGGCAGCGTGCGACGCGCGGCGGAGCGTGAAGGTCTGGCGAAGACGCTGATCGATGCGGGTTTCGAATGGCGCGAGCCTGGCTGCTCGATGTGCCTTGCCATGAACGACGATGTGCTGGACGCGGGCGAGCGTTGCGCATCGACCACCAACCGCAACTTCGAAGGTCGACAGGGACGTGGCGGACGCACGCATCTGATGAGCCCGGCAATGGCGGCCGCGGCCGCGATGACCGGCTGTATCACCGACGTTCGAACGCTCATGGGAGAGGCATCATGACGCGACTGACGAAGATTGCAGGCAGCGCGGCGCCGTTGTCCATCGACAACCTGGATACCGACCAGATCATGCCGAAGCAGTTTCTGCGCATTATCGACAAGGCGGGTCTAGCGGATGGTTTGCTGTACGACTTGCGTTTCGATGAAAACGGCGCGCCGCGTGGGGATTGCGTGCTCAATCGGGCGGAGTTTGCAAAGGCGCGCATTCTGATTGGCGGCGCGAATTTCGGATGTGGTTCCAGCCGGGAGCATGCGGTGTGGGGTTTGCAGCAATATGGTTTTGCTGCGGTGATTGCGCCGAGTTTCGCGGAGATTTTCTATTCGAACGCGATGAATAACCGCTTGCTGCTCGTGCAACTGGAACGCGATGTCGTCGATATGCTTGCGCGTGAAGTGACCGAGACGCCGGGTGCTGTTATTTCCATCGATCTGGAAGGGCAGACGGTGGTGTCGGTATCGGGTAAGCCATATGCGTATTCCATCGGCGCGCGTCATAAACGCATGGTGATGGAAGAAATGGATACGGTCGATTTGACGCTTCAGTCGCTGGCGCAGATCGAAGCGTTCGAGACGGTGCATTTTAAACGACGGGGATGGGCGCGGGTGATGTGAATTCATGAAGCGCGCTTTAGCAACCTCTTTCCTGAACTTTCCCCCAACTACGTATAGCATCCCCATTGCAGTGCCGAACAGCATGCACGCGGCTCGCCCAACGCCGCGAAGTTCCTCCCACACCAAGGAGCAAACGATGCCAACGATGCACGCAGTGCAAGTAGCGAAAGCCGGCGGTCCGCTCGAACTCGTGGAGCGCGACATACCCGATCCGCCCGAAGGACACGTGCTCATCAAAGTGCAAGCCTGTGGCATCTGCCACAGCGATTCCCTCACGAAAGAAGGCCAATGGCCGGGTCTCGAGTTTCCGCGCGTACCCGGTCACGAAATTGCAGGCGTCATCGAGAAACTCGGTGCGAACGTCGAGGGATGGCAGGCCGGGCAGCGGGTCGGCGTCGGTTGGCATGGCGGGCATTGCGGGCATTGCGAAAATTGCCGTCACGGCGACTTCGTGCTTTGCAAGAACGCGCTCGTTCCCGGTATCAGCTACGACGGCGGTTACGCGGAATACATGGTGGCGCCGCAGGAAGCACTCGCGCGCATGCCCGACGATCTCTCCGATATCGACGCCGCGCCGCTTCTCTGCGCCGGCATCACGACGTTCAACGCGCTGCGCAATAGCGGCACCCGCGCGGGCGATGTCGCGGCGATCCTCGGCATCGGCGGACTCGGGCATCTCGGCGTGCAGTTCGCGCGCAAGATGGGCTTCGTCACGGTCGCCATCGCGCGCGGCAAGGACAAGGAACCGCTCGCGAAGCAACTCGGCGCGCATCACTATATCGACAGCGAATCGCAAAACGTCGGCGAAGCGCTGCAAGCACTCGGCGGCGCACGCGTAATTCTCGCCACCGCCACGAGCGGCAAGGCGATGAGCGCGGCTATCGGCGGGCTCGGCATCAACGGCAAGCTGATCATGGTCGGCATCTCGCAAGAGCCCGTGGAAGTGCCCGTCGCGCAGTTCATCATGGGTCGCAACTCGGTGCAAGGCTGGCCGTCCGGCACGGCGGCGGACTCGCAGGAAACGCTCGCGTTCAGCGCCTTGTCGGGCTTGAAGCCGATGACCGAAGAGTACCCGCTCTCGCGCGCGGCCGAAGCCTACGACCGCATGATGAGCGGCAAGGCGCGCTTCAGAGTAGTGCTCATTCCTGGCAAGTGACCTCCGCCGAAGCATCGTTTCATTGACCAACGAACATAGAGTCAATGTCGCCCGAACCATTGGGCGACATGTAGCACGTCGCTATCGTAGTGTTCCTGCGGTCGAATCCATCCCGGCCGCTTCAACACGATCCAGTTCCTTGGAGACACGAAAATGGCGACCCCCACCGTCGCGCCGCTGACGTTTCAGCGCGCGCCCAATCTTCCACGCAATTGCACTTTCGATCCGCACGACTGGCAAATCCTCAGCCAATACTGGCATCCGGTCGCGTTTGCCTCGCAGGTCGCGGACAAACCGTTGAGCGTCACGCTGCTCGATGAGCCGCTCGTCGTGTTTCGTGCGAACGATGCACTCGTCGCCGCGCGCGATGTGTGTCCGCATCGCGGCGCGCCGCTGAGTCAAGGCTGGGTCGAGAACGGCCATCTCGTGTGTCCTTATCACGGCCTCGAATACGGTGCGGACGGCAAGTGCAAGCATATTCCGTCGCAGGAAGGCGGCACCATTCCCGACCGTCTGCGCCTGACCACTTACGCGGTGCAGGAAGCCTATGGCCTGATCTGGGTGTCGCTCGGCGGTGGAGAGCAAGCGCTGCCCGATTTCCCTGCATGGAACAGCGAAGGATTCCAGCAGATCTTGCCGCCTTCGATCGATATCAAGGCATCCGCGGGACGTCAGACGGAAGGCTTCATCGATGTCGCGCATTTCGCGTGGATTCATCATCGCAGCTTCGCGGACCGGCGCAATCCCGTGGTGCCGAGCTACACGGTCGAGCGGCGCGGCAACGGCATGCGCGCGGAGTATGTCAGCACCGTCAGCAACTTTCCGAAGTCGATGCAGCATCGCGCGCCCGAAGGCTTCTTGTGGCGCCGTATCTTCGAAGTGGATGTGCCGTTCTTTGCACGTCTCACTGTGCTCTTTCCCGAAGGCGGCCGGCTCTCGATTCTCAACGCCGCGAGCCCGGTATCCGCGCGTCTGACGCGTCTGTTCGTGCCGATTGCGCGCAACTTCGACAAGGATCTGCCGCTCGATGACGTCTACGAGTTCAATCGCCAGGTGTTCGAGGAAGATCGCGCGATCGTCGAATTGCAATGTCCCGAAGATCTGCCGATAGACCGCGCCGCCGAAGCGCCGATTCTCGCGGATCGTTCCTCGGGGGCATATCGCCGCGCGCTAGCCGAGATCGGTCTCGGTCAGGCTTACGTCCGCTGATCGCCATGGCGGAAACGGAGAGCATCATGAGAATCTGGGAATGCGTTATCTGCGGCTTTCGCTATGACGAAACGCTGGGCTTGCCGGAAGCGGGTCTTGCCGCGGGCACGCGCTGGGAAGACGTGCCGGACGACTGGCTCTGTCCCGATTGCGGCACGGGCAAGCAGGACTTCGAGATGCAGGAGGTGTCGGCATGAGTCACGATATGGGTCTACCGGTCGTTATCGTGGGAACGGGGCTCGCCGGTTATACGGTGGCGCGGGAGTTGCGCAAGCTCGACGCGCAAGTGCCCATCACGCTCATCAGCGAGGACGACGGCAGCTTCTATTCGAAGCCGACGCTTTCCAACGCGCTTGCCATGAACAAGGCGCCGCACGCGCTCGTCACTTTCGATGCGCGCGCCATGGGCACGCAGCTGAACGCGAGCATTTTGTCGCACAGCAAGGTGGAGCGCGTTCTCGCGGATACGCACGAACTCATCGTCGATGGACAATCTTTTCGTTACGGCAAGCTCGTGCTCGCATTGGGCGCGGATGCGCGGCGCATTCCGCTCGCGGGCGATAGCGCAGGCGACGTGCTGTCGGTGAACTCGCTCGACGACTACGTGCGCTTCAGAAAGCGGCTCGAAGGCGCGCAGTCGGTCGCGCTGCTCGGCGCGGGCCTGATCGGCTGCGAGTTCGCCAACGATCTCGCGCTCGCGAATTACAAGGTCACGCTGATCGATCCCGCGGCCACGCCGCTGTCACGGCTGCTGCCCGAACGCGCGGGTCATGCGTTTGCACAAGCTCTCGAACGACATGGCGTGCGGCTGCGTCTCGGGCGTTCGGTGGCAACGGTGAATCGCGCGGAACGCGGCTACGCGCTCACGCTTTCCGATGGCGAGGCAATCGATGCCGACGTCGTGTTATCGGCGATAGGTCTCGCGCCGCGCACGCAGCTCGCGGAACAAGCGGGCATCGCGATAGAAGGCGGCATACGTACGGACGCCTATTGCCGCACGAGTGCGGCCGATATTTACGCACTCGGCGATTGCGCGGCTATCGAAGGAAAAGTGCAGCCGTATGTGTTGCCGATCATGCACGCAGCACGCGCGCTTGCCCGCACGCTCGCGGGCGAGGCAACGCGCGTCGCGTTTCCGATCATGCCGGTGACGGTTAAAGCGCCCGCATCTCCAACGGTAGTCGTGCTGCCCGACGAAACCGGAACATGGCGCTATGCAAGCAACGTATCCGACGAATCGCTCGACGGTCTGCACGCGCTTTGCGAACATGCCGCCGATGGCCGGCCACTCGGATTCGCCTTGCTGGGTTCGGCCACGCAAGCCAAGGCCGCGCTTCTCAAGGCGATGACATCGGGCAGTTTCGAGTCCGCTCTACAACGATAACGACGCAGCTTGCCTCTGACCGACCAGCGTCGCGCTTGCCGGTGGCTTGAAGAACCTGTCGCTTCGATGCCGCACGGTAGACGTTTCGACGCCGCAGCCAAAAGCTTGCGGCGTCGTTTTTCATGGTGCTTATGCGCCGGGTGTGACCGCGAGCTTGCGCGCAACGTTCGTGACGAGGCGGCGAAGCCATCGCGTGGTCGCGCTGCGATGCGTTCTCTCATGCCATAACTGGTAATACGTGAGTGCGGGCGTTGCGCCGGGAATCGGCTCCATCTTCAAAGGCAAGAGGCGCGCGTAGTGGGAAGCGAGCGCGCGTGTCGTCGTGAAGATGAGGTCCGAGCGCACGAGCACATAGGGCGCCATGCCGAAGTAAGGCAGCGTGGTCGT
The DNA here is from genome assembly GCF_023631405.1 of Caballeronia sp. GAWG2-1. NCBI lineage: Bacteria > Pseudomonadati > Pseudomonadota > Betaproteobacteria > Burkholderiales > Burkholderiaceae > Caballeronia > Caballeronia sp. GAWG2-1. Next base: position 118,873 of record NZ_JALQDD010000043.1, read on the forward strand.
GACCGTGCGCGTAAGACCGTTGCGCGCGAGTTCCGTATCGATGGTGCCCCACGCGGTCGTGTTGTAGGTCGTGACAGCGAGATGCTCGGCTTTCTCGAAGGCGTCCTTCGTGAGTTCGCCCGGCTTGACCGGATGATTCGCGCGCATCAGGCAAACCAGTTCGTCCTGACACAGCGGTTGCAGATGCAGATGCGCGGGCGGCGTGCGCCAGCTGCCGATCACGAGATCGAGCAAGCCCGTTTCGAGGCCGTTTTCGTAGCCGCCATCGACCATCATGAGATGTTTGAATTCGAGCTTCGCGGATGGCGCGGCTTGATGGAACGCGTCGATCACGGCGGGCACGAAGAACACATCGAGATAATCCGGCGAGCCGATTCGAAACGTGCAGTTGCTCGACGCCGGATCGAATTCGGTGTTGGGATGAAGGATCGCGTCGATATGACTGAGCGCCTGCGCGGCAGGCTCGATCAGCGTGAGCGCATGACTCGTCGGCACCATGCGGCTGCCGCTGCGCACTAGAAGCGGATCACCCGTCATTTCACGCAGCCTGCGCAGCGCAATGCTCACAGTCGGCTGCGATTGCCCGAGCAGCTTGGCGGCGCCCGAGACGCTCGACTCCGTGAGGAGCGTATGCAGAACGCGGATCATATGGGAGTCGATGCTTTCCCTGGACATCATGCGGCGTCACCTTTGACATGGGGGATGCGCGGGCGATCTTGTGATTCGTTATGGCGCCCGGCTGCGCAAAATATACGGACGGATATAGCGCAGGTCAACGCTGGGGCAAACGCGTATGTCGCCGCCAAAGCCTTGTGCCGTCTGACTCATGGCACCGCGTTTATGGTGAGAATGGTCGCAGGGTTATGCAAGGCGCGCCGCTGTGTGCACAACGCGCCAGCGCCATGACGTGAAGGATCAGAACGGCTTGTACGGCAGGAACTTGCCGTCGAGCGTGATCACGGCGCGTGATCCGCCTTCGGAATCTTCCACCTTCTTGATGTCGATACGAAAGTTGATCGCACTGATAATTCCGTCGCCGAATTGCTCGTGCACGAGCGCCTTCAACGTCGTGCCATACACCTGCACCATTTCATAAAAGCGGTAGATGGTCGGGTCCGTCGGCACGTTGCCCGGAATGCTGCCGCGCAGGGGAATGGTCTGAAGCAGCGCGGCGGCGTCGTCGCCGAGTTCGAGTTTGTCCGCCACGCTCTTTGCCGCTTGCTCCGGCAACGGGTGCTGGCCGAGAAGCGCGGCTGTCACGTAGGGCACGCTGAGGCTCGTTCCTTCCGCGAGTTCGGCGTAGGTGAGTCCCTTGCGCGCCTTGGCATCGACGATATGTTCGGTCAGCGTGGAACGCGACAACTGCGAAATCTGCGATTGCATGACGACTCCTTTGCCCGGATGGCCGGTCGGTTGAACAAGCCGACAGTTGACCACGGCAAAAAAGCTCAATCCAGCGGCGGCACGACGCCTTCGTTCAAGGTTTTGAGCAGACGCGCGCGGCGCCGTTCCAGATCGGCGATCTGACGCTCTATCGACACCAGGCGTTCGCGTTGTAATGCGGTGGTCTCCGGACACGCCACCGCGCCTTCGATCAGGCGCATGCAGTCGGGAAAAGCGAGGATATCGGCGAGGCTGAAGCCGGTCGCGATCATGCGCTGTATCTGCCTCACCTGAGAGATGGCCGCGTGCGGGAACACGCGATAGCCGTTGCTCGCGCGAACCGAAGTAAGCAAGCCATGCTCGTCGTAGTGGCGAATCGAACGAACGCTCGCGCCGGTTTCGCGAGATAGCTCGCCTATAGTCAGTAGCGTGTGTTCAGCGGATCGTGTCATGCAAAAAGACTAGCACTTTTTCGCTTGACCCTGACACTAGTGTGAGGCGCGAGACTCAGGACTTTCGAATGAATGAGGAGTGTCATCGTGTCTTTTCGCATGGTTCGTTACCTTATTTCCACGTTGATCGCGACGGGCGCGTTGAGCGCCGTATCGCCCGCTGCGTTCGCGGAAGAAAAAAGTTATACCGTCAATGCACCGGATGGCGTCGCGCTCGCCGTGCAGGAATCCGGCAACCCGGACGGCCCCGCCGTCGTGCTCATTCATGGACTGCTGGGCAGCCGCCTGAACTGGGATGCGCAGGTGAAAAGCGCGCGACTGAAGGGCTACCGTCTCATCACTTACGACATGCGCGGCCACGGTCGCTCAGGCAAGCCCACGAATGCCGATGCCTATACCGACGGCCGCCGCTGGGCCGACGATCTTGCAACAGTCATCGAAACGTCGCATGCAAGGAAGCCGGTGCTCGTTGGCTGGTCGCTCGGCGGCGCGGTCATCTCGAACTATCTGGCGGCCTATGGTGACGGCAAGATCGCGGGCGCCGTGTATGTGGATGGTGTGATCGAGCTTACGCCCGAGCAGATCGTGGCGCATCCCGATGTCTATCGCGACATGACATCGGCCGATCTCAAGACGCATCTCGACGGCGAGCGCACCTTCCTGAGCCTTTGCTTCGACACGCAGCCGGACAAGGTCACGTTCGAGCGCCTGCTCGCCAACGCCGCGATGGCTTCGTGGGACATGCAGGCTGCTGTTCAGTCGATGAGCGTAGCGGCCGCCGATGGTCTCGGTCAGGCGCAGGTTCCGGTGCTGCTGATCTACGGCGCGCGCGATCCGCTCGTCAAGGCGCAACCGGCTATCGCGCGGGCGCGTCAGATCAACCCGAACCTGCGGAGCGTGCTGTATGCGAAGTCGGGCCATGCGCCTTTCATCGAGGAGCCGAAGCGATTCGATAACGATCTTGGTGCGTTCGTCGATTCCGTATCGAACAAATGAAAAGTTCCCACTCGTGAATAAAAATCTGCACTTTACGGTGTGAATTCTTGACACGAAGCACGGCGCAGTTAAACTGTTCCTCTATATGAACGAGGAGCAGCGCATGCGTCGTGAGGAAATCGAAGCCAGCAGCACGGTCAAATCGGCGGACCGCACACTCGATCTCTTCGAGTTGCTCGCGCGCTGGGGCCGCGAGATGTCGCATGCGGAGATCGCCGAGGCGCTCGACATTCCCAAGAGCAGTCTCACCAAGCTCATCCGCAATCTGACGGATCGCGGCTATCTGCGTTTCGTGCCTGAAACGAAGGGGTATCGGCTGGGCGATGCCATTTTGAAACTCGCGCAGCAGTCGAATCAGTTGCGCAGTTTGATTGCATGCGCCGAGCCGGTCCTCGGCGATATCACGCAGCAAACGGCGGAATCGTGCGCGCTCAATCAGCTCAAGGGCGAGCAGGTCGAAGTCGTTGCAACGGTCGTGAGTCAGCAGCGCCTGCAATCGCATATGCGGCTCGGCGATCTCGCCCCCTTGTATGCGGTATCGGGCGGCAAGGCAATACTCGCCTTCCTGCCCGATGTCATGCGCGCCGAATACATGCGCTCGGTGTCGTTCGAGCGCTTCACGAAGAACACCATCGGCACCAAGAAAGCCTTGCTGAACGAGTTGGAATCCGTGCGTGCAAACGGCTTCGCTCATTCGCTCGAAGAATTCACGCCGGGCATCGTGGGTCTTGGCGTGCCCATTTTGTCGTCCACCGGGTTCCCGCTCGGTTCGCTCAATCTCGCGATACCAGCCGTGCGTTACTCGCCGGAAATAGGCGAGCGGTCGATTGCGATACTCAAGGCATCCGCGGTGCGCATCCAGCGTCAATATCTCGCGGAATAGAGTTACTGCGCTTTTGCAAGGAAGCGCTTCATGCTCGACATGATCGTGCGTGCTTGCTCATCGAATGGTTGTCCGCGCAATGCGAGCGTGGGCGCTTCGACGGCGAGCGTCAGGTCGGCGGGCAGCTTGACCAGCACATCGTGCAACGGAAGTTCGCCATCGCCGGGAAGCAAACGCGCGGTGCGTGCTTCGTTTCGCCGGTCGGCCACTGCAACCGGCGAGGCACGCGGTCCATCGCAAATCTGCATGTATTCGATAAGCGCGGGGTCGATACTATCGATGTCCTCAACCTTCGCGCCCGAGCGGAAGTACTGCAAGGCATCGATCAAAAGCCGCGCGTTCGGCTGACCGCTTGCCTGGATGGTGGCGAGCGCATCGTCCAGCGTGCCGATGGCGCAATACGTGATCAGCTCCAGGCCAACCGTCATTTCGAAGCGTGCTGCCGCTTCGCACAGCGCCCGAAAGTTGCGCATGAGACGCTCGCGGTCCTGATCGAAGCCAACGGTAAGCACATGCTTCGCGCCAAGCCGATGCCCCGCTTCGAGCGCGGGCAAGAGAAGGTCTATGTTCGTGCTCTCTTGCAGCCAGATGGCTTCGATATCGAGCAGGCGAACGCCCGTCGCCTCCATGCGCGCGGCGAGCTCGCGGATGAGCGCCGGATTGCCCGCGACATCGACGATGCTATCTGCCGCCGTGGGCGCCACGACGCGCAAGCCGTAATAGTCGAAGCCACCGGCGTGCGCGGCATCGACGAGTTGCAGCGGATGCGCATCCAGCATGGTGAGGTGATGCAAGGACAGTTTATGCATTGTCGTATTCGTGAGTCTTTAGCGCTTTGCGGGCAGAACAAAGGGGTAAGCAAGGAGGGCCGTGCCAGGCGTGACTTCATGTCCGGCCGGGCTCTTGCTGCCTTCTATCGTGTCGAGTCGCGCGATCAGGCCATCCTTCACGCCGAACACGACATCCGAATCCAGATAGCGGTCGCCTTCAAGAAACACGTGCGTGACGATGGTTTCGAAGCCCGGCGCGCTGACCTTGAAATGCACATGTGCCGGCCGGTAAGGATGCCGTCCTTGCGCATCGAGCATCTTGCCTACAGGGCCATCGTTCGGAATCGGATAGAAGGCGGGCACGATCGAACGGAACCAGAAACGTCCATTTTCATCGGCGTGGAAACGGGCGCGCATGTCGAGCGCGGTCAGGCCCGCCTCGCGTTGTACGTCGTAGAAGCCGTGCTCGTCCGCGTGCCATGTCTCGATCAACGCGCCCGCAATCGGCTCGCCATGTTGATCCGACACACTGCCTTCCACGATCATTGCCGGCCCGTCCGATGCATGCGAAATGCTCGCGCCCAGCGGAAGATCGCGCGCCTCTTCGACATAGAACGGCCCGAGGACGGTGGTCTCGGTGGCGTTGCCCGTGAAGCGATGATTGAGCGCATCGACGAGCATGGACACGCCAAGCGTATCGGAGAGGAGGATGAATTCCTGGCGCGTCTCCGAACACATCTGACCCGTGCGCGTGAGAAAGTCGATAGCGCCAGCCCATTCCGCTTCGGTGGGTTCGATCTCTTTCACGAACGCATGCAGATGCCGGACGAGTGCCTCGCTGATTTGCCGCGTCCGTTCGTTCTCGCAACCGCTCAAGCGTTCGAGCACGGCTTGCGTGATGTTGTCTTCGTTGAAATTTCGCATCGAGTGTCCTTATTCGACCAGCGCGGGCGGCAGGCCTTTCCATGCGCGTTCGAGCATGGCGCGAAGCGGTCGGCTTTCGGGCGCGCGCGGATTTGCATAGGCGTTGCGCGTGACGAGGTCGATTGCGTGATCGATGCCCGCTTCAGGCATGCCGATCGCTTCGAGCGAACGCGGCACGCCAAGCGATGCCGCGAGATCGTGGAGACCGGTCCACGCATGCTCCGCGTTCAATGCGCGGGCAATGCGCTTCATTGCGGGCGCGGCGGCATCGGCGTTGAAAGCGGCGACATGCGCGATCATGATGGCATGGGTCTGCGCGTGCGGCAGATCGAATGCGCCGCCAAGCACATGGCAGATCTTGTGATGCAGACCCATGCCGACCGAAGCCAGACACGTGCCGCACAACCACGCGCCATATTGCGCGGTGCGTCTTGCGTCGATCGATTCGGGCGCGCGCGCCACGTCGGGTAACGCCGCCGCCAGCGACGCGATACCTTCCTCCGCCATCAGCGATGTGATCGGATTGCCGTCCATGGCATAGAGCGCCTCGACCGCATGCGCGACGGCGTTGAGCCCGCTTGCCGCGCTCATCGCAACGGGAAGACTCAAGGTCAGCTCGACATCGTAGATGACGATTTCGGGCAGCACCTTGAGCGTGCGCTGTGTGCGTTTCTCGCCGTCACGCGTCTCGCCGATGATCGGCGTGACTTCGGAGCCCGCATACGTGGTAGGCAGCACGATCTGCGGCAGGTCCGTCTGCAATGCAATGGCCTTGGACAGACCGACCGCCGAGCCGCCGCCAATTGCGATCACACAGTCGGCGTGCGCGCGGTCTACGGCTTGCAAGGCGCGCGCCGTGACGTCCCAGGGCGTGTGCATGGTGGCATCGGCGAAACGGTGTGTCGATTCCGGATCGAACTGCTGCGCGATGGCATCGCCCAATGCGGCCTGTTCGCGCGTCGTCACGATGAGTGGACGTGTACAGTCGAGCCGTGCGGCTTCGGCGGCCGTCTCCGAGCGCCGGCCCGCACCGAAGATCACGCGGGCGGGCAACGCGTTATAAACGAACTCTGTTGCCACGGCGTTCATCACAGCGTGCCTGTATCGAGCCACGCACGGCCACGCGCATAAAGCGCTTCGACCACGGGACCGGTTAGTCCCGGCATGTCGCGCTTTACCTTGTAGCCGATCTTCGTCTGAATATACGCGAGATGCCGGTAACCCTCGGGAAAGAGCCCGAGTATCTCGGGATCGAGTTCGAGCCGCACACCCGTTTCGACGGGGTCCAGACGGTCTTTCTCGTAGATAGGCTGACGCAGGCGCAAGAGCCACTTGCCGTCCACTTTCTCGTAGAAGTCATAGAAGCGCCCGGTGCAGACGACATCGCAACGATGACCTTCGACCTCGCCGCGCTGCGAGATGGTCATCTTCGTCTGCGCAATGGCACGTGTGCCTTCGAGATCGATAGCCGTGCCGCCGAGGAAGTGAAGAATACTGACGCCGCGCGCCCAGCCTTCTTGTGTCACGCGGATGAATTCCGGCCCCGTGCCTTGAAACCACGTGGCCATCATCACGCCCTCGGGATGCCAGAGCGTGGCGAAGCGTTCCCAGTCGCCCGCGTCGCGCCACACGGCCCAATTCTCGATTGCCTCGCGTATCGCCAGCCGTTCCAGCAGTGTCTCGTTCATTGTGTGACCTCGTGTTCTCATATGGAAAGTGGTTTCCATGGTGAGTGAGCGCAGGCCGTGCCGTCAAGCGTTATCTGGGCTTTGTAGGGACTATCCCTAGTTTGTTCTCATACGGGAATTGTGCGTGAAAACGCGTTGACAGGCTTCGATGTGAGTTTCTAAGATGGAACGAAAATACGGATGAGAACGCACCTACATCACCAATGGAGACATCGATGTCCAACGCAGCAGACCATGAGCCGCACGGACGGCATCAGTCGAAACTGGCGGCCGCGAGCGGCTGGATCGGTTCGGCGCTCGAGTACTACGACTTCTTCATTTACGCGCAGGCCGCGGCGCTGATCTTTCCGCAGATCTTCTTTCCGAAGGGCGATCCCAAGGTGGCGATTGCCGCGTCGCTCGCGACTTACGGCATCGGCTACGTTGCGCGTCCTATCGGCGCGGTCGTGCTCGGGCATTGGGGCGATACGCACGGTCGTAAGTCGGTCCTGCTCGTCTGCATGTTTCTGATGGGCTTCTCGACGATGGCCGTCGCGTTCCTGCCCACTTACGATCAGGTCGGCTTGTGGGCGCCCGCGTTGCTCGTCGTGCTGCGGCTCGTTCAAGGCTTTGCGGTGGCGGGCGAAATCTCGGGCGCGAGTTCCATGATTCTCGAACACGCACCGTTCGGGCGGCGCGGTTATTACGGCAGCTTCGGCATGCAAGGCGTCACCGCCGGGCAATTGCTCGCGGCCGCCGTGTTCCTGCCGCTGAGTCACTTCATGCGCGAGGACGCCTTCAATTCATGGGGCTGGCGCGTGCCGTTCCTGATGAGCGCGCTCGTGTTGGTCGCCGGTTACTTCATTCGACGCAAGGTGCGCGAGACGCCCGCGTTCGCGCAGGAAGGCGAGCGTGGCGCGGTGCCGCATGCGCCCGTCAAGCTCGCGTTCAGGCATTGCTGGGACGACATGCTGCGCGTGATGTGCATGTCGATCATGAACGTCATTCCCGTGGTCACGACCATCTTCGGCGGCGCGTATGCGGTGCAGCAGGCCTATGGCATCGGCTTCAGCAAGAGCCTTTATCTGTGGATTCCGGTGCTCGGCAATGTCGCTGCCATGATCGTCATTCCTTACTGGGGACGTCTGTCGGACAGAGTGGGCAGAAGGCTGCCGATCATCGTCGGGTCGGTCGGTTCCGGGCTGCTTTCGTTTGCGTATCTCTATGCCATCAGCATTCATAGCGTGACGCTCGCCATCGTTTTGTCGATACTGATGTGGGGCCTCGTGTATCAGGGGCAAAACGCGGTGTATCCGAGCTTCTATCCCGAGCTCTTTCCAACGCGCATGCGCGTGACGTCGATGGCCATTTCGCAGAACGTGGGCGTCGCCATTTCGGCGCTGCTGCCGGCGCTGTTCACGACGGTCGCGCCGCCCGGCTCGCAAAACATCTGGCTGATCGTTGGCGGTATCACGTTCGGCATCACGGTGTTGTCCGCGTTCGCGACATACTCGGCGCGCGAGACGTATCGCATCCATATGAACGATCTTGGCCGGCGCGATGCGGTGCCGGTCCCCAAACACGAATACGAACGCCTGCGCGAAGAAGCGACGCAAGAGCGCGCCAATACGGCGAAGCCGCTAAGCGGACAGGAGCGCGGCGCATGACGGCGTTCGACACACAAGAGAAGGCCATGACGACGACATCATCCGGTTTGACCGAGGAAAGGCTGAGGCTCGATGCACCCGCCGACGCGCTCACGCGCCTCTTCCATATCTTCGGCTCGCCGATTGCGCATGTGCGCGCCCCTGTCGTGTGGAGCACGTTGATGAAGCGCTACGGCATCAACGCGCTGATGCTGCCCGCCGATGTCGATAGCGCGCACTTCGATGCCGCGCTCGCCGGCACCAAGGCCATTGCGAACGTGGACGGCGTCATCTTCACCATGCCGCATAAAGTGGCCGCCATGCGTCATGCCGATACGCTCACGGAGCGCGCCGAGCGCATCGGCTCGATCAATCTGCTGCGGCGCTGCGCGGATGGCGGATGGGAAGGCGACAACGTGGATGGCGCGGGCTTCGTCGCGGGCCTGCAGGCGGATGGCGTGCGTCTGGAAGGCGCGCACGTCTATATGCATGGCTGCGGTGGAGTGGGGCGCAGTATCGGCTGGTCGGTCGGGCTGGAGAAAATCGCGAGCCTGACTATCTTCGATATCGACACCGAGCGTGCGCGCGAATTGGCCGATGCCATCGCCTCGGTCAGCGATGCGCGCATCGAAGCCGGCACGCCGGATATGCGCGGTATCGGTCTCGCCATTAATGCAACGCCCGTTGGCTTGCATGCGCATGACCCATTGCCCTTCGCGCTGGATGAACTTGCACCGCACGCAGTCGTCGCCGATGTAATCATGGAACCGCGAATGACGGCTCTGTTGAAGGCGGCTCAGGCACACGGTCTGAAGGTTCATCACGGACGCAACATGATGAACTACGCGATGCCCATTTCCGCGTCCTTCCTTGGCTTGCCTGCATCGTTCGACTGGAACGGCAAGTCATTGCAAGGATGAGCCATGAATCAAGCTGCGAATGAATGGTTCGAAGGATTTTCGAAGCTGGATGTCACGGCGGGCGATGTGCACTTCAACGGCATGATTGGCGGCTCTGGCCCACCTGTGTTGTTGTTGCACGGCTATCCGCAGACGCATTTCGTCTGGCGTTATATCGCGCCTGTGCTTGCGCGCTTCTACACGGTGATTGCGCCCGACCTGCCCGGCTATGGCGCAAGTGTCACGCTCGCGCACGAACAACGCTGGACCAAGCGGCGCGTGGCGCACGCTCTCGTTGAACTCATGAGCGCACTCGGTCATGAGCGCTTCGCTGTCGTCGGACACGATCGCGGCGCGCGCGCGGGTTATCGGCTGGCGCTGGATCATCCCGAGCGTGTGGCGGCGTATGCCTCGTTGACGGTGGTGCCGACCATCGACGCGTTCGCATCCGTGAATAAAGCCTTCGCCGTCAACGCTTGGCACTGGTTCTTTCTCGCGCAGCCGGCTGACTTGCCTGAACGCATGCTCGCCGCCGATCCCGACGCCTTCATTGAACGCGCGCTCGGCAAGATGGCAGGCGGCCTCGAACGCATGGATAGCGACGCACTCGATGCCTATCGCCGCGCCTTTCGCAACCCGGACGTGCGCCATGCAATGTGCGAGGACTATCGCGCGGCAGCCGATGAAGACTCGGCGCACGACAGCGCGGATCGTGCGGCGGGCCGCAAGCTCGTGTGTCCCGTCATGGTTCTCTGGAGCCTGGAAGAGCGTAAAGGGCAGGCTCATACGCCAATCGAAATCTGGCGCGCATGGGCCGATGAAGTCAGCGGACGCGGCATCGGCGGCGGCCATTTGCAACCGGAAGAATCGCACGAGGAAGTCTTGCATGACCTCGTGCCATTCCTGCGGCAACACACCTCATCGTGATAGATCATAAGGTTGGATACATGGAGAAGATCGGAATAGCCGTTATCGGCGCGGGCGTGATTGGCCGGCGTCACGTTCAGGAGATCGCGCGTAACGAGTCGTGCAGGCTCGTGGCTATCGCCGATCCATCGCTCGGGTCGGCGAGTTATGCGGCGTCGTTGTCCGTGCCGCTTTATGCCGATTACCGCGAGTTGCTGAAGCACGAACGTATCGACGCGGCTATCGTGTGCACGCCCAATCACACCCATCTCGAAGTGGGACTCGCGTTTATCGAACGAAAAATTCCCGTGCTGATGGAGAAGCCCATTGCAGACGATCTCGAATCTGCAAACGCGCTCGCGGATGCATCCAAGGAAGCGGGCGTTGCCATGCTCGTCGGGCATCATCGGCGGCACAATCCGGTAGTGCGTGCAGCGAAGGAAGCCGTGGCAAGCGGAAAGATCGGCACGCTCGTCATGGCGAACATCATGTGCCTGTTGTACAAGCCCGATGACTACTTCAACGTGCCGTGGCGCAGACAGCCAGGCGGCGGTCCTATTCTCATCAACCTGATTCACGAGATCGACTTGCTGCGGTTCATCTGCGGCGAGATCGTGTCGGTGCAGGCGGTATCGTCGAACAAGGTGCGCGGTTTCGACGTGGAAGACTCGGCGGCCTGCACGCTGCGACTCGCGAATGGCGCGCTTGCCAACATCAGTCTCTCCGACACGACCGCGACGCCTTGGGGCTGGGACACGGCAGCGGGCGAGGACCGTGAACTCTTCGCTTATCGTCCCGTGCCCACGCATTTTTTCGCGGGCACAGACGGCGCGGTCACCATGCCGGACCTGACGCTGTGGTCGTATCAAGGCGCGAAGGGACGCGACCAGCCTATTCACGATGCGCGACTTGCCGTGCCCGAGGAGAACACGTATGCAAACCAGCTCGAACATTTCGTCGATGTCGTGAGAGGTTCGGTGCGTCCCGTCATAGACGGACACGACGCCGCACGCACGCTTGCGGCAACGCTCGCCGTGGAGGAATCGGCGCGGCTGGGGCGCCTGATCGAACTGAACGTGACCTGATGCGGCACGCTCCTTGCGCCAGACCTCTATATGTCACCACGCCAAGAGGATTGCGCCATGAACGATAAAACCATCGACGATACCAATGCACAAGCCGGCCCTTCCGACGACCCGAAGTCGCACCCGACATCGAATGCCGAAAAAGACCCGAGCGATTGGGTCACGGGGGACGAAAAGATGACGGGCGCGCAGGCTTCTTATCTGAAGACGCTTTCAGAGGAAGCGAAAGAAGAGTTCGACCCGTCGCTGACGAAAGCGGATGCCTCGCTCAAGATCGAAGAATTGCAAGCGAAGACGGGGCGCGGCCAAAAGTCTTGAAGTATTCGAACGCTGCCATCTAAACAAAGCATGTTTTGTTGGTTTGCGCGTCGTGACTGCTGAGTGAGAATCGCGGAGTACGGTGCTGGTTTGAATCCAGCACCGCCTCTAACCGTGCTCTCCCAGCGGAAATCATGATGGCGTCCCTTTTGCACCGCCGGCCCCGTCGCGCCGGAAAGATTCTCGTCGCGGCTTGCGCGGCTGCCGTACTCGCTCTGCAAAGCGGCTGCAAGCCGGACACCGAGAAAGTACAGAGCTCGTCGGCATTGGTAGACAAGTCGGCGAAGCAGGAAATCACCTACTTCAAATATCCCGACAACCCCGCGTTCGACCTCGTCTATCTCGCCGACAAGCTCGGCTACTTCGAGAACACGAGCACGCGGCCCAAGTACGTCGGCAAAATCTCCGCACCGCAGATCATTCCGCTCGTCGGCACGGGCGAGATCGACTTCGGCACGCGCATGGTGCCGCTCGTCATCTCGGCCATTGCAAGCGGCGCGGACATCAAGGTGGTCTCGGCTGGCGGCGAGACGCTGCCCGATGCACCGCACATGAAGTATTTCTCCCGCGCCGATTCGGGTATTCGCGGACCAAAGGACTTCGAAGGCAAGACGGTGGCGTTCAACAGCTTCGGCGCATGCGCGGAGTTCGTGACGAAGAAGTACTTGTCGCAGCATGGCGTGGATGTCTCGAAGGTGAATTGGCTCGTCATGCCCGACAATCAGTCACAGCAAGCGCTCGTAACGAAGAACGTGGATATCGCCATCATTCACCCGCCGTTTTCCGGCGCGGCGGAAGCCGATCCGCAATTGCACAAGTTATGGAGCGATTGGGACGAAGACGGTGGCCTCGGCGGAATGGCGCCGTATAGCGTGAATGGCGCGTTTGCGCGGGCGCATCCGCAAGCGGTGAAGGACTTCGTCACGGCTATCGCGAAGGCGGGGAACTGGGTCAACACGCACCCTGACGAAGCGCGTCAGCTTACGGCGGAGCGGTTGGGTATCGACGTGAAGCTGGTCGAGCGTTATGCCTATGTGAAGGACCTCGTCGTAACCGAGCCGCCGATCCAGTACTACATCGACATTCTCGAACAGGCCGGCAAGATCCCGAAGGGCAAGGTTGCAGTCAAGGATGTCTACACGAACGACTACAACCCGTACGCTGGCAAGTCGTCGCAAGCGAGCGCCAGCACGCATGCGCAGGGCAATCCGTCATGAGCGGGAAGATCGTCGCGCGTGGCCTCGGCCTCACTTATGAAAACGAGGCGACAGGTTCGAGCCTCACGGTGCTCGATAACTTCGATCTGAGCGTGCGCGAGGGAGAGTTTCTCGCCGTGCTCGGACCGAGCGGTTGCGGCAAGTCGACGTTCCTGAGCATTCTTGCCGGCCTCGTGCCGCAGACAGCGGGCGAGATTACCGTGGATGGCGAACCTGTCAGCGCCGCGCGGCAAAAGCTTGGCGTCGTGTTTCAGGGCTACGCGCTCTTTCCGTGGCGCACGGTGCGCAAGAACGTTGAGACAGGGCTCGAGATTCGCGGCGTGAAAGCCGTGCAACGACGCAGCGAAGCCGAACGTTTTTTGCGTCTCGTCGGGCTGCTCGACTTCGCCGATCACTATCCGCATCAGCTATCGGGCGGCATGCGCCAGCGTGTGGCCATTGCGCGCGTGTTGGCTTATGGTCCCGAGATACTGTTGATGGACGAACCCTTCGGCGCGCTCGATGCGCAAACCCGCGAGTCGTTGCAGCAGGAGTTGCTCGCCATCTGGGAGCAAAGTGCAAAGACGGTCGTGTTCGTCACGCACAGCATCGACGAGGCGATTTTTCTCGCGGATCGCGTGGCCATCATGGGACGCGGGCCGGGCCGCGTGAAGGAAATTATCGATATCGACTTGCCGCGTCCGCGCGATGCCTCTTTGCGCCATTCCGCCGCTTTCATGGCGTTGCGGCAGCGTGCATGGGCAAGCCTGAGTCTGGAACTCGGCGAAGCGCTTGTTCCGTCGCGCGAGCAGCACGATGAACTGAACACGGGGGCATTCCGTGCCTGAGCAAAACACCATCCGCAAGCTGCCGGGCCTGATCGCGCCGCAAACGCCGCAAACGGCACAATCGCCCAGGGTTCGCACGGCCGCGCCGCGGCGGAGCATTCGGCTTTCCATGGCCTTCGAACGATCCATCGCGCTTATCGTCTTCGTGCTGCTGTGGGAGTTGTTGCCGCGGCTCGGTGTCGTGAGCACGGCGTATCTGAGTCCGCCTTCGCAAGTGGCGGTTGCCATCGCGCATCTCGTCGATAGCGGCGAAGTGTGGAAGCACCTCGGCGCAAGCGCGCTGCGCTCGCTTAGCGGGCTCTTGCTGGCCGTTGTCGGCGGCGTGGTGTGTGGATTCGCGCTCGGGTGGTTCCGGCGCGCAGAGCGCATTGTCGATCCGCTTTATCAACTGCTGCGGCAAGTGTCCGCGTTCGCGCTCTTTCCGGTGTTCATGCTCTTTCTCGGGATCGGTGAATCGTCGAAGATCGCGATCATCGTATGGGCGGCGTTCTGGCCCGTGCTGCTCAACACCATCTCTGGTGTGAAGCAAGTCGAACGCGTGTTCATCGATTGCGCGCGTTCCATGGGTGCGGGGCAAGGCTTCATCTTCACCAAGGTCGTGTTGCCCGCCGCGTTGCCCGAGATACTGACCGGTATCCGGCTCGCGGGCGCCTACAGCATCACGGCGCTCGTCGCGGCAGAGATGATCGGCGCGCGCTCGGGTCTCGGTTTCTACACGCTCAACTCTCAGGAGACGTTCCAGATTCCCGACATGTATGCGGGCATCGTGCTGCTCGCGCTGTTCGGCCTTCTGATCAACAAGAGCCTCTCACTGCTCGAACGGCGTTTGCTGCGCTGGCGTGTGGGCCTCGCACAGAATGGCTAGAGCCGGACAAGCGGCGTCGCATGAAGGCGGCTGGCGGCTGTGGATGCCGCTTGCGGCAGTCGCGTTATTCGCCGCGTTCCTGTTGTCGCCCTTGAGCGCAAGCTGGCGCAATTCACTCGCCGATGACCGGCCGTTCGCCGCCGCCTTTGCACGCGGCAAGCTGATCGTCGCCGTGCCGTCCCAACCCGCGCCTATCCTGACCGTCGGCCACGTCGACCGTTCCGTGCGCGCACCCGAGGCATACTCCGCCGCGCTCGCCGAGGCACTCGGGCGCCGCGCCGGACTGCCCGTCGAACTCGTGTTAGCCGAACAAGCCGATGCGCGCCACGCCGTGCAAGACGGTCGCGCGGATGTCGCCATCGCCGGGCTGGCGTTTTCGCCGGATGCGTCCGTTGCCTTTGCGCCCGGCAACTACGCTTCGGGGCGAGGCGTTGCGCTCGTTCTTCGGCACGGCAACATTCAGGACTGGCGCGATCTCGAAGGCCGCTCGATCTGCGCGTCGCGCGAAAGTCCGTTTGCGGCGCGCGCCGCGCATCGGTATCGGGCGGCATTGCAGAGCTTCGACAGGCCGCTTGACGCATTGCTCGCGTTTCAGGCGGGAGAGTGCGCCGCGCTCGTGGACGACGAACTCGTCGTGCGCGCGCTCCTCAAGCAAGCCGACTGGTCGTACTACCGGACGCTGCCGGGCGCGGTTGCGCCCGCGCCGGCGTTCATCGCATCGCGCGGCGGCGATATCGCGAGCGCGGCGTTCATCGAACGGACGGTGAACGGGTGGCGGCGCGAGCGCTGGTTCACCACCGTGCGGCAGGATCAGGCCACTCGCCTTGCGTTCGAAATGTTCAACGCACAGAACGATTTGTATTGCCATTGAAGAGTCGACAAAGGGGCGGCGGTCGCCTCGTCGCGCCCGCCCAGCCTTGTAAGGAGCGGTTTTTGCTGAATGCTCGATGCCTGGATCTACCTGTCATCGATTATGAAAGCCACGATTGTTTCGCACGAGGAGCCGCATGGCTCCGCCGCCGAGATCCACCGCTTCCGCTTTCTGCTGGAAGACGGCAACGAAAAGCCACTTGAGGAAGCCATTTCACTGCGTACGGCACGTGTCATCGTCGAAAATCTCGCCGATGGCAACGCGTTCATCAAGATGCTCCATGCCATTGTTTCCTCGGACCCCGCCGACTACGACGCGCTAATCGGCAAGGCGTTTCCGGATCATTTCCGCGATCAGCCCGCAGCCAACCGCCCGATGCCGGGAAAGGAGAGCGAAGGCCCGTGCCCCTGACCAGGCAAAAAATGCCGCTGCCGTGCCGATTCCGGGAATTACGGGGAAATTCGTCCGTTTATCGGGACTTCGAATTTCCCGGACGTAGCTAGAATTCATTCTGTTGCCACGCTCTTCCACCCCCGGGACGAGCGATTTCCGCGCCGTGCGCTTCTCCTCGCGCACGGCGCTTTTTGTTTTTTTAGCGCCGTCAGGCCGGGTACGAAGTTGCGCGCTCGGCAGGCCCGATGCGTCTGCGTTGCCCTAATTCGACATCAACGAGCGCGCCTGCTCCAGAAGCGCGGCGGCCGCGAGAAATTCCTTGCGGCCTGCCATCGTCAGCGCGGCCATCGCGGAGTCTTTGAAAAGCTCGTCGTTCGAGATCAGCGGTGTAGTCGTTTCTATCAGTCGATGCTGCCGCAAACGAAAGAACGCGAGCGACTGGAACGCGCTCATCTTCTGGTCTTCAGGCATTCCAGAGACGACGAGTTCGGCGGCGCCAACCAGTTGGGCGAGGGCTTGTTCGTACTCGGTGCGGTTCATCGTCATTCCCTTCGCGGATGAGTTGCATGGGGCAAGGTTAGCATCGTGCGGATGCACTCATGCCAAACGAACGCAGTGGTGCAGGCAAACCGTTGAACCGCTTGTCCAGCAAGCCTTACCGACTGGCCTGCGGGAGATGCTGAACGAAAATTCGACATCCGCCGAATCCCTGAAAATCCCCTATTCCCAAGCGAAATCGTCGCTCGAAAACGATAAAGCCGCACCCATCCGTGCCGTTAAAGGAGGCTTAACTGAGTCCATCCATCAGAAGCCTTCGTCGCTCGTCACATGATCTTTTTCGAACACCGGCTGGCACGCATCGCACGCGTCGCGGTTCTTCTCGGAGGCGTTTTCGCCTCGATGACCGCGCGCGCCGACGATGCTCCCAAAATGTTCACGCTCAGCGGCTTCGGCACGCTCGGCATGACGCATTCGTCTCTCGATACCGCCGACTATGTGAGCAGTCCGCTCGAACCGAACGGCGCGGGTGCATCACGCAAGTACGACTTCGAGAACGATTCGAAGATCGGCTTGCAACTGAGCGCGCGCCTCACGGACAAGCTCTCGGCCGTCGTGCAGGTGATCTCGCAGCATGAATACGACAACACCTTCAAGCCGCGCCTCGAATGGGCGAACGTCAAGTACGCGTTCACGCCCGACTTCAGCGTGCGCGTGGGCCGTATCGAGTTGCCCACCTTTCTGAACTCGGAATATCGCAACGTCGGTTACGCGTTTCCGTGGGTGCGTTTGCCGGTCGAGATGTACAACACGCAACCGCTCACCAATAGCGACGGCGCCGACGTTGCTTATCGCATCGCGGCGCGCGGCATCTCCAACACGGTGCGCTTCGTCTACGGCTACTCGGTCTTTCACGTGAACCCCGGCGCATTCCGCACCGAGGGCAAAAACATTCTCGCCTTCGACGATACCGTGGAGATCGGCAACTTCACGGGTCACGTCGGTTATCAGCACGCGTCGGTCAAGCTCCCATTCCTCGCCGACCAACCCGTGAACGTCTACAGCATCGCCGCCGCCTACGATCCAGGCGCGTGGTTCGTGCAGGCCGAACTTGCACGCGTGACGGTCGAGCAGGTGACGCCTGGCTATATCAGCGGCTACGTCACGGGCGGCGTGCGCTACGCGAAGGCCACGTTTTTCGCGACCTACGCGCAGTCGCACGGGCTCAACCGGCCCACCGCCATTCCCAACTACAACAACGGCCAGCGCGATGTTTCCATCGGTGCGCGCTGGGATGTCGTCAAGAATATCGACCTCAAGGTGCAGTTCGATCATGTCTGGGTGCCGTCCAATTCGACGGGCACGTTCCTCAATCAGCAGCCGGGCTATCAGTTGGGAAGCGGAAGCAATGTCTTCAGCGCCGCGCTCGACTTCGTCTTCTGAGGAGCCCGACATGCCACTCCTCAAACTCATCGGAACAGCGTCGCTCTTCGCGGCCCTTTGTATGTGCACGTCATCGGCGATGGCGGATGTCGTGGTCGTCGTATCGGCAAAAAGTCCGCTCACGTCGCTCAACGAAAGTCAGATCGCGGATATCTTCCTCGGTCGCGTGGGCGCATTCCCCTCGGGCGACGAAGCCGTGCCGCTCGACTTGCCTGACGACTCGCCCTTGCGCGCCGATTTCTATCGCGATTGCACGGGCAAGTCGGCGTCGCAATTGCGCGCGTATTGGTCGAAGCTCATCTTCACTGGCCGCGCGCAACCGCCGCGCGAGATGGCCGACGCAGCCGCGGTCAAGCGTTATCTGCAAGCGCGTCCATCCGCCATCGCCTACATCGACCGCAAGGATGTGGACGCGAGCGTGAAGGTCGTCCTCAGCCTGCGTCCGTGAAGCGCGCCCGTTCATGATCTTCAACATCGACAAGATGCGCGCGATCAAGCGGCTGATCGAACCGGACGCGGCGCGCGGGCCTTCGCACGTGCAAGGCGACAGCCAGGAAGCGCGCTTGCCGCCTTCGCTGCGCCGGGCCATGCGCCGCGCGCTCGAAGCGCACGTGATGATTCCGGTATTCGCGGTCTTTCTGCTGGCGATCATCTGGGTGATCGTGCTGCAACTCGTTCACACGCAACGCATGGCCGCCGAAATCGCCGCGAGCGAACTCGGCCGTGAACTCGCGGATACCTACGAAGCGCAACTGGTGCGCAATCTCGCGACCATCGACCAGACGCTCAAGACCGTGCAGTTCGCGTACGAGACGAACGGCGCCGCAAGCTTCAAGCGCCTCAACGATCAGGGGCTTCTGCCGTCCGCGATCGTGTTTCGCGTCGCTATCGCCGATGCAAACGGTCAGCTCGCCGCGTCGAACCGCTCGGGCATGCCGCTCAGCGTGGCCGACGAGCCGTGGTTCATCGCGCAACGTCAGCGCCAGGACGACGCGCGCGCGCCGTACATGAGTCTCGTCGCGCCTTTTGAACACGCGGACATGCCGGAGATCATCTTCAGTCGCCGTCTGCGCGATGCATCGGGACACTTCGGCGGCGCGGTCATGCTCTCGCTCGACCCCGGTTATCTGACGAGCAACTACGACACGGCGCGCATGGGCAAGCATGGTCTGCTCGCGGTGTTGGGCGCGGACGGCGTCGTGCGTGCGCAGCAGATTGGCGATACGGTCTCGTGGGGCCAACGCTATCCCGACGCGGCATTGCGCGCGGTGCGCGATACGCCGGTCAGCAACGCGGTCGTGCATGAGTGGGACAACGACGCACACCGCTATACCAGCGTGCGCGAACTGAACGGCTACGCGCTGATTGCGCTCGTCGGTCTCGACCAGGACGAACAACTCGCCGATTTTCGCAGCCGCCGGCGCGCCGACTTCATCTGGACGAGCGTGCTGAGTCTCGGCGTCATCGTGATCGCGTTCATTCTCAGTCGTTCGAGCTGGCAACTCGCTGTCAGCCGCCGACGCGAACGGCGCGCGCAACAGACTTACTACGCGGCATCCGAATCGAGCATCGACGCGTTCCTCGTGTTTCGCGACGAGCGCGGTCCGGCAGGCGAGATCGAGAAGTTCATTCTGACCGGCACCAACCGGCGCGGCGTCGAGATTCTCGGCGTGGCGCGCGAACGGTTGATCGGCAGCACGCTCGACGAAGCGTTCGTCGACGCGCGCGACGGCGGCGTCTTCGACGAGTTCGTCGAGGTGGCCGAGACGCTGCAGGTGCGCGAGCACGAATGGCAGTATCGGCGCGCGGATGGCGAGACGCTGTGGCTGCATCGGCAAGTGGTGCCGGTGGAAGACGGCGTCGTTGCCATCGTGCGCGATCTGAGCGCGCGCAAGCGGTCGGAAGCGCGCAGGCAGGAGCAGAGCCGAATCCTCGAAATGATCGCGAAGAGCGTGCCGCTCGAAGAAGTGCTCGTGCGCGTGGTGAGCGTGCTCGAAACGCAGATTCCCGGGTCGCGCTGCGCGGTGCTGCTGCGCGACGGCACGAGCAACTGGCTGCGCGTCGGCGCGGCGCCGAGCATGTCGGAGCGATACCGCGAAGTGGTCGGCCAGTCGCGTATCGACGAAGATGCGTTGTTGAGCGGCAAGGCCATTCATACGCGTCAGACGGTATGCGTGATCGACGTGGCGCGCGACGAGGCCCTGAGCCGCGAACTCGCGCGCTGCGGCCTCGCCGACGTCATGTCGTGCTGGGCCTTTCCCGTGCTCTCGCACGACGGCTCCGCGCTCGGCGTCATCACGCTGTATATGCAGGAGAAGCACTATCCGAGCGAGCCGGAATCGCAGGCGGTTGCGCTGTCGACGCGCATTGCGGGTATCGCGATTCAGCGCAGCGAGGCCGAGGAGCGCATTCGCCATATGGCGAACCACGACGCGCTCACCGGTTTGCCCAACCGCACGCTTCTAAGCGACCGTCTCAAGCAGGTGCTGTTGCAGGCGGAGCGTTATGGGCGCGGCGTGACGGTGATTTTCATCGACCTCGATAACTTCAAGCTCATCAACGATAGCCTCGGCCACCGCGCGGGTGACGATCTCCTGCGCACGGTCGCTTCGCGCATGGTGCAATCGGTGCGCAGCACGGACACGGTCGTTCGTCTGGGCGGCGACGAATTCGTGATCGTGTTGCTCGAAGACGATCAGAGCGGCGCGGGCGTCACGGCCATGGTCGAGCGCTTGCGTCAGACCATTTTGCAGCCTGCGGAATTGCAGGGACAGCATTATCAGGTGAGCTGCAGCATGGGGCTTGCGAGCTATCCGAACGATGGCCGCGACGCCGACACGCTCCTCATGAACGCCGACGCCGCGATGTATCACGCGAAGGAAATGGGCCGCAACAATTACCAGGCCTACACGGCGGACATGAATCAGAAGGTGCATGAACGCCTGCGCTATCAGGAGCAGTTGCGCCACGCGCTTGCCAACGACGAGTTCCGGCTCGTGTATCAGCCGCAGGTGGATTTGGAGACGCATCGCGTATTCGGTGTGGAGACGCTGCTGCGCTGGGAGCATCCGACCGAAGGCCTGATCTCGCCCGCGACCTTCATCCCGATTGCGGAAGAAACGGGTTTGATTCTGCCGATTGGCGACTGGGTGTTACACGCGGCCTGCCGACAAAATCAGGCGTGGCAGGACGAAGGTCTGCCGCCGGTGACGGTGGCGGTGAACGTATCGGCGCGGCAGTTTCTGCAAAAGGAACTCGTGGAACGCGTGCGGCATGCGCTCGACGAAAGCGGGCTCGATCCGCAGTATCTCGAACTCGAGATTACCGAGAGCGTCATCATGCAGGATCTCGATGGCGCCATCGCGACCATGTGCCGGTTGCAGGAAATGGGCGTGAAGCTTTCCATCGACGACTTCGGCACCGGGTATTCGAGTCTCTCGGCGCTGAAGCATTTTCCGATAGCGCGTCTGAAGATCGATCAGTCGTTCGTGCGCGAGTTGCCGGGCGGCGACGACGATCGCGCCATCGTCATGGCCGTGATTTCGCTCGGACGCCAGCTCGATCTGAACGTGATCGCCGAAGGCGTGGAGAGCGAGCAACAGCTGAAGTTCCTGCAGGAAAACGCGTGTTCGGAGATTCAAGGGTATCGATACAGCCGTCCGCTCACGCCCGATGCCTTGAAGACGCTCTTGTTGCAGCCATTCGAGTGGCCCGCCGAAGCGGCTTGAGTGCGGCGCTAACGACTTTAGTCTTGACAGTGTTCCCGGCCTACACAATCATCGTTCGTTGATGCGCGGCGTTTCATCGGCGCGCGACGACGGTCAACGCAAGGACGACGAATATGGCAAGAGAACTGGAAGGCAAAGTAGCCGTGGTGACGGGCGCGGCCTCGGGCATTGGGCTTGCCAGCACCGATGCAATGCTGGCGGCAGGGGCGCGCGTCGTGCTGGTGGACCGCGACGAAGCGGCACTGACGAAGCTCTGCGCCGAACGCGGCGATGCGGCGCTCGCGCTCGTCATCGACCTTCTCGACCCCAAGGCCTGCGCGACGCTCGCGCCGCGTGTCATCGAGATGGCGGGGCAAATCGACATCCTGCATGCGAACGCGGGCACTTACGTGGGCGGCGATCTCGTCGATGCCGACACGAGCGCCATCGACCGCATGCTCAATCTCAATGTCAACGTCGTGATGAAGAACGTGCACGACGTGCTGCCGCATATGATCGGCAGGAACACCGGCGACATTGTCGTGACGAGTTCGCTCGCGGCTCATTTTCCGACACCGTGGGAGCCGGTTTATGCGTCGTCGAAATGGGCCATCAACTGCTTTGTGCAGACCGTGCGGCGTCAGGTGTTCAAGCATGGCATTCGCGTCGGCTCGGTTTCGCCAGGGCCGGTGATCAGCGCATTGCTGGCCGATTGGCCGGAAGAGAAGCTCAGGGAAGCGAAGGAGTCGGGCAGTTTGCTCGACGCGAGCGAAGTCGCAAACGCCATTCTCTTCATGCTGACACGACCGCGCGGCGTGACCATTCGCGACGTTATCCTGATGCCGACAAACTTCGACTTATGACGCGCGAGACGGACGCGTTCGCTACCAGTCGATGCGATGCTTCTCGTCCGTCTCGCGGTGCCGCCGGTCGTCGTCCATATGCAGATAAAGACTCGTCGTGGCAAGCGATGCGTGCCCAAGGTTGTCGCGCACGAGCCGCAGATCGACTTTTTGATCCGCCATATGCGAACCGGCGCTGTGACGCAGCCAGTGCGCCGACGCCTTCTCCAGCAAGTCCGCGTTCGCGGATGCGCCGTCGCGTTCGCGAAGCCGGGCCGCGGCGCTCGCAAAAATATCCTTCACGATGGAATGCAGCGCGGCGCGCGTGAGCGGCGCGCAAGTCTTCGTGCCGTCATTCGCGGCCGTTGCGCCGACGGGCAGCACGAGCGGCGTGTCTTCGCTGGGCGAGGGCATTGCGCTCAAGCCCAGATGCTGACGATAGCGCGAGAGCTCCGTCATCATCTCGCGCGTGGCGGGCACGAGGCGCTCCTTGCCGCCTTTGCCGAGGATGGTGAGCCACCAGCGCATCGTGCCGTCCGCATCGCGTCGCACGAAAAACTGCCCCATGTGATTGCCGCCAACTTCCGCTATACGCAAGCCCCCAAGGTAGAGCAGCGTGAAGAGCCAACGCGCGCGCGACGCATGGGCGCGAGCGCGGTCAGTTTCGCGCGGCATGGCCGCGATGGTGTCCTTCACTTCCTGCCAAAGTGCCGGTTCCAGATAACGCGTGATGTGCGGCGCGGCATGCTTTGCGCGTTGACGAGACAGCGCGAGCGGATTGCCCGCGAGATAGCCGGCTTGTACCAGCCACGAAAACAGCGCGTTCAGGATGACGACCGCCTGACGCTGACTCGCGGGCGATAGCGGCCCGTAAAACGGCCGCCAGCGCGCGTCGCTGCGCGCATGCTTGCGCCCGCCGCCCGCGACCCATGTCGCCGCCGGTTGCGGGTCGGCGAGAAAGTGCTGATAGCGCAGACAATCCTCGTGCGAGAGCGACGACAGCGGCTTGCCGAGCGTCACGATAGACCAGAGCAGAAGGCGTTCGGCTTCCTTGCGATAGTTCTCGAAGGTGGTCTTCGTTGCGTGGAAGCGCGACAGCCAAGCGCGGATGGCGTCGAGGTCGCTGTCCGCCTCGATTTGCGCGTGCTTGCGAAGCTCGCGGTTCGTGCCGTCGCGGCCATCTATTTCCGCTGGAATTACGAGCGCTTCAAGCGGCATCGGCTGAAGCGCAACGCGGGACGATGCTCGCAGAGTTTGGTTCAAGGTGGGGCGTCGTCGGTGGGTCGAACTGAACGACATTATAGGTGGATGTGCTTGCCCCGATCCATGTTCAGCTCCCGCGATAAGTCCCGAAGCTCCATGGCGAACAGAGCAGCGGCACATGGTAATGCTGTGTCGCGTCCGAGACGGTGAAGCGCACGGGAACGACATCGGCGAAGACATCCGGCGTGCGAAAGTAGTCGGCGACCCAGAAGCGCAACTCGAAGCTCCCGGCGCGCGCCTGAGCGGCGGGCAAAATCGGCGCGTCGGTGCGGCCATCGCGATTCGTCCGCGTCCGCGCGATGAGCGTCGGCGGCTGCGTGGTCGTATCGAATAGCTCGATCTGCATGCCGGCAGCGGGCTTGCCGGTGGATACATCGAGGACGTGTGTGGTGATGCCTGCGGCCATCGTGATGCTCCTGTTCGAAATTACGGAATTAGCTGCCGCGATAATAGTTGTAGCTCCACGGCCCGAAGAGCACGGGCAGATGGATGCGCTGCGAGGCATCGGTGATGCGAAAGCGCAGCGGAACCTTCGAGAGGAACAGCGGCGTCGTCAGCTCGGTCTTGCGCTCGGCGAAGTAGTCGTCGACGTGCAGCAGCAGTTCGTAAGTGCCGACGCGGTAGGTTTCGTCGATCAAAAGCGGCGGTTCGCTGCGGCCGCTTGCGGCGAGCGTGATCGTCTGCATGAGTTTCGGCTGGCCGTTTTCAATGCTGAACAGGTCCACGCGCATGCCCGCGGCCGGCGTGCCGTGCCAGGTATCCAGTCCATGCATGGTCAGGCGCGGACTCAGGCCGTCCTGCTGCACGGGGCCGGTGTTCTGATTCGGCGCGGGCGCGGCCTCCATGCCAGCGGCGTGCGCGGTTCCGGCGAAGAGCACGCTGCTGCCGAGCGCCATGGACTGCAGCGCGAAGCGCCGGCGGCGGGCATCGAAGGCGGGAAGGGTGGTGTCGTCGCTCATGTCATGCCTCTTGTTGTGTGCCGCCAAGCTTGCGGATACCCGCGATGACCAGCACCGCAGCGAGAATTTCGATGAAGGCCACGAGATACAGCCCGGTCGTGACCTTGCCGGTGGCGTTTTTGATGAGCCCCATTACATACGGCGCGCCGAAGCCCGCGAGATTCGAGACCGAGTTGATCAGCGCCACGCCGACAGCGGCCGCGCTGCCCGCCAGATAGCGGTTCGGCAACTGCCAGAACACGGGAATGGCGCTCATGGTGCCGGCAAGCGCCAGAGTCATCGCAATGAGCGAGACGATGGCGGGCAGTCCCGGCACGCCCATGAACAGCGCGAGCGCGGCCATCGACACGCCGCCTGCTATCGCCGGGCCGCTGAAGTGCCAGCGCACCTCGTTGCGCCGGTCGGAGCGCGCGCCGTTGAAGATCATGCCCGCCGCGCCGCACAGATAGGCCACCGCCGCAATCCAGCCCACGGCAATCGGCGAGATAAAGCCCACGTCCTTGATGATGGTCGGAATCCAGAACGTCAGCGTGGAGTTGGCGCACAGCAGGCAGAAGAAGATCGCGATGAGCAGCCACACCTTGCGGTTGGTCACGAGCGAGCGCCAGTCGTGTCCGCGCTCGCCCATCGAAGCGTTGTCGCGCTGCAGGGCATCGAGCACGACGCGCTTTTCATCTGCCGTGAGCCAGCGCGCTTCATCGGGCTTGTCGGTCATGTAGAAGTACGCGAAGAAGCCGGCCAGCACGGAAGGAATGCCTTCGATGATGAAGAGCCACTGCCAGCCGTGCATGCCGTGAAAGCCGCCCATCGACGTCATGATCCAGCCGGCGATGGGACCGCCGAGCACGCCCGCAATCGCGGATGCCGACATGAACGTGCCGAAGGCGCGCGCACGGCGCTGCGTGGGATACCAGTAGGTGAGATAGAGGATCACGCCCGGATAGAAGCCCGCCTCGAAGGCGCCTAGCAGAAAGCGCAGGAGATAGAACTGTGTCGGCGTGGAGACGGTCGTCTGTAGCATGCAGATGACGCCCCAGCAGATCGTGATGCGCATGATGGTCTTCTTCGCGCCGATCTTCTGCAAAAGCATGTTCGAGGGCACTTCGAAGAAGAAGTAGCCGAGAAAAAAGATACCGGCGCCGAGCCCGTACACCGCTTCGGAGAAATGCAGCGAGTCCAGCATCTGCAGTTTGGCGAAGCCGATATTCACGCGGTCGAGCCATGCCAGCACCCACAGCACGCCCAGAAACGGCAGCAGGCGCCACGAGACTTTGCGATAAGCGCTGGCCTCCGCATTCGCGATGACGTCAGCCGTTGCGCTGACCGTTGCGCCGTTCGGCCCATCGGCGTACGCCGGCATGACTTCTTTGATGATCGACATGATGAGTCCTCCAAGCGCGATGAAGTAAGCCGCCGCGGCGGTGCGTTCGATGGAGCCAGTATTGAAAATCAAAAAAAGCTTGGGAACGGCGGGCGTTTGAATAAGCCCGATAGCAACTTCGATATGCGCCGCAAAGCCTTGCGGCGCAAGGGTTTGCGGGGTTCGACAGAGGTGCGTTCGCCGTTATGGATTACCCTTGGAGCGCGCGTTCAGGCGTTGTTGCACCGCCTTCGTGCAGGAATCGGCCGAACGCATCGAATTAATTCGGCACGTTGCCCTCGATGCTTCTACACGTTACAACGTCAAACAGGCAAGCGCTGCCCTGGAGCTGCGCCGTTCACGGGCCACGGACCTCAAAACATGAATCGCGCAGACGATCCATTCGATACCTACCTGTTGCGCGTGCTTTGCACGTTGATCGCCGAGCGCAGCGTGTCTCGCACGGCCATTCGCATGAATCAGTCGCAGCCGGCCATCAGCAGCGCGCTCAAACGGCTTCGTACGATCTTCAACGACCCGCTTCTCACGCGCGAGAAGAACGTGATGGTCCCGACCGAGCGGGCGCTGCAACTCGCCGAGAACGCGCAAGCCGCGCTCGGCGCGCTGGATAACCTGCTGGTAGCGGACGACCGGTTCGATCCCGCCACCACCGAGCAGACCTTCACGGTCGGCATGCCCGACTATCTGGCGCCGCCGTTCTTCGCGCATGTGGTGCGCGAGTTCCGCCGCACGGCGCCAAGGGCGCGTCTCGTCGCGATGCCGCTGTCCGCGACCTTCAACTACGAGCAGGCGTTGTCGGAAGGCTCGCCGGATATCGTTATCGGCAATTGGCCGAATCCACCGGAGCATCTGCATTTGTCCGTGCTGCTTGAGGACGAGGTGGTGTGCGTCGTGGCCGAGGACAGCGTGCATGCGCGACCCGGCGAGTTCACCGCGCAGACTTATCTGGACGCGGCGCATATCGTGCCGACGCCATATTAGCGCGATCAACGTGGCGTCGTGGATACCGGACTCAGCACGATGCGCGTGCATCGGGACAATCGCGTGAGCTGTCCGTACTTCAATCTCGCGCCTAGCCTCATTCCAGGCACGGACCTGATCCTGACCACGGGCCGCCACTTCGCCAACTATCACGCGCAATCGCTGCCGGTTGCCGTGCTCGATCCGCCGATCGAGTTTCCGCTCATGCGGTTCTATCAGCTGTGGCATCCGTCGCGGCATCGCTCGGCATCGCATGTGTGGCTGCGCGGCACGTTGACGGCAGCGTCGCAAGCGCTGCGCGAACTGCGCGACATGAAGCGTTAGCGAAGCCGACGCTCGTTATCGGGTTCTGCTATGCGGTCTATAAGGCCGCGGTTCTCGCCCGCCGCGCTAGCGCTTCCTATACTCGGCCCGTAATCGTCATCCACGCCTGGCTTCGATCAAGCGGGCTTTACGGGAGCACTACGTGTCTCAGTCGATCGATCTCGCGCCGATCAATGCGCTCGATCATGCAACCTTCCTGCGCGCCTTCGGGAGCGTCTTCGAGCACTTTCCACAGGCAGCGAGCGGCGCGTGGGAACGGCGGCCGTTCGGCTCCGCGCCGGAACTGCATCGAGCGATGATGGACGTCATCCGCGCGCTGAACGAGCGAGGCCAATGCGACTTTCTGAACTTGCATCCGCTATTGTCGGGTTCGAACATTCGTGCAGGCACGATGACGCGCGATTCGAATGCCGAACAAAAGGGCGCCGGACTGGACGCGCTGACGCCCGCGCAAGAGGCCGCGCTCGACCGGATGAACGCGGACTATCTCGCGCGGCATGGCTTTCCATTCATTATCTGCGTGCGGCATTACACGCGGGAGGGGATTTTCGCGGCGTTCGAACGCCGTATCGGGCGTGACACGCCACAGGAGATGGACGAGGCGCTCGCGCAGATCGAGGCAATCACTCGGGCGCGGCTTTCTCAGCGCTTAAGCGCTCTCGTCTCCTGACGATCGGAACGACGAGCGGGGAAAGGAGCCGTTGAGTTTGCGGCTGAACTTGCGGCTCACCTTGAGCGCGAGCAGCGCAGGCTTGGTGATATGCGGACGCAAGATGGCATGCTTGCGCACGTATTTCGGAACGTACCATTCAGAATGGGTTCCGGCATAGAACAGCGCGGCATGGCCTTCGCGCAGCGTGCGCGGTTCCTGACCTTCGGCCGTGATGATGACTTCGCCTTCGATGACGTAGATGGTCTCATCGGCATTGAAGTACCAGTTGAAGCGCCCGGCGGTGCAATCCCAGACCCAGGAAGTCGTGGTCGTGTCGGGACTCTGCGACCACTGACCGCTGCGCGCGACGGGATTGCCCTCGAGTATCCACGCCGGGTCGATCGGGTCGGGCTTGAGCAGAACGTCATCCAGACGAACTGACTCGAAAACGGGAGTGGCCATGAGAGTTCCTTTGCCGGTACTGGCGATCGATTAAATAGGGCAGCAAAAAAAGCGCCTACCCGGCGAATTCATCGCCATGAATTGCGGGAACATGGGTTCGGTCGATGTCGGCGTGCTCGGTCAAGACCATCAACGGATATGCATTGGTCCGCGTGAGCGTTATCCGCAAAGGGTTTTAAGTCTTTGAGCATATCGTGATAGGTTGGTCGGCATGCGCTTCGTATGAACAAACCAAAGTCATGTTGCGACGCCCGGCAAAGCGTCGACAACTGGCTGGCCATTCGACAACCTACTGAAAATTCTTCCCGATGCCAAGGCTTTGCGTGATGACGTGCATCGCCTCAGGAACGGTCAGACGCTTATATGCCCGCTGAGTTCCGTTTTTGATCAGGGCTGACGCGCACGTTTATCATGCCGAGCGCTATTTTGAATAACCCGGCGGCAAAATTAAACGACTGCTACACTTCATTTGTCATTCAAGTGCGGTGGCGGCCGACTCTCAATGCCCCGCTCCGGTTTCTCTGGTTATCGCTCAGCGCGGGTGCCGTATGGGATTTTCCCAGCAACGCTTTACCGTGCAAGACCGCGTCAACCGGTCTGCATGGCGCACCCGTAGCGCGCTCCGATGGTACGACAAGCTGAGCGATTGGACCGATCCTGGCGAGGCCGCGGCTATCGCTTATGTGCGCGCGGAAGTACGCGATCAACCTTTGCTCGATGTCGGTGTAGGCGGCGGACGCACGGTGCCGCTGCTGTCGCGCGTGAGCCCGGATTACACGGGTGTCGATTACACGCCCGAGCTGGTCGCGATATGCCAGAGAAATTATCCGAGCGTCCAGGTGCGTGTCATGGATGCGCGCAACCTGGCCGAATTCGAGGACAACAGCTTCGCGCTCGTGATGTTCAGCTTCAATGGCATCGATTCCATCGACAGTGAAGGCAGACGCAAAGTGCTAAGCGAGTTTGCACGCGTGCTCAAGCCAGGCGGTCTCGCATTGTTTTCTACCCACAATCTCGCCGGGCCGGGCTACAGGGAAACGTTTGCGCAAGCTTCGCATGTTTCGCAAGCGGAGAATGTCGTCGAATTCGGCATCAACTGCGCGCGAGCTTTATATAACCTTCCAATGGCGGCGTTCAATTATCTGCGTTATTCGCCTCTCAACCGCGAATACGACGGCTATGCACTACGCGTCTGCGCCGCTCACAGGTTCGGCATTCTGATCCTTTACACGGATATCCAGACGCAGCGCCAACAATGTGCCGAGGCCGGCCTGCTTACCGAGGCCGTTTTCGGAAGTAATAGCGGCGCTCAAGTATCGGAACTGGCCGACGTTAGCGGCGAGAACTGGCTGCATTTCGTCGCGCGAAAGGTCTAGCGGTTCACTTCTGCGTTGCAATCGATTGATTTTTGGGTCCTCGAACGTCACGCCGTGCAGTCCCTAAGGAACGTGACTATCGTTCGCGCTAGCGGCGATTGCGCATCGGCACGATACCGAAATGACTTTCGATGAGATCGGTGAGTCGCCAGAGCGAACATGGGCGACGGACGTGACCGTCGAAGCCGGCTTCTTTCATCGATGGCAGCGAATCGAGTGGTTGAATGTTGCTCATTGCAATGATCAATAAACCCGCCGTGTGTTCCGTTCGACGCAACTGCCGGACAGTTTCAAAGTCGGGTGGCGTGTCCATTCTCGTGTCGAGCAGCAGCGCATGAGCTTTCCAGTGCTGCAGGAAACGCTGGGCGTCGCCCATTTCGCTTGCGTGTATTGCTTCGAATCCTCTCGTGGACAGAAGAAGCGCAAGTGACTTGCCTATTGGTCTGTCCTTATGCCCGATTACGATTCGCCTTTTGCTGGTCACGACAACCTTGCTGTCGGGCCGCCACAGCGCGAACTCCTGCTCGTCGTCCAACGGTAACCGCCCTGTCACGATGTGCTCCTCTGACCTGCGTTGATCGACTAATCATTGATTGCGGGTCTTTGCCGATGCGGGCGCCGCGTTGCAACAGACCTCGTCACACAGTGGCGCCATTCTGACCTGATCTAAATCGCGAACCGGTAATGACGTGCATCTCGCGCATTGCTGTTGTAAGTGCTTGCAGCACTCGGAACGAATCCCGGCGTGCTAGGTTACGCGCTCTGCGTGCGGGGCATAGAGCCAAAGCCGCACTGCGCTTCCTCATTAATATTCATAGATATCAGATGAGTTCGGAATTGCCTAGATCATTCCTGTTGTCGTTGTCCAACGTGTCGGAGCCCGCGAGCACTTCCACATTAGGTGACTCGCATTCTTCACAACGAAGTGCCTCTTCCGACAATTGCGACGAAAACAATTTCCCGCAAGACTGACAGTGGCACGTAAGCATTAGGCCTCCGAAGTGCGGCGCATACAACGTTCTGAGGAAAGGTTAGCACGTGGTTTCGCCAGTTTCAGATTCTTCTTCTCAATGAAGCAAAACGATTCATGCATTCCAACGAAGTGGGATGTGTGGAAATTCTTAAATAAATAACGTCAGTTGATTGAAGAGGTTGCGCGTGATCGTGAGCGTCGAACGAGCGTTATTGAGCCAGGCAATGAGCAATCGATCTGCATATCGAAGTAATTAGTCTTCTGCCGCTTGTCCGTCGCGCGCGTATTGCGACGGCGAGCGGCCGACATGCCGGGTGAACGCGACGCTGAACGTGCTGGCGGAGCTATAGCCGACACGCTGCGCGATCTCCGCGATACGCCCTTGACTTCGCCGCAACAGATCCTTGGCGAGCGCCATGCGCCACCGAAGCAGATATTCCATCGGCGCCACGCCCACCGCGCGACTGAAGCGCTCGAAAAAGGTCGAACGCGAAAGCGCGGCCTCTTTCGCCAACTCGGCCACCGTCCACGCGTGCGCGGAGCGTTCGTGCATTCCGCGTAAGGCAGCCGCTAAACGAAGGTCCGACAGCCCACGCACGAGACCCGGTGACGCGTCCGTTCCGGCCGTCGAGCGCAGCGCCTCGATCAGCAGCACTTCGAGCAATCGAGAAAGCACGACTTCGCGCGCGGGCCGCTGTTCGCGCGATTCCTCGCGAACCAGTTGCACGAGCGTGGCAAGCCGCCGTTCCCCGCGAACATGCACGAAGCGCGGCAACAGCGAAACGAGCAGAGCCGCGTCGGGTGAACCGAAGTTGCAGTGACCCGCCATCATGCGCGCGTCGATCGGGCTATTCGGCGGGCCGATCCTGAACTCGCCATTGCCGAGCGCAACGGGCGATTGCGTTTCGGAACCGGGCGGCGGCGCTTCGAGACTGGACACCGCAACGCCGTAAGCGGCGGGAATCAGCATGAAGTCGCCGGACAACAGTTCGATCGGCTCGTAGCCGTCGATTGAGATACGGCATCCGCCTTCCAGAATCACGCAATAAAACGGCTGGCCTGCGTCCGAGCGGCTGATGTGCCACGGACTTGCACCATGGACGAGCTTGGAGAAATTGGCAGCCGGTTGAAGCAGCGTCACGACTTCGGCCAACGGATCGATCATTGCCGGACTCCTGCAAATGAAATCTGGATCATCGATTGTAGCGAGTACGAGAGCGGCGATCTATTGTGGTGGCACACGCAAACCACTTCAAAGGAGTCGTCATGCAAACCGTGTTGATCACCGGTTGTTCGTCCGGATTTGGGCTCGAAATCGCCCGTCACTTTCTGAGTCGCGGCTGGCAAGTCATCGCGACGATGCGCACGCCGCGCACCGATGTGCTGCCGCCGTTCGACCGCCTGCGCATCTTGCCGCTCGATGTCACGAACGCCGAAAGCATTCGCGCGGCAATCGAAGCCGCGGGACCGATCGATGTCCTCGTCAACAACGCGGGCGTCGGCGCGGCGTCGCCCGCCGAACTCGTGCCCATTGCCACGGTGCGCGACATCTTCGAGACCAACACCATCGGCACCATTGCAATGACGCAAGCCGTGCTGCCGCAGTTTCGCGAGCGCGGGGCGGGCGTCATCGTCAACGTGACGTCGAGCGTGACCATCAAGCCCTTGCCGCTGATCGGCGCATATCGCGCGAGCAAGGCGGCGGTGAACGCCTTCACCGAGTCGATGGCGCTTGAACTCGAACCGTTCGGCGTGCGCGCGCGCCTCGTTTTGCCGGGCCGCGCGCCGGACACGCGCTTCGGCGACAACGCGCGCGCGCATATGCATGGCCTGGAGCACGCGGCCTATGCCGATCTCGTCAAGCGCGTCTTCGAGCAGTTCCAGGACACCGCGTCGCCGACCACGCGCGCGGAGGACGTTGCCGAAGCGGTGTGGCGCGCCGCCACCGACCCCTCGGCGCCGATGCGTATTCCCGCTGGCGTCGATGCCGAGGCATGGGCCGCCGAAGCGCGCCAAAGGTGAAGCGAAAAAGAATCCCAACGAATCGACAGGCTCGAAATGCGCGGGGAGGGTAGTGTTGCCTCGTTCGACGCGGGCGGTCTACGCGTTGGGAAAATCAAACGGTTTCACCAAGACGTGATCGTTCGCGATCGAAGCCGGACCTGACATCGTCCTTAAACACCGCACGATGTCGGGGCACGAATACATCCAGCGCGCGATCATGGTGCCGGCGTCCGCACTGAAGGACGTCATTACGCGTTGAAATTACCGATTATCCCCACTCCCCGTTGTTTGCATTTCACGCTTATCGCTAAAGAACTCGTAAGCATAATTACAGCCCGCTGAGCAAGCCCTGAAAACGATCATCTTTCGTCTTTCGATATGGACATTACGCTCTGTTACACTGCACTACCAACTAAAAAAAGCTGTCTACTTAGCGATTAAATCGGGGAAACACTCTGTTGGGGGCGGTATGCGTCTTTTTGTTTACCGTCTCGCGGGCGTCTCGACGCTCGGCGATGCGGCCTGCGTCTCTACGTTTCGCGCACCGGGCTTTACAGTTCGGGCTCTTCCACTTCTCATCGCACTTGCATCTGCTGGCAGTTTCCTTCACGCGCCGGGAGCCGAAGCTGTACCGCCTCTTCCTCAAGGCGGTAAATATGTCGCGGGCTCGGGAACCATCGCACAAAGCGGCGGAACCCTGAATATCAAGCAGTCGGGCACGAACGGCATTATCAATTGGACGAGTTTTTCCATCGGCGCGGGCAATACGGTTTCCATCAACAACGGAACCGGCGCAACTCTCAACCGCGTCACCGGCAACGACATGTCGGCTATCTACGGCACGCTCAAGAGCACCGGCAGCGTCTACCTCATCAATCCGCATGGCGTGCTCATCGGGCCGACGGGCGTGGTGGCGACCGGCGGACGTTTCGTTGCATCGACACTCGATACCGATAACGACTCGTTCATGAACAGCCCGGATTACTTCACGCTCGGCGGCAGTTCGAATGCCAGCGTGATCAATCTCGGGAAAATCAGTTCGTCGGGCGGCGACGTCTTCCTCATTTCGGCGAAGAGCGTCATGAATGCCGGATCGATCAGCGCGCCGAAGGGCACGGCCGAACTCGTCACGGCGCGCGAAGTCGTGCTTGCGGACAGCGCATACGGCCAGCAAGTTGGCGTGCAGACGACGGGCACGGGCGGCGACGTGACCAACTCGGGCACGATCCAGGCGGCGCTGATCAGCCTGCAAGCGGCCGACGGCAACATCTTCGCGCTTGCGGGCAAGTCGGGCGCGCTGCGCGCCACCGGCACCGAAACGCGCGATGGCCACGTGTGGCTCGTGGCGCAAGGCGGTACGGTGGACGCACGCGGCGCCACCATTTCCGCGCGCAACGCGGATGGCAGCGGCGGCACCGTCGACATGACCGGCAACGCCATCAAGCTGAGCGAGGCGAAAGTAGGCGCGGGACAGTGGAACATCACGGCCCCGACCTTTACCGCCGACGCAGCGCCCGCCCGCACGCTGGCCGCGAACCTGAGCAGCGGAACGTCGATCACGGTCCATGCGAATGGCGCGGATGCCACCAAGGGCGCGGGCGACATCAACGTGACATCGAATATTCGGTGGATCGGGTCGTCGTCGCTGACGCTCGACGCCGGGCATTCAGTGACCATCGCGCCGGGCGCGACCATCGCCAACACGGGCGCGGGCAGTCTCACCTTGCGTGCGGACGCCAGCGCGGTCAACAACGGCGGCAGCGTGACCAATCGCGGCACGCTCGACTGGTCGCACAGCACGGGTATCGTCTCGGCGCTGTACGACATGACCGGCAGCTACACGCCCGGAACCGTGCATGGCAACGCGAGTTGGAGCGCGGCGCCGTTCAGCGGTCTGCTCACGCAGGTCACGGCTTATCAGCTCGTCAATTCGATTGCCGATCTGCACGCCGTGAAGAACAACCTCGGCGGAACTTACGCACTCGGCTCGTCGCTGGAGCTGGATGGCGCAACGGGCCTCTCGGGCATCGGCAGCGCGGCGCAACCGTTCACCGGTCAGTTCGACGGCATGGGGCATCTGCTGAGCGATCTGAACATTCCGAGCGGAGCGAATACGGGCTTGTTCGGCGTGGTCGGCCCGACCGGCATCGTGCGCAACGTACTGGTGGATAGCGCCACGGCGTCGTCGTCGGGCGGTCCGGTCGGTGTGCTTGCGGGCACGAACTACGGCTACCTGGTGAATGTCGCGAGCACGGGCATCGTCAACAAACCCACGGGTACGGCCACGGCAGCGGGGGGGCTGGTCGGCATCAACCGCGGACGTATCGAGCGTTCGTGGAGCGGCGCGCAAGTCAATGGCGATGGCGAAATCGGCGGTCTAGTCGGCGAAAACGATGGTTACATCGGCCAGTCGTACACCATCAACTTCATGACGGCTGCCGCAACAGCGACGATCGGAGGGCTCGCGGGCGTGAACAGCGGCACCATCGAGCAGTCGTATTCGCAGAGCTTCGTGAATGGCGGCGCATATATCGGCGGCTTGGTGGGCAACAACACCGGCACCATTCGCCAGTCGTACAGCACGGCATCGCTTTCGCCGGGCACGGGGTCGCATAAGCCGGGCGCCATTGCGGGCACGAATAGCGGCACGATTGCCAAAGACGTCTTCTGGGACAAGGAAACGTCTGTCGCGACAGCGGGTGTCGGCAGCGGCAAGGCCATGTCCGCTTCGAGCGGTCTGACGAGCGCGCAAATGGCCACGCCGGCGAGCTTCGGTCCTACGTGGGACTTCAGCTCCAAGGGAACGTGGTCGCTTCCGGATGGCGCGGAAGAGCCGGTCCTGCGCTGGACGGCCGGGCTGTAACGTAGAACGGACGCGGGCGGACATCGTTCCGCCCGCGTCGATATCGAGATCGACGTGGGCGCGCATAAGCGTCGTGCCGTCGCGCTAAGTCGTCCTGGCGCGCGCGCCGCTTTCGCACACCGTCATCGCTAAGGTTTCCCCAGGCGCTTGCCGTTATCCAGACAGGCTCAGGAAAACGGCATGTCAGCGATGGCTTCGACGCACACGCATTACGACAATCTCAAAGTGACGCACAACGCGCCGCCCGAAGTCATTCGCGCGGCGTACAAGGCGTTGAGTCAGCGCTATCACCCCGACAGGAACACGAGTCCGGACGCGACAAGAATCATGAAGATGCTCAACGACGCCTACGCCGTCCTGAGCGATGCCGAATCGCGGCGCGGTTACGACGTGACGATTGCGCAACAGCTTCCGAAATCAGCTGCTTGGGGCGAGGTCGGTTCGCGTTCGTCGATCGGTGAATCGAATGCGACTATCAAGCGCGGGAAGCTGCGCGGCTGGGCGTGGCTTCTGGCCGTTGGCGTCGTCGTGTCGATACAGTGGTTGGTCAGTGAACCGGCGACGCACAAGCCGAGCGTCGCTGCGGCTTCTTCTGGCGAGCAGGTTGCCCGCGTTGCGGCAAAGGCGGATGAACCCGTCGCAACAGTTGGCTACGCCGAGCGCGTCGGACGGCGCGTGCGCACGAATATCGCGTGGACCAATGGCGTGGCCGGACTCGAAACGGTGATCGGCGCGCGCTGTGCGCCCAATGGCGCGTTGCTGTCCGCGTCCATCGTACATTCGAGCGGCAACGCGCAATGGGACGAAACGGCATTGCGCGCCGTTCAACGCCTCGACCCGATGCCTGACGATACGAACGGCGAGACACCCGCCGCATTCGCCGTCACCGTGCGCTCATCGGGCAATTGACGCGAATTTCTCAACCAGCAACCCTGGCGCGATGTTCCCGCATCGAGCGTCTCTGAGCGCTTGTGCGCTATTGCGGGACTATCGTCGTGCATGTCTGCTCCGCAGGTTTCCAAGGCATCGAAGAAAAGCGGATCTTGCGCAGATCGGGTTATCGTGCGGCAGGCGTCGGCGGTTTCTTAGCCTCTACATTCTTTCGACGATAGGGGCATGCGCTTCTCATGCGGCCTGGCGCGCTAAGTCCGTGCTGTTGCCGCCACTAAAATAGCCACCGTGCGAAAGGCCTCTTGCCCAACATCGGTTCGCCTGTTCCGGAGAGTGCATGTTCGAGAATATGCTGCGTGTCGAAAGGGGACCAGACTGGCAGTTCCACGTCTACACGGATAGCTGGCTGGTCGCGGTCATGCTCGTGGCCGCCTTGCTGCTCGCCATTTTGCTGGCAAGCGCGATCTGCTACTACCTCACGCGCTGGATCATGCTCATGATCGTCAGCCGGCTCACGCGCAATGAAGGGCGCAAGTGGTTGATCGCCGCCGAGCGTCATCGCGTGTTTCACCGGCTTGCGCCGCTCGTGCCCGCTGCGATCGTCTATGCATCGGCGCCGACGCTCTCGGGTCTCACGATACCGTTTATCGCGGTGCTTGGACGGCCATTGGGCATTCTCGCCGCTTGCTACATGGTCTACACGCTGCTGCGCGCCGCGCTGGCACTGCGCGACAGCATCGACGAACGCTATAGTCACTTTCCAACTGCGAGCGAGCGGCCAATCAAGAGCTTTCTGCAGATCGCCACCATCGTGGTGTATCTCGTCGCGCTCATCTCCGTGGTCTCGCTCTTGATCGAGCGTTCGCCGGTCTATCTGCTCACCGGCCTCAGCGCGGTGACGGCGTTGCTCATCATCATCTTTCGTGACTCGTTGCTCGGCTTCGTGGCCAGCATCCAGCTGGCAGCCTACGACATGCTGCGCGTGGGCGACTGGATCGAAGTGCCGGGATTCGTCGCGGATGGCACGGTCATCGATATCGCGTTGAATACCATCAAGATACGCAACTTCGACAACACCATCGTGATGCTGCCAAGTCAGCTCTTGCTCACGAACAGTGTGAAGAACTGGCGCGGCATGAGCGAGTCGGGCGGGCGGCGCTTGAAACACGCGATTCATTTCGATGTCGATACCGTGCGCTTCCCCGACGACGCAATGCTCGCGCAAATGCACGACGCCATCCGCTTGCCGGTGGGCGCTTTCGAAGGCGAGCGTCGCACGAACCTTGGGTTGTATCGTCGCTATCTGAGCGCTTATCTTCGCGATCATCCGGCGGTGCGGCGCGACATGCCGCTCGTGATTCGTCATGTCCAGACAGCGGCGCCGGTGGTCGCGCTGGAAATCTGTCTCTATCTCGACGAGATACGCTGGGAGCCGTACGAGGCGATGCTCTCGGATATGCTCGATCACGCGTATGGCGTCGTGCCGTTGTTCGGTTTGCGGTGCTGGCAAGAGGAGCGGAAGGGTTCCGCGGTTTGAAGATGGCGTTGCGATCATGCGGCGTGCGTCTACAGTCAGCGTCGTGCGCGCCGCATGCCTTTCACCCAACGCTCCGGCCAAAACCGCCACACGAGCAACAGCAAGCCAAGCGCTGCCGGAATCCAATTCAGCTTGGTCGGCACGTGTTCCGAATGCGCAAAGCGCGCATCCGTCATGGCCATCAGCAAGTCCTGCGGCAACCGCAAACGTCGATAATCGAAGCCGATTTCTTTCGCAATCGACGCCAGATATTGTCCGCGCAATTCCGACAACTCCTCGTGACTCTCGACTTGCACGCTCGCGCCAGGTTGTGTCGGCACTTGAATGACTTCATCGGCGCGCCAGTAGCCAATACGATTGCCGTCTTTATCCGTTCGCGGGATGAGCGCGGGCTGATCGCCGCCTATGCCGATAAGCCAACCCTTGAGTTGCGAGCGTGGAATGTCGCGCACGCGCTGATCGCCGGGAAGAATGGGCGGTGCTTCCTGGCCGTCCGTGATCATGAGAACACTGGCGTCTTGCCCGATACTGCGCGCCGTACGCACAGCCGCGAAGATACCGCCTTCGGCTACTCGACTCCAGTTGGTCCAGCGCATCGTGCCATCGATACCAGCAAGCGAGGCAAGCAACGCATCGAAGTTGCCGCACACCTCGACGGGCGGCACCAGAAGCAAGGTGCTCTGGCCTGTGAAGATGCTCCAGCCTATCTTCGAGCCGCACGGCAAATGCTCGATGCTTTCGCGCATCGCGGCCCGCGCGAAGTCCAGTCTGCTGATCGGCGCGCCGCCGACGACGCCCACGTCCTCGACGCTCATGCTCTGCGTGATATCGAAAGTGACGATATAGCTGAACACGTCGCGTTGGAACATCACGCCGGGCATCCAGACGGCGGCAAGCAGCAACGGCACGGCGGCTACCGTGGCCCAGTGTCGCCGCCGAAGGAACGCAAGTGTTGCCGCGACTGCCTTCATGGCAGATCCTCGCTTTGCGCGCCACGCGCCTTCACCGTGGCCTGATGCTTGTAGTCGCGCTCTTCGTCGCTCGTCTGGCCCTCGGGCGCGAGCCACAACGCGCGTTCGAGGTTATAACGCGCGTCCCAGTCGTCGGGCGTGAGCCGCAGCGCCGACCGATAGCGTTCCTTGGCTTGTTCGAGCAACGGAAGCGAGCGAACCGGACCGCCCGCATCGGGACCGGCCGTCTGACGCAACGACATGTTGGCAAGATCGAATAGCGCGGCCGTCTGCAACGCGGCATCGTTGTCCTGCACGAGCACGGAGTCGTAAAGCTTCTGCGCGCCCGCATAGTCGCCTGCCTTCGACGATACGACCGCACGCGCCAGCCGAACTTGGGCGGCATCGTCCAGTGACTGCGGCTGCGCGCCTTTGGCGCTTACCGCCGACACCGCGCGCGCGACAGCATGCGCATGCTGCAATGTCGCCAAGTCGAAGAGCGCGACTGCTGCAAACACGAGCGTTGCGCCGCCGAAGGCAAGATGAACGGCCAATCGCTTCATGACCAGCTCCGTACCTGAACCGCGCGCAGCGCAAGCAACGCCGCGCAACCGAGCAATGCGGCGGCATAGCACAACGCGCTTTCGTCTTGCCGCGGCAAGCGCTCGTCGAAAGATACGACCGCGTTGTGCTGCTTGTTGATCTCCGACATGGCGGCGGCCATTGCGCCCGCGTCCTCCGCCTGATACAGCCGATACGGCGAGCCCAGCGTCTGAAAATAGCGATGCAGTTCAGCTTCGGCCGAGGCGTCGTCGGCGGGCGCCATCTTCGTCAGATCGGGGCTGTAGACGCCGCTGCGCAGATACACGAAGTAAAG
Source organism: Caballeronia sp. GAWG2-1 (assembly GCF_023631405.1). Taxonomy (NCBI): domain Bacteria; kingdom Pseudomonadati; phylum Pseudomonadota; class Betaproteobacteria; order Burkholderiales; family Burkholderiaceae; genus Caballeronia; species Caballeronia sp. GAWG2-1. The sequence goes on from NZ_JALQDD010000043.1 coordinate 158,958, forward strand.
CGCGATCTGATTGCGCGCAAGGCCCTCGCTGATCGCCGCGCGTGCAGCGGCATCGAGATGCGCGCCGCCATCGGACACCAGCACGATGGCGCGACGGCCCGCGTATTGCCTGCCATCGAACTGTTTGATCGCCGCGATGAGCCCGCGATCGAGCTTCGTATCCGGCATACCGCGGCCTATTCCCGTGCCTGAGATCGCTTGCGTGATGATCTCGTGATTCGACGTGAACGGTACGGCAAGAACCGGGCTGATGCCGAACATGAGAAACGCAAAACGGTCGTCGGGTCGCTCGGCGACGAAGCGTTCGAGCGAGTGGCGAGCCACCGCGTTCTTGGACTGGCCGCTCGGTTCGGAGACAGGCGTCTTCGACATCACCGAGTCCATGCTCGCGCTACGGTCCATCAAAATGAGAATGTCCGCCGCCGTGCTCGTGCGCAAGACGTGCAGATGTGAGCGTCCCGGTCCCGCGAGACCGATGATGATGGCCAGCATCGCGAGCACCGCACACGCACGCCGCAGGTGTTCGACGGTCGCGCCGACAGTATCCGCTGGCAGCCAGTTCACCGACGAGAAAGCGAACGCCTCGCTCGGTCTCGGCAACAGCGGCAAGAGCGCGATTGGCAGTATGAGCAGCAGCCAGGGCCGGAGAAAGTCGATGGGCATGAGGTCATTGCCCTCGCTCGGCCCGATACAGCGCACGCGCGAAGTCACGCAAGTCGAACGGCGCGGGAGCGGCATCGCGGACAAAGAAGCGTTCCTGCGAGCGCGTGTAGAACTCTTCGAGTCGCGGCTTCATCGATTGCAGATACGGCGCGCGCACGAACAACGTCGGTAGCGATGCCGCATGCACGACTTGCCCGGCCGTTTCGTCGAGCGCGCGATGCACGTGAACCCAGGCATCGTCGTTCGCATCGGCGTCGGTGCGTATATGCCGCCATGCGCGAGCGAACGGACGTTGCCTTGCATAACGGCGGCTCGACCACCACCACCACGCGACCCAGCTTGCGAGCGTGACGAGCAGCAACGCAAGCATGACGATCATGCGCCGATGAACCGCCGGATCATCCACGGGAATGACGAGCCGATCGGGCCTGAGCGCTTGCAGGTCGCCCGCGCGAAACGAGGCGCGCGGCGTCAACGGCCCGACGCTGATCGGCCATGCAGGCACGCGCAGCACCGCGCCCGCAGCCGGCCTCAATTCGAGCGCGGGCAGTTCGATGTTCGTGAGAGCCTGAGCCGCGTTGGTTATCTGATATTCGAGCACCAGCCACGAGCGGCCCTGCGTGTCCTTGACGATTCGCGACGCACGGCGCTCGAACCACACGCCCACGCGCCCGGCCGATGGCAAGGCGACATCGTGGCCGTCGGTGCTCAAGAGGACGCGCTGCGTCAAGACATCGCCGAGAACGTGGCCGAAGGCGCGCGGCTGCTCGACCGTTGCGTTGACCGTCTGTTCGGCTCGCGCCGGTTTTATGCCGATCAGACCGAAGACGATCAGCATGAACGCGAGGATCATCGCCCGGTTGCCGCGCATCATGCGGACGTTTCCAGGAAGTGGCGCGAGAGGGCTTCGGCATTGAAGGCGCCTTCGACAAAGAAGGGATACGCGCCGCGTCTGCCGAAGGCCGTCTTCAAATCGTGGCGCCGCTTGGCGACGTTATCGCGCCATTGCCGAACCACGCGAGCACGCAGCCAAAGCGTGCGGTTTCTGCCGGTCTCCAGATCGCGGACCGAGAGAAATCGGCCTTGCGCGGGCGGCTCGATTTCGGCCGTATCCCAGATGACCATCGGCACGACTTGCGCGCTGACGAGACGATCCAGCGCCGTGTCGATACGGTCGAGCGGCCAATGAAAATCCGAGACCAGAAAGACGAGACCGCGACGCCCGGCAAGACGTTCGAGTGCGCGCTCCAGCCCGGCGTTTTCTGGCGTGGCGTGCGATGCCCCTTCGAAACCGCGCAGCAGCGCCGCCATGTCGTCGCCGATGCCGCGTCCGTGTCGCGCAGGCATGAAGAGGTCTTCGCGTTCCTGCTCGTCGAACGCGAGCATGCCGACCTGATCGCCCGCGCGAAACGCGCTATAGCCGAGTGCTTCGACGAAATCGGCGGCCAGATCGAGCTTCGAACGTTCTGCGCCGAAGAGCATCGATGCCGATACGTCCACCACGACTTGCACCGGCACCGCGACCCGCTGCAAATGCAGACGCACGAGCCACTGCGGCGGCACGGAGCGCTGGCTTGCGCGCAAGTCGAGGCGTCGCGGGTCGGGATGATCGAAGAGACGCGCGTGCATCGCGAATTCCTGCCCCGCGCCGAAACTCGTGCCGGGATGCGAGCCAGGCCGGAATCCGCTGGCGCGCCCCGGCAGCCGATAGTGGAATTCGACTGGGTTCTTCATGGCATCACGGCACCGCGATTTTCCGCATGATCGTCGCGGTCAATGCCTCGGCGAGTTCCTGCCGACGCATCTCATAGACGGGCGTAAAGAACACGCGATGACCGAGCGCGGGCAGCAGCACCGTATGAACGTCTTCGGGAATGGCGTGCAGACGGCCGTCGAGCCAGGCGTTCACGCGCACGGCGCGCACCAGCGCGCTCATGCCACGCGGACTTGCGCCCGCAAGGATCAGCCGCTCCATGTCGACGCCGTCCAGTTGAATGTCGAAGCGCTGAGGCGTTTCCGTCGCCTCCCAGATCTTCAGGATGTAGCTTTCCATGCTCGGACTGAGCGTCACGCTACGCTGGATCGCCGCGCCGATAACGTTAAGACGCGTCGAATCGATCACGGCGGACGGGACGCTTTCGATGAGCGCATCGGCGTCATGGAACGCAGGATCGAAAACGAGCGCGCGACGCACATCGGTGTCCGAAGGCGTCGGCATGTTCAGTTCGAACAGGAAGCGGTCGCGCGCGGCGGAAGCCAGTTCGAAGGTCTCGTCCTTCTCCACCTTGTTGCGGTCCGCGAACACCGTCATATGCGGAAAGCGATATTCGCGGCCGAAGGCGGAGACGGAACGCTCGGCCATCGCCCGAAGCAGGAGCGATTGAACCTGCGGGCGCGACCGGTTGATCTCGTTGAAAAAGAACGTGGTCAGACCTTCGCCGTGCCGCAAGAGCGGACCGGGATCGATGCGCGGTTTGCCGTCGGCATCGACGAAAGTGTGATAGATGAGATCGCCCGGCATCAGGTCGATGGTGCCTTCGATCCGTTCGAAGTCGCCGCCGGTCGCGCGAGCGAAGGCGCGCAGCAAGGTCGTCTTGCCAACGCCGACGCCGCCTTCGAGCAACACGTGCCCGCGAGCGAAGAGCGCAATCTTGATTAGATGGATGGTTTCACGCTGTCCCACCACGGCGCTCGCCACGGCCAGTTCCAGCTTTTGTGCGGCGCGGCGCCAGTCTTCCAGTTCGGTTTCCGATGCCATGGTCGTTGTTATGAGGCAGTGCGGTCTGTTCAGGATTACCGAAGCGAATGCATAAGATATGCCGATGTAGTCCGGGCTTGGCTTTCAAGCGGAAAAGGGGAGAGTAGAGCGGAGCATAGTGTCATCCATCGACAACACTGTGTGGCAGCGTTTCGGCGTGAAGCGTGTGAGGCGTGTGAGCGTTCAACTCGCCTTCGCAAGCGGCGTTTCAGTCTCGACAGCCGAATCGATCTGCGCGAGCAGGGCTGACGCAACGGCCAGTTGCGCGGGCACCAGATGCCTCGTTTCCAAAATCTGCATGACACGCCGCCGCCAGTATGCAAGCGGCAGCACGCGGTTTCGATCGCGCACTTCGTCCGGAATGACGATGCGCAAGTGCGCCAGGTCGGCGTCCGTCAAGCGCAGTTCGTATGATCCGGTGGGAAATGGGTCGTTGGGTTTCATGCCTGTATATCGGCAAGGAACATGAATTTCCTAAGTGCTTTGGAAGCCTGTCTCCAGCCCAATGACCGGCACTAAAATTTTTACACGGTTGCTGAAATGTTTTTCCGATTACTGGAAATCGCTTTTCGCGTGATCAAACGAAAAAGGCCGCATTCCCTGAGGAAAGCGGCCTTTTCACGCGGCGCACGATGCTGTCTCGCCGCTATCTTCACGCCAGGTTATTGACCCGCTGCCGGCGAAACCACGCTCGGGGTAGCCAGCGTGTTATTGGTCTTCGGTGCGCTCGTGGCCGACGTCGAAGTGCCGTTCGTGCCGCTAGGAAGCCCCGAATTCGGCGCACGAGCGCCCATGCCGCTGTCCGAGTTCGTCACGCCCGGCGTGCCGTAGCCGCCCGTTGCGCGGTTCACCTGATTCGCCGGGCTGGCCGTGCTCCCGGAAGAACCCGCGCCACCGTTCGAACCGCCTGCCGACTGCGCGAAAGCGCCGGCCGACAGGGTGAGTGCGGCGACGGCCGCGACTAAAGTGCTGATTGCTTTGCTCATGATCCGTCTCCTTTAAGGGATTGGAATATGGAAACAGACGAATGCCGCCTGCTTGCTTTTGAGGCAGCAAACAGCGTGCCGCAGGCTTTCAATTCGCATAGAGCAGGCCGGCATCAAGTGAGGAGCATTTTCGGCATGAAAAGCCGCAAAGCCAGTCCCCATGCGACGCCTATCTCATGCATCGATGTTCGATCGTTAGCCAGCTTCAGGCATCCCGTGGCCCATTTCGTCGATGACGTCACAGATTGACGATAGTCAGTGTCGTCATCTCGATTCGCTCACATCCTCCATCAACATCCGCGCGCCTTTCTCCGCCACCATGATCGTCGGCGCATTCGAATTGCCGGACGTGCAACCGGGCAGAACGGATGCATCGATCACGCGCAAGCCTTGCACGCCGCGCACGCGAAGCCGGGGATCGACCACGGAATCTTCGCCGCCGCCCATTCGACACGTGCCGACCAAGTGATACCCCGACACACCACGAGCCAACGCATAGTCGAGGAGCGCATCGTCGGCGATGACGTTATCGCCCGGCAGCGTCTCGTGCTCGATGTATCGCGCAAGCGCGGTCATCGAAAAAATCTTGCGGCCAAGTTTGAGGCCCGCGACGACGGCCGCTTGATCGCGCGCATCCGTGAGGTAGCGTGGAGAGATGACGGGCGCCGCGTGAGCATCGGTCGAAGCGGCGTGCACGCTCCCCTTGCTATGCGGGTACGACTGATAGATGGCGAGTGTCATGCCCGGCTCTCGTTCGAGCGCATACGTGCCCGGCTCGAAGCTCGCGGGCGCGAAGCTCAGTTGCAGATCGGGCGCGTTGGCTTCAGCGCTGCTGCGGGCAAACGCGGCGCACGTGCTTGCGCCGCACGTAAGCAGGCCCTTTCCCGCCACATAGCGCGACAGTTCCTTGAAGAGCGCGACGCCATGCGTGCGTTCGTTGAAGGTCGACTGGCCGCGCACGCGTTGAGTGACACGCACGGAATAGTGATCGCGCAGATTCTCGCCGACGTTGTCGTTCTCGTGCACGACGTTCACGCCGAGCTTCTGCATCAGCGAGCCCGGCCCGATGCCCGACAACTGCAATAGATGCGGCGAGCGGATCGCTCCGCACGCCACGATCACCTCGGCACGCGCGCGAACCTTGATCGTGCGTCCCGCTTGCGACACTTGCACGCCAACCGCACGCGTGCCATCGAAGAGAATGCGTTCTGCAAGCGTGTCGGTCATCGACCCGAAATTCGCCCGTTTGCCGATACCCCGAAGATACGTCTGCGCCGGCCCCGCGCGAAACCGTCCCGCGCGATTCTGCTGAAACGGCGCCGCGCCTTCGCGCTCGACGCCGTTATGACTTGCGCGGACCGTCATTCCGGTTTGGCCGCACGCATCGAGAAACGCCTGACTGAGCGGATGCGTCTCCATGAAATCATTCACCGGCAAGACGTTCGCCGGGCTCGCACCGCCCGCATTCTCCATCTGTTCGTAGATGGGCAGGATGTCGTCGAAGGACCAGCCCGCGCAACCTTCATCGACCCAACGCGCATGTTCCGCTCTGGCCGAACGCACATAGAGCATGCCGTTCATCGACCCGGTGCCGCCGAGCATGCGCCCCTGCGGATAAGCGATCACGCGCGAATCCATGTGCGGCTGCGGCGCCGACCGATAACGCCAGCTCAGAACCGGATGCTCGATCAGCGAAAGAAAGCCAGCAGGAATATGGATCATCGGATGACGGTCGCGCGGGCCGGCTTCGATGAGAAGTACGCGATGCGCGCCGCTCGCCGATAACCGGTTCGCCAAAACACAACCCGCGCTGCCGCCACCGACGATCACGAAGTCCGCTTCTCGATCCCATTGCGTCGACATGTGGCCTCAGTAACTCGTCACATTTGCGCGCCTGCCGGCAAGCGGACCCGCAGCGGCGGCTTCGGCGATGAGCGCTTCGCTTGCACGGCGCAACGCACGCGCACGCTCCACGGGCGGCGCGAGATTCGGCAAGCCGTGCATCGGAATCTCGACGGATATCACGGTGTCGGGCGGCAGCGCGCGGACCATCGAGCGCAGATCGATACCGCCGTCGCCCGGTGGCAAGCGCGCCTGCCGCGCCTGGAAGATGAGTTCGGCGTCGGTCGTCGGGCGTTCGCGCGACGCATCGCATAACTGAAAATACGCGAGCTGGTTCGCGGGCAATGCGGCGATTTCCTCCGCGCTGCCACCCGAACGATCGACATGCATGGAATCGACGATGATCGAGCCGGTGCCCGCAAGCGTCAGCACGCGACGCGCGGACGCCATGTTCTTGATGCCTGTCCACGGCATGAATTCGAGCCCCATTCCAATGCCATAATGCGCGCCGAGTTCGAAGAGTCGCGCATAGCGATCCGCGATGGCCGCTTCGTCCGGACTGTCGCCCGCAACCAGCATGTGACGCGCGCCGAGTTCGGCGGCCGCCGCAAGCAAGGGCTCGTGCGCGTCGATGTCGGTATCGGGCAGCAGGCGCACGATTTCGACATCGTGCACGGATACGTTCAGATCGCGCATGCGGGCGAGGGTCTCGCGCATCATCGGCGTGAGCGTGGCGCCGATCATCGGATGCTGATGCTCGCCGGGCGCCACGGGCGCAAGCCGCAGATTCACCGAACGAAAGCCCGCCGCGCTGGCGGCCTCGATCATTTCCGGCGGCGTGAGTTCGATCAGGGTCAGGTGCGCAAGGGAGAGCAAATGCGTCATGGCGTCAGGCGTTCAGGCTGATGGGTTGATTGTCCTGGGCGCTTTCAGCGCCGTCTTCGAGCGTGTCATGCTTGGCGAAGAACGCGAGCGAGCGCGCGACGCCATCTGCGAGCAAGGTCACGGGCAAGCCGGGAAGCACGCGGTTCAAGTCGTCGGGCGGAAGGTCCGCGACAATCGGCAACGGCGCGCCGCTGGCGGAAAGACGCGCGCCGGGCACTTGCCTGCCGATCTCTTCGATGAGCGCATCGGTGCTCTGCACGTCGCCGCATAGATTGAAGACATGCGCGCCTTCGACCACGCGCGTGAGCGCGGCCCAGAAGGCTTCGACGACATCGTCGACATGGATCATGCCGGTGCGGCCGGTGAAGGGAATCGTGTAGAGCTCGCCGCGCGCCGCCGCCTGGCACGCGAGACTCACGCCCGCGCTTGCGCCGTCTTCGCGCCCCGGACCGTAGACCACGAATGGACGAAAGCCCACGCTGGCCACCGCGCGTCCGTCCGGACCGGCGTTGTACCAATAGCTACGCGCGCAGCCTTCCGTGGCGAGCTTGAACGCGCCGTAGTGCGTGGTCGGTTCGGGATACACCGCGTGCTTCGGTCCGTAGACGCCCGCCGAACTCGTGTAGACCACGCGCGCGATGCCGTGCTTCTTCGCGGCCTCGAAGACGTTCAGTGTGCCGATCACGTTGATGGTCGCGCCGCGCACCGGATCGTTCTGGCAGAAGGGCGTGAGCACGCCGGCGAAATGCGCGACGGCATCGCAAGCCGCGAGCGCCTGATCGACAGCGCGGGTATCGCCGATATCGCCTTGCAACCATTCCACGCGTTCAAGCGATGCACCTAGCAGCACACGAATCAGCTTGCCCGGCGGATTCAGGTCGAACACACGCACCGTTTGTCCTTCGGCGAGCAGGCGTCTGACCAGCCACGCACCGATAAAGCCATTGCCGCCCGTCACGCAGACTCTCATTGCCGCCTCCGATGTCTCGTTCGTTCCTCGATTTCACTGACTAACTAGTAGGTTCGTTAAATCGGTGGTGGTAGATTAATCGATGGAGAAACATGGACACTTGGGGATAACCCCAGTCGCCAGCCATCCACTTGAACGATCCGATGCCATCCGATACCTACGAACCCGTTCCCGCGCCCGAGCCGAAGCGGACGAATCAGCGCGATCTGGCCGCTGTGCGCACGCGCGCCGAGATTCTGCAAATCGCCACGGAAGAGTTCGCGCTGCACGGCTACACGGGCGCGCGTGTGGACGCGATCGCCGAGCGCATGCGCGTATCGAAAGCGATGATCTACTACTACTTCACGAACAAGGATGGGCTCTATCTCGCGGTGCTGGAGCACGTTTATTCGTTGATCCGCGATGCCGAGGAAGCCACGCGCCTCGATCATGAAAGTCCGGCCGAGCAGTTGCTCTCGCGCTATATCGAGAACACGTTCGAGTTTCACGAGAATAATCAGGTGTTCAGCCGCATCATCAGCATCGAGAACATACACAACGCCGCGTTCCTGAAGAAGTCGCCGACCATCAAGGCGACGAATCGTCCGGTGCTCGAAACGCTGACGAGCATTCTCCATCGCGGCATTGCGGCGGGCACGTTCCGACGCGACATCGGCGCGGTGGATTTGCACTATCTGATCAGCGCGCTGTGCATCTATCGCGTGTCGAACCGGCATACGTTCGGCACACTGTTCGATGTCGACTTCGCCAAAAAGTCGACACGCAAGAAGCAGCGAATGCTCGCGGTCGAGTCGGTGTTGACGTTGCTAATGAAGCCGGCCGCGGATTGACTGGCCGTTCGTAACCGTCGCACGAAATTAACCCCTTGGAACAAAAGTTGCGCCTTCCCTGAGTCTCACGGCCGGCGTTTGGGCGCATGCCTGTCCGTCACCGTCACTCTCCAAAAGAGGCGCAACGATGAGTATTTTGTCCGCAGTAGGTTTGGGTTCGAGCAAGAAAGTCCGCTATGCGATCGTAGGTTTGGGCGACATCTCGCAGGAAGCGATGATGCCCGGCGTGAGTCACACGGATAACTCGGAGATCACCGCGCTCGTTACGAGCGATCCCGAGAAGGCGCGCAAATTGAGCGAGCAATACGATGTAGCGCACACCTATGGCTATGAGCAATTCGATGAGATGCTCGCCTCCGGCAACGTCGACGCCATCTACCTTGCCACGCCGAACTGGCGCCATGCGGAGTTCGTCATTCCGGCGCTGAAAGCGGGCGTGCATGTGCTCGTCGAAAAGCCGCTGGAAGTGTCCACGCAGCAATGTCAGGCGATAATCGAAGCCGCGAAGGCATCGACGGCGAAACTGATGGTCGCTTACCGTTTGCATTTCGAACCCGGCAGGTTGTCGACCATCGAACGCATTCGTTCGGGAGAACTCGGCGACATCATTCTTTTCACGTCCACGTTCGTGCAGAAGGTGGACCCGGCAAACCATCGCGCGACGAGCGGCATCACGGCGGGCCCGATCTTCGACATGGGACCGTATCCGCTCAACGCCGCGCGCTACGTGTTCGAGGACGAGCCGACCGAGGTTGTTTCGGCTGTCGGCGTGCGGCATCCGGAAGCCGGTCTCGGCGATTTCGACGACACCGTCGCCGTCACGCTGAAATTTCCCGGCGACCGGCTCGCGCAGTTCGTCGTGTCGTATGCGGCCAACGCACTGGAGTCGTTCTTTGCTGTCGGCACGAAGGGAAGCATCGCAATGCAGCCGTGCTATACGTACGGCAAGCCGCTCGAACAGGCCGTGACGATTGGCCAGGACGAAGAGAATCATTCGTTCAAGAACACGGACCACTTCGGCGGCGAGATGAAGTACTTCTCGGAGTGCATCTTGAAGGACACGCATCCGGAGCCCGACGCGGAAGAAGGTTTCGCCGATGTGCGCGTGATCGAAGGCATCGTCAAGGCGCTCGAAACCGGTGGACCGGTCAAGCTCGATCCGTTCGTGCGCACACGGCGTATCGACACGTCCGCGCAGTTGCAGACGCTGCGCGCCGTGAAGTCGCCGGAACTCGTGAACACGAGCAATCCGGCCGAAGGCATCGACAAGGTGCCGAAAAATTGAATTCGCGCAAAGAGAAGACTCGACGTGACGCCGATGGCTTTCTGCCGCTCGATGCCTACGGCGCGTTGGGCGATGGCCGCTCCGTTGCGTTGAGCGGAGCGGATGGATCGATCGACTGGTGGTGCGTACCGAGCATCGACTCGCCGCCGCTTTTCGACCGGTTGCTGAATCCGCAAACAGGCGGTTTTTTTGCCATTACGCCCGCCGAAGCCTTCGAAGTCGAGCGGCGTTATCGCGACGACAGCAACGTGCTCGAGACCGTCTTCACCACCGCGTCGGGCCGCGCGAGGCTGGTCGAGTCGCACAACAGCGGCGGCGCGGGCAGACTCCCCTGGGCCGAGCTAGCACGGCGCATTGAAGGCATCGAGGGCGAGATGCGATTCGACTTGCGCATCGTCTTCGGGCGTCAGGACGATACGATCAATCCGTATTGTTCGATGATCGGCAAACGCGCGGTGTTTCATGCGGGGCGCGTGTTGGGGCTCTTTCTGCATAGCGAAGGTGTGGTCGTCGACGAACGCGCGGATGCCGGTGTCGTCGCGCATGTGGTCGTGCGTGAGGGACAGCGCGAGACCGTGGCGATCGTCGCGGGCGAAGACGAGCCGCTCGTCGTGCCGCCAATCGAGGATATCGACAGGCGCATCGACAAGTCCGACAACGAATGGCGCGAGTGGACCACGAAGCTGCGCTATGACGGGCCGTATCGGCCGCTTCTGATTCGCAGCGCGCTTGCGCTCAAGCTCTTGCTTTTTTCGCCGAGCGGCGCGATTGCAGCGGCCGCGACTACATCGTTGCCCGAGCGGATTGGCGGCAAGAAGAACTTCGACTATCGCTACGCCTGGATACGCGACGCGGGCTACACCATCAAGGCGTTTTTGCGCATGAATGCGCAGGAAGAAGCAAAGGCGGCCTTTACGTGGCTACTGAAGCGAATCGAGACGCAAGGCGCGCGCGTGTTGTTTTCATTGTCAGGCGACGTCGTCGCGGATGTGCACGAGACCGGCCTTCCCGGTTACATGAATTCTGCGCCGGTCATCACAGGCAATGCCGCGACCAATCAGCATCAGCACGGCATTTACGGCGATATTTTCGGAACGGCCGCGGTTTTCGTGCGCGCGGGGAATATCCTCGATTCACAGAGCGCTCAGACGCTCTCGCGTCTCGCGGATCAATGCGCCGACCGCTGGCGTCTGAAGGACGCGGGCATTTGGGAACTCGAGGAAGCTCAGCATTACACGATGTCCAAACTCAGCGCGTGGGAAGCGCTCGCGCGTGCGGTCGAACTGGCCGATAGCGGGCAGTTGCCGACCACATGCCGCGATAGATGGGCGCGTGAGCGCGATCGCATCGAGCAATGGATCGACGAACATGGCTGGTCCGAAGAGAAGGGCGCATATGTGATGTATCCGGGCAGCGACAAGCTCGACGCGTCCATGGCGCTCGCCACACGCTTTCGCTATGACGGCAAGGAACGCGCCGAACGTACGCTCGACGCCATTCAACGCGAACTGGGCGAAGGCGCATATCACTATCGATACAGCCGTGCTTCCGAAGAAGAAGGGTGTTTTCTCGCATGCACGTTCTGGCAGATCGAAGCTCGCGCGTTGCTGGGACAGAAAGACCGCGCGACCAAGGCCTTCGATGCGGTCATCGAAGCGCTCGCGCATGGCGTCGGAATCTACCCTGAGATGGCGGACCCGCAAACCGGCGAGTACCTCGGGAACTTGCCCCAAGGGTTGACGCATCTCGCGATCATTCAGGCTCTTACGGCATTGCAATCATCGGGGCGAAAGGAGGACGACATCTAATTCGTGGTGAACGGTGCCGTATCGACCGTCAGCGCGGGCATTCACCTATGTCATTGCGTTTATTAGACCCATACTGTGGGACATCACCGAGGGTCGTGTCAGAGACACCCCGTTCCTGACGCGCGGTGTTTCTCCGGTAGGCAGAGAGTCGTCAATGACCCGCCATGGAACACGCCCGCGACAGGTCCGTCGCGGGCGTTTTTTTATCGCTGCTCATGCGGCGGGCTTCATCGTGATGCGCCGCTGAGTTTGTGCCCGGCATCCCGCGAGAGCTTCACGTAGCCGTAGATCGACACGAGCGTCACCACGCCCGCAGCGAGAAACGCAAGGCGGAAGTCGTCGAGTGTGAAGGTGTGCGCGCGCGCGCCGTCCTTGCCGTGATAAGCCGATGCCGTGCGCAACGCCAACGCGCCGAATGCAATGCCGAGCCCGATGCTCATTTGCATCGCCGCGTTCCACATCGTGTTGGCGGCGCTCATTTGCTGCGTCGGTACATCGGCGTAGGCGAGCGTGGCGAGCGAGGTGAACTGCATCGAGCGCGTCACGCCATAAACGAAGATCACGAGCAGCGTGAGTACGAGCGGCGACGCCGGCGTGAGCAGGCCGCATGCAATGGTGAACGCCCCGCATACCGCACAGTTGATGATCGCCACGTTCCTGAAGCCGTGGCGCTTGAGGATGCCGGTCGTGAGCGCCTTCATGCCGAGATTGCCCAGAGCGCTTGCAAGCAGTAACAAGCCCGACTTGAACGCGGACAGCCCGAAGCCGATCTGAAACAGAAGCGGCATGAGATAAGGCACGGCGCCGATGCCGATACGCGTAAACGTGCCTGTCACCACGGTCACCGAGAACGTGGGGATACGCAGCGTCGTCACGTCGATGAGCGGATGCCGCGCGACGAGTGCATGCCGATAAGCGATCACACCGATGACGAGACCAACCGCGATCACGGCCAGTCCGACCCACGGATTGGTATCCGGCTGACTTGCCATATCGGCGCCATACAGGATGGCGGTGAGCGACAGACCGCTCAGGATGAGCCCGGTGACATCGAACGGCCGGCGTTCGCCGCTGCGCAGATTTGGCACCCACTTCAGCACGGCCAGCAATACGACGAGGCACACCGGAAGATTCAGCAGAAAGATCCAGCGCCATGATGCATACGTGGTGATGAAGCCGCCGATGGGCGGCCCGACCACCGGCGCGACGATGCCCGGCCACGTGATGGTGGAGATGGCCTGCATCAACTGCTTCTTGTCGACGCTGCGCACCACGGTCAAGCGGCCGACCGGCACCATCAACGCGCCGCCGATGCCTTGCAGAACCCGGGCCGCCGTGAACTGCTCCACGTTCTGCGAGATGCCGCAGAGCAAGGACGCCAGCGTGAAGGTCACGATCGCGCTGAAAAACACGCTGCGCGAGCCGAAGCGGTCCGCCACCCAGCCGCTTGCGGGAATGAAGATGGCGAGCGCGATCATGTAGGCGCTCATGCCGAGACTCAGCGCATTGGGGCTCGTACTGAACGAATGCGCCATCTGCGGCAGCGCGGTCGCGATGATCGTGGTGTCGAGATACTCCATGAAGAACGTCGCGGCCACGACATAGGGAAGCGGGCCGAGCGAGACGGTGCGGTCGGTTGAGTCTGTCATTGTCTTGCCGGAAGGCGGGGTGCGGGCTGAGGGTGGATGCTACCAGTATTACTGCGTTCCCGAACCCGGCCGTGATTCAACGCGCCGTTGCGAACGCTCGCGCGGCCGGCTTTTTCGAATTCGGTCGGCGCCGCTCTGTATGACCAATACGCCCATCGTTGTTCCTAGTTGCTACTACCCATTGCCATTTCCCTTCGATTCTGTAAGCGTTATGCGTTGTATCGGCGTAGATATAGCGAGCCGATATATCGACGATAACGATCCCGGAATAAAGGACCTCACCGATGAGCTTTGCACACGACTTCAAGCGTCTTGCCTCGCTGCTGCTTTTGCTCGCGTTGCTCCCGTTCGCGGTCACGGCCTGCGGCGGCAACGACGACTCGCCACCCGCACCGAAAGCGACCTTGTCCGTGTCCGGTGAAGTCGCCACGCCGGGCAATCTCACGCTCGCGCAGATCCAGGCACTTCCAGCCACGACGCAAATCGTTTCCTTCGGCAGCGGCACGGGCCAGCAAAGCCACGTCTACACCGGCGCGACGGTGTGGTCCGTGTTGAACCAGGCTGGCATCGTCGTCAATTCGGCGGTTCACAACGACGTGCTGGGCAAGTATGTCGTGGCGACCGGCAGCGACAACTATCGCGCGCTGTTCGCAATGGGCGAACTGAGTCCGGACTTCGGCAATCGCGGCAATCTGGTGGCCTATGCCGAGACGCTCAACGGTGCGAGCGCGGCACTCAACAGCACGGACGGTCCACTGCGCATCACTGCTCCCGGCGACGTCAAAGGCGGCCGATACGTCTCGAACCTCGTCAAGCTCGAAGTCCATTCCGCGATGTCCACGGTCACGGCGGGCGGCGGCGGTCTCACGACGCAGTTCCAGCTTCTCGGTGCGCTGAATCCCCCGGCGACTTTCGACGCAGCAGCATTGCAGGCGCTGCCTGCCGTCACGCGCACGGCTGGCGGAAATAGCTACACGGGCGTGAGCCTGTGGGACCTGATCAACGCAGCGGGCATCCAGACCAACACTGCGACTAAAAACGACTTGCTCGGCTTCTACGTGATCGCAACCGGCAGCGATGGCTATCGCGTCGTGATTTCGCTTGCCGAACTGTCGCCGGACTTTGGCAATCAGCCCGACATCGTCGCTTATGCGATGAATGGCGCCCCGCTGACATCCACCGGTTTTGCGCGCCTCGTGATCCCCAACGACGGCAAGGCCGGGCGCTATGTTTCGAACCTCGTGGCGCTGGAAGTCGTATCCGCGCCGCGCTGATTAGCCTGCCTATGCAACGCTAAATCCGCCGCCTGACCTCTTGCGGCGGCAAGCCAAACCCGCGCATGAACGCCTCGCGCATATGCCGGCGATCCCGAAACCCCGTTTCCTTCGCGATGGTTTCCAGCGGATGCCGGCTTTTTTCGATCATCAGGCGCGCTGCTTCCAGCCGCAACGCTTCGATGGCCTTCGCAGGCGATTGCCCCGTCTCCTCCGTGAACACGCGGCTGAATTGACGCGGACTGAGATTCGCCTCGCCCGCGAGTTCCTCGACCGTCAGCGGCCGGCCCAGATTCTTGCGTGCATAGTTGAGCGCATTTTGAATGCGGTCTGATTTCGGCGCGAGATCGAGCATCTCCGAATGCTGCGACTGGCCGCCCGAACGCCTTTGCGGCATCACGAGCTTGTGCGCGACCGAGCGCGCAACGTCCGGGCCGAGATCCTTTTCGACCATCGCGAGTGCGAGATCCAGACCGGCAGTCATGCCCGCAGACGTCCAGATAGGACCATCGACGATATAAATGCGATCGTCCTCGATGCGCACATCGGGAAAGCGGCTTTGCATCTCGCGTGCGTAGAACCAGTGCGTGGTCGCGCGCCGGTTGGACAGCAGCCCGGCTTCCGCGAGCACGAAGCTGCCCGTGCAAATGCCCGCGATACGCCGCGCCCGCGTACCCGTGCGCCGCAGGAACGCCAGTATTTCGTGAGGCGGCGGCGTGTCGAGCGGCGTGTTCACGCCCGCCGCGATCCATGTGTCCACGGAGGCACGCGCACTGACCCGGCGCGTGCCGACGCTCATGCCTAACGACGAACACACCTCGCCGCCGTGCGCCGAATAGTTGGCCATCCGATAAAAGGGCTCGCCCGCTACGTGGTTGGCGTATTCGAACACCGACTGCGACGCGATTGCCATCACCTGAAAGCCGTCGCTCAACAAATAGCCGATGCTGTGCATGTTTCCTCGTCCTCGATGTCCGAAAAAAGTCGTTTGTCCGAAAACACGACCATATACGTCATTTCGGTCGCGGTCAATTTCGCGCAGAATCTACTCACGGATTCACCACCACCATTCGAACCGGAGTGACATCATGTCTCAGAACCATCGCGGCACGGCCCTCGTCACGGGCGCGTCGTCGGGCATCGGCGCGGTCTATGCCGAGCGTCTTGCGCGTTCGGGCTACGACCTTATCCTCGTGGCGCGCAACCGCGAGAAGCTTGCCGCGCTAGCCGAACGTATCAGTAATGAAACGCAGAAGGGCGTCGAGATCATCGATGCCGATCTCAACGACCGCACGGCGCTCGCGCGTGTCGAAGCGAAGCTGAAGGACGACGCGAGCATCACGCTGCTGGTGAATAACGCGGGCGTCGGTACGCATACGCCTTTGCTCGACAGCGACGTCGATGCAATGACCCGCATGATCGACCTCAACGTGACCGCGCTCACCCGCCTGACTTATGCGGCGGTGCCGGGCTTCGTCGCGCGCGGCAAGGGCGCGGTGATCAATATCGCGTCTATCGTGAGTATTGCGCCGGAGTTGCTCAACGGCGTCTATGGCGGCACCAAGGCGTTCGTGCTGGCCTTCAGCCAGTCGCTGCATCACGAACTCGCGGCGAAAGGCGTGCGCGTGCAGGCCGTGTTGCCAGGCGCGACGGCGACGGACTTCTGGGAAAGCGGCGGGCTCCCTATCGCCAATCTGGACCCGGCAATCGTGATGTCGGCGGCCGACATGGTCGATGCCTCGCTAATCGGCTTCGAGCGCGGCGAACTGGTGACGATTCCCTCGCTGCACGACGGCGCCAAGTACCAGGCGTACGAAGCCGCGCGTCAGGCGATGGCGCCTGAACTGTCGACCAACGCACCCGCCGCGCGCTACGCGGCCTGAACCATCGTTCTCTTTTCCACATTTGGACTGACCATGAAAACCACGGGCAATACCATCTTCATCACGGGCGGCACTTCGGGCATTGGCCGCGCGTTGGCGGAAGCGTTTCATCAGCGCGGCAATCAGGTGATCGTCGCGGGACGGCGCCGTGCGCTGCTCGATGAAGTCGCAAGCGCGAATCCGGGCATCGACACGGTTGAACTCGATATCGCCGACGCCGCGCAGATTCGCAGCGTCGCCGCGCAATTGATCGCAAAGTATCCGGCGTTGAATGTCGTCATCAACAACGCGGGCATCATGCCGTTCGACGATGCAGGCGGCGCGCTCGACGATGAAGCCGCGGTGCGCCTCATCGACACGAATCTGCTCGGCACGGTGCGCGTGAGCGCGGCGTTCGTCGAACATCTGAAGACGCAGCAACAGGCGTATATCGTCAACAACAGTTCGGTGCTCGCGTTCGTGCCGCTCGCCGCGACCGCGCTGTATTCGGCGACCAAGGCGGCAATCCATTCGTATTCGATGTCGCAACGCTTCGTGCTGCGCGATTCGAGCGTGCGCGTGCTGGAGATCGCGCCGCCGTGGGTGGATACGGACTTGGTCCACAAGAGCGGCGATCCGCGCGCGATGCAGCTGGAAGCGTTCATCGCCGAAATCATGCAGAAGCTGCCGGAAGCGACGACGGAAGTCGTGGTCGATGCCGCGAAGCCGCTGCGCGATAACGCCGGACCGAATGAACATGCGTTCGTCGAGCAGTTCAATCAGTTCGTGACGGACAATCCCATTCCGGTCGCTTGAGCGTGAAGGCGAGAAGGGGCGCCCAGGTTGCAACGCCCCCGATCCTCCTTAGAACTCCAGACGCGCATTGACTGAAACCGTACGCGGCTCGCCAGGCTGAATGTAGTCGGCATATTGGAATTCCCAGTAACGCCGATTCGTCAGATTGTCGATAGCCGCGCGCACGCCGACGTTATGTCCCGCGATGCGTGTCGTGTAAGTCGCGCCAAGGCTGTAGATCATGAAGCCCGGCACGTTCAGATCGCCGGACGGACGCAGGTTCGTGTTGCCCGTGAACTTCGCATTGGCGCCAAGCGTCAGGCCCGGAACCACGGGCACCGCATAATTCACGTGGGCCGCCGCGACGAAGCCTGGCGCACCCGCGACGCGATTGCCGTCGAATGTCGAGCCTTTCTTGTAGTGCGTCGCGATCCACATCAGATCGCCGCCGACCGTCCAGTCCCGGCCGATGCGAACATCCGCGCCCGCTTCCATGCCTTCGAAGATGGACTCGCCATCTTCCACGAAGACGTTATCGCCATTGGCGTATTGCGCGCCGCGCTCGATGCGGAACAGCGCAGCCGTCGCGCTCCAGCGCTCGTTCTGACTCTTCACGCCGACTTCGTATTGCTTGCTGCGCAGCGGATTGAGGATCGCTCCGGCATTGGCGTAGAAGTCGCCGACGACATTGCCCGCTTCCAGCGATTCGACGTAGCTCGCATAGAGCGTCGTGCCCGGCGTGAGCTTGAACATCAGCGCGACGCTCGGCGTGACCACGCCGTTTTGCGAGTAAGTCGAAGTCGTCGTGCCGTCGATACCGTAGCCGTGCTGCTCGTAATTCGTATAGCGCACGCCGCCGAGCACCGACCAGCGTTCGGTGAGCGCGATGGTATCGCTTGCAAACAGCGCTTTCTGCGTGATGTCCGCGTTGCGATAGGTGTAGAAGCCCGAACTGTCGTAGCGATTGACGTTCGGCTGATAGATGTTGCCCGTGCCGATCTGGTCGTAGAAACTGTTCGCGGTGTTGTCGTTGGTTTGCTTCTGATACGCGGCGCCGAACACGAGCTGATGTTGCAGCGGCCCGGTCTTTACGAGACCTTCGGCCATGACCTGCCACGCATTCAGCTGATGCCCTTCCTTGCCTTCGAAGCGAAAGTCGTCGTAGTTGCCCGCTGGATCGAGCAGATTGTACGTGCTCTCGTTCCGATACCGCGTGCTCTTGCTAAAGCTGTACGAGGCCGAAAGCGTCCAGTCCTGATTCAGGTTGTAGCGCAAGCCGGCAGTATAGAGTTGCAAGTTCGTGTTCAGATGCTGGTCCGGCGTGACGAGCGTGCTACTGCCGCCACTGAGCGTCGCGGGCAACGAGGCGCCCGTGTATTGCGCGGTCGAGATGGCCGTCGTGATGCCCGACGCATGGCGTTCCTGATACAGCGCGCCGAAGGTGGCGGTGAGGTCTTTCGTGAGGCGTGCATCGGCGGAAAGGGAGAACGAATCGCGGCGCACGTTGCCGTCGTTATAGGTCTTGCCTTCCTCGTGCGTCGCGTTGAAGCGGTAGCCGAACATGCTGTTCGGTCCGATACGCCCACCCAGGTCGACATGCTCGGACCATACGGCCGTCGACGCATAGCCGACATCGACGCTGGCGATCTGCTTATCCGTGACGGGTGGCTTCTTCGTCACATAGTTGACCACGCCGCCGGGCGCGCCGAAGCCGTACATGAAGCCCGACAAGCCCTTGAGCAGTTCGACGCTTTCGAGTTGCTCGTAGGGCATGGTGATGCCGTAGGCGTTGAACGGCTGGCCGTCGATCCTGTAACCGTTCTGCCAGTCGAGTTGCATGCCGCGCACGGTGATGTAGCTCGCCCACGCGTTGTACGGATTGCTGTTGTCCGACACGGATGCGTCCTGCGCGAAGACATCGCCGAGCTTTTTCGCCTGACGATCCGCGAGTTCTTCGCCGGTGACGATAGTGGTCGAGTAGGGCGTGTCGAGTTGCGTGCGGGTGCCGAGCGCGCCGGTGCTAACGTCGCGGCGCAGATGCTGGCCTTGATCGGTGTCGGATGAAGCGGTGACGGAGACTGCGGGGAGTGTGGCTTCGGTGGCGTTGCCGGATGTCGATGAGCCGGTGTCGCTTTGCTGCGCAAGGGCCGATTGACTGGTGGCGAAGAGCAGGAGCGTCGCCAGTGTGGACGGGCGCATCGCCCATTTGCCGATGGTTGTACTGCCCCGTGGTGCTGATTTCATCCCTATTCCCGTCGTCGAGTTATTGGCCGTAAATGCGAACTATTCGCATTAGAACGGGCGCAATTCTGCCGGGTGTTTGGGAATTTGTAAACTTCGATGTTTGATCTAGGGGCGCCGAGAAGGGCTGCTGGCGGCCTTTTGCGGGTAGGCGTCGCTGATTAATTCGTTCGAGGCGGCGCGAAATGTTCGATCAAACGAGCTTCACGCGCCGCCCGCTTCATGCCGCAATGTGCGGCCAGCAACGCCGTCAACGTCGCTCGGAATCCGCAGCCGCATCACCCAACAACCCCGGCAACTCCAGCAACGTCCTGTGCGCTCCCCCAAGCTCGACCGCCGCTGCGTAAGTCGACTGCACGGCGGTGGCAATGGCATCGACGGCACGGGTGTCGCCGGCCATCGTCACGTAGTAGCCGAGGTCTTTCAGCGCGTTCGACATATGAAACGGCATGCTCGAAGGATCGCCGTCGATAAGCGATGGCCGCAGCCGCTCCAGCGCCGCGCCGCCTCCGCCGCCCTTCGCGAGCACATCGACGAACGTTTGCGGGTCCACGCCCGCACGCTTCGCGCAGGCAGCCGCCTCGGAGATCAACGCAATCGTGCCGAGCGACACGAAGTTGTGCAGCAGCTTCATGCTGTGTCCCGCGCCAGTGCCGCCGACCAGCGTGATGTTCTCCGCGAACGTGCGCAGCAGCGGCTCCACTCGCGCGAACAATTCCGGGTCCGCGCCCACCAGCAAGTTCAAACGTCCTTCGTGCGCTTCCTTGGCGGTGCGCGTCATGGGCGCATCGATGAAGAGGCCGCCCGCCTGCGTCACGCGCTCGGCCACGCGCGTCGTGGATGCGGGCACGGCCGTGGAGCAATCGATCACGATGGTGCCTGGCTGCAAACCCGCGAGCACGCCATCGGGCGCACTCAGAACCGCTTCCACTTCGGGCGATCCGGTCACGCACAGAATGACGATCTCGGACTCGCGCGCGAGCGCCTCGCCCGTGGTGAAGGTCTTGACTCCCCCCGCCAGCAGTTCGTCGAGCGGCTGGTTGCCGGGATGCTCGACCACGCTCAACGGGTAGCCGTGCTTCATCACGTTGCGCGCAATACCGTGTCCCATGAGACCGATACCGATCATGCCGATGCGTTGCTTCATGCTCTATCTCTTCGAGTTGTCGTTTGGAAAGCCGGTTGCATCCGCATCAACGGTTGACGAGCCTCTTGGGCAACATCACCGCCAGTACGAAGCCGAGCAGAAGGCAACCGACCATCGAGAAAATCGGCAGCGTAAGGCCGCCGGAAAGCTGTTTCAGATACCCCACCACATAAGGACCGAAGAAGCCGCCGAGATTGCCGAAGGCGCTGATCCATGCAATGCCGATAGCCGCGCTCGTGCCCAGCACCGCCGTCGGCATGCTCCAGAAAAGCGGCGGCAACGACAGCAATCCCGCGTTGGCCATGCACAACGCAAGCATGCCGAGCCACAGGTTGTCATGCCAGAGCACCGAGAGCGACAATCCTGCCGCGCCCATCAACAGCAAGGCCGCGACATGCAGGCGCCGTTCGCCGCGCTTGTCAGCGCTGCGCCCGAACAGCACCATGACGACGACCGCAACCGCGTTTGGCAGCGCCGCGAGCAGGCCGATCACGAAGTCGCTCTTGATGCCCATCGACTTGATCATGGTCGGCGCCCAGAAGGTGTAGCCGTAGATGCCGAACACGTCGAGAAAGTAGATGAGGCAAAACGCCCACACGAGCCAGCTCGACAAAAGGCCCTTGTGATTGGCTTCGGCGGTGATCGCACGGTCAGCGGCGAGCACGCGCGACAACAAAGCGCGTTCGGGTTCGCTGCAGTGTTTGCTTTGCGTGACATCGTCTTCCAGACCTCGCCACGTGTAGACCGCCGCGAGAAACGCGGGCAGCGCCTCAATGATGAATATCCACTTCCAGCCCGGCAAGCCCATCAGGCCGTTGAAGTATTCCATGATGAAGCCGGTAAGCGGCGAGCCGATCAGTCCCGCCAGCGCGAGCGCCGCGTAGAACATGCTGAGAATGCGAGCGCGCCAGTGCCTCGGAAACGACTGGCTGATATAGAAGATGATCGCCGGAATGAAGCCCGCTTCGGCGACGCCCAGCAAACAGCGCATGGCATAGAACTGCATCGGCGTGGCGACGAACGCCGTAAGCCCGGATACGATGCCCCACGACAGAATGATCCGCGTGATCCAGCGGCGCGCGCCGACGCGCTGCAAAATCATGTTGCTCGGCACTTCGAAGACCACATAGCCGAGAAAGAAGATGCCCGCGCCGAAACCGAAGACGGCATCGGAGAAGCCGAGTTGCTGGGCCATCTGCAGCTTGGCGAAGCTCACGTTCACCCGGTCGATATACGAGGTGATGTACGCGAACATCAGAATGGGCAGGATCTGTAGCGCGAGGCGCCGGAAAATCCGGTCCTCGGCGGCCGCGTCGCGCGCGGGTGCGGACGGCAGAGCGCCGCCCGGCATGCTGGTCGCATCGATTTCCACGTCTGTCTCCGTCATATATGTACTGATTTTTTTAAAGCCCTGTCAGTGTCGCCGGATTCGTGGCAAACGGCGGACGCAGCAGGACATGAGAAATTTAGCCTGTGCCGCGCGCCGTCGATATGCGAATTCCTTGAAGCGGGCTTTCGAATTGTTCGAACGCCCGATGCGAGCGGCCACGCGCGTGCATCGCTCAGGGTAATCCTGTAGGGCGCGAAGACTGAGGGCCGCCGCGAGGGTGCCATACTGCGCGGCATGATCCATTCACGGAGCGTCTGGTTTGTTCGATCTCACCTCACTGGCTCTCTTTCTGCGCGCAGTCGAGACGGGGAGTCTGTCGAAGGCGGCGCAGCATTCGCATATGTCCTTGTCGACGGCCAGCCGGCGCATTGCGCTGCTCGAGCATCATTTCCGAGTGGCGCTGCTCAATCGAACTTCGGCGGGCGTCGAGCCCACGCCCGCCGGAGAAGCGCTCGCGCGCCACGGCACCGAGCTGCTGCTCAAGACCGACGCCATCTATAGCGAGCTGTCCGACTACACGAAAGGCTCGGTGGGCCGGGTGCGCGTCTTCGCCAACATCTCCGCGATCAGCCAGGAGTTGCCCGAGCATCTGCGAGCGTTCTCGCAGAAGTATCGCGACATCAAGCTGCATATCAGCGAATTGCGCAGCGCCGACATCTTGCAGGCGTTGCGCGATGGCCGGGCGGATATCGGCGTCGTGACGTCGCAAACGGGCATGGAGGGCATTCGCCTCGCGCCTTATTGCAGCGACCGGATCAGCGTGGTCGTGCCGGAGGATCATGTATTGCAGGGCGACGAGATCGAGTTCGCCGCGCTGCTCGAACACGATATCGTCGCGCTCGACGACAAAGCCGAGGTCACGCGCATGCTGGTCAAGGAAGCGGCGCTGGCGGGCAAGACCATCCGCTTTCGCGTGCAGGTGCAGAGCTTCGAGGCCATGTGCCGGTTGATCGCCGTGGGGCAGGGTATCGGCGTGTTGCCCGAGGGCGCCGTGAAGCTGTTTCTTCAGCCGATGCGCTTGCGCTTCATTCGCCTGACCAATTCCTGGGCCGAACGGATGATGTCGGTTGGCATGCGCGAAGGCGCGGCGGCCTTGCCTACGCGCAGGCTGTTCGACTTTCTGAGTGAGATCGGACCCGCGAGCACGGCGCAACTCGATACCGAGCGCCCCGCGCGCTGAGCCCTTCCGGATTTTCGAAGCCACCGTTCCTCGATTCGCACTTCCGTCGTTCGAATGCGTCCGCTAGATTGGCATTCGACATAGTCCGATGCCCGGGCGCGGCCGCGCTCGCGAGCAAAAGAGACGCAGGAGACAACGCAATTTCCATAGAGGCGCGCCTTGGGTGCGCCCGCCTCCTGTGCCGTCTCGCCGGGCATTCCCGCGTCGCACTTTCGGAGGCTTTGCAAATCATGGCAACAACTCATAACATCGCCGTCATTCCCGGCGACGGCATCGGCAAGGAAGTGATGGTCGAAGGCCTGCGCGTGCTGAAGGCCGTGGCCGCGCGTTACGACATTGCGCTCAATTTCGACGAATTCGGCTCGTGGTGCACGGAGCATTACCTGCAACATGGCACGATGATGCCCGCGAATTGGGACCAGCAGATCGGCAAGCACGACGCCATTTTCTTCGGCGCGGTCGGCACGCCCGACGTCGTGCCGGATCACACCGCCGTGTGGGAATCGATCATCAAGATTCGCCGCGAATTCGACCAGTACGTGAACCTGCGCCCCGTGCGATTGATGCCCGGCGTGCCGTCGCCGCTCGCGAACCGCAAGCCCGGCGAGATCGACTTTCTGGTGGTGCGCGAGAACACCGAAGGCGAGTATTCGTCGGTGGGCGGGCGCATGTTCGAAGGCACCGAGCGCGAATTCGCCACGCAGCAGGCCGTGTTCACGCGCACGGGCGTGGACCGCATTCTCAAGTTCGCGTTCGAACTGGCGCAAAGCCGGCCACGCAAGCAGCTCACGGCCGCGACCAAGTCCAACGGCATCTCCATCACCATGCCGTACTGGGACGAGCGTCTGGCCGAAGCCGCGAAGCGCTATCCGGACATTGAAACGCGCAAGTACCATATCGACATTCTGTGCGCGCACTTCGTGCAGAACCCGGACCGTTTCGATGTGGTCGTCGCATCCAACCTGTTCGGCGACATCCTGTCCGACCTCGGGCCGGCTTGCACGGGCACCATCGGCATCGCGCCTTCCGCGAACCTGAATCCGGAGCGGCGCTTTCCGTCGCTGTTCGAGCCGGTGCATGGTTCCGCACCTGACATCGCCGGGCGCGGCATCGCGAATCCGATCGGGCAGATCTGGTCGGCGGCGCTGATGCTTCAGCATCTCGGACGCGGCGAGGCGCGCTACGAAGCGGCCGCCAAAACCATCGTCGCGGCGATCGAAACCGTCCTCGACAAAGGTCCGCGCACGCCGGACATGGGTGGCGGCGCCAACACCGTCGAAGTTGGCACGGCGATCGCCGATGCCGTCACGGAACACGCACTGATCACGGAGTAAGACATGGAATATCGACACTTCATCGGCAACGCATGGAAGGCGCCGGATAGCGGCGCGACGCTCGATGTCATCGATCCGAGCACGGGCGAGCCGTTCGCTCACATCTCGCGCGGCAACGCCGCCGATATCGATGCTGCGGTCGCCGCCGCGCGCGGCGCGATGGGCGAAGCGCTCGATGGAGCGTGGGCCAAACTCTCGCCGGCCGAGCGCTCGAATCTGTTGTTCGCGTATGCCGCCGCCGTGCTCGAACACGGCGACGAACTCGCGCAACTCGAAGCGCGCGACACCGGCAAGGCGCTCAAGACCGCGCGCACCGACGCGGCCGTGCTCGCGCGTTATCTTCAGTACTACGCGGGCTGCGTCGACAAGCTGCACGGCGAGACCTTGCCCTATACGACGGGCTTCACCGTGCTGACCGTGCGCGAGCCGATTGGCGTGACCGGGCACATCATCCCGTGGAATTACCCGATGCAGATTTACGGGCGCAGCGTCGGCGCATCGCTCGCGGCGGGCAACGCGTGCGTGGTCAAGCCTGCCGAGGACGCGAGCCTGTCGATTCTGCGACTCGCCGAAATCGCCGCGGACATCGGCTTTCCGGCGGGCGCGATCAACGTCGTCACGGGTCTTGGCAGCGAAGCGGGCGCGGCGTTGTCGGCGAACGAGGGCATCGGCCACATCTCGTTCACGGGCTCGACGGTCACGGGCGCGCTGGTCGGACGCACGGCGGCGGAACGTCATTGCCCGAGCGTGCTCGAACTCGGCGGCAAGTCGCCGCAACTCGTTTTCGACGATGCCGATCTCGACGAAGCGCTGCCCGTCATTCTCAACGCGATCATCCAGAACGCGGGGCAGACCTGCTCGGCGGGCAGCCGTTTGCTGGTCCAGCGCGGCATTTACGAAAGCGTCGTCGAGCGGCTCGCCGCGCGCTTCGAGACGCTGCGTTCCGGTCCGCCGTCGATGGACCTCGACATGGGGCCGCTCGTCAACGCGAAGCAGCAGGCGCGGGTGCGCGGCATCGTCGAGCGCGCGGAAGGCGAAGGTATCCGTGTCGCGGCGCGCGGCAAGATCGCGGCGGAGGCATCGCGTAATGGCTTCTTCCAGGAAGCCGTGCTGTTTCGCGACGTGCCGCCGGACAGCCGCCTCGCGCAGGAAGAAGTCTTCGGGCCGGTGCTTGCCGTCATGCCTTTCGACGACGAAGCCGAAGCGGTGCGACTCGCCAACGGCACGCAATACGGCCTCGTCGCGGGCGTCTGGACGCGCGATGGCTCGCGTGGTCTGCGCCTCGCGCGCAAGCTGCAGGCGGGGCAGGTTTTCATCAACAACTATGGCGCGGGCGGCGGCGTCGAACTGCCCTTCGGCGGCGTGAAGGCGAGCGGCCACGGGCGCGAGAAAGGCTTCGAAGCGCTCTACGGCTTCACGAGCCTCAAGACCATCGCCATTCGGCACGGTTGAGGCGCACGCGCTTTCGCATCATGGCGAAACTCAACATCATCGGCGCGGGGCGCGTGGGCGCGACGCTTGGCAATCTGATCGTCGCGAACCGCGTGCTCGATATCGGCGATGTCTTCGATACCGACGCCAAACGCGCCGCCGAAGCGGTCGATTTCATCGGCGCGGGCCGCGTAGCCGAAGACTTGGCCACGATGCGCCCCGCCGATATCTGGCTCTTGTCGGTGCCCGACATGCGCATCGCCGAAGTGGCCGAGCAGCTCGCTCGCGCGCACGAAGGCCGGGGCGCATCGGTGGCGGTGCATTGCAGCGGCGCGCTCGATGCCGACACGCTCGCGCCTTTGCGCGGCATCGGCTGGAGCGTTGCGAGCGCGCATCCCGTGTTGAGCTTCGCCAACCCCGGCACCTCCGTCTTCCAGTTCGAAGGCACGCCATGCGGTCTGGAAGGCGACGCCGCCGCGCGTGGCGCATGGAGCGAGGTGCTGGGCGCGATCGGTGCGCGGTGTTTCGACATCGAGCCGGGCAGCAAGGCGCTGTATCACTCGGCGGCCGTCATGGCGTCGAACTTCTTGCCGGTGCTCGCGGCGATGTCCGTCGAGATGTGGCAAGCGGCGGGCATTCCGGACACGCTGATTCAGGACATGATGCATACGCTTGCGCGCAATTCCGTCGATAACGTGCTTGCCCTCGGCCCGCGCGATGCGCTGACAGGCCCCGCCGCGCGAGGCGACCGCGCGGTGGTGGAAGCGCAGTCGCGGGCTATCGCAGCGTGGGACGAGGTATCGCGCGAAGCCTACGATGCGTTGTCCGTGCTGGCCGCGCGGCTTGGGCGGACGGGAACGGTGCGGGGAAGTTGAGGGCACACGTCAGCACGCTATATCGCCGCGATGCAGTCGATCTCGATATCGAAATGTCCCGGCCACGCAGGCACATTGACGAAGATTCTCGCGGGCGGATTGGGGCCGAAGAATCGTCCGTAGATGTCGTTCACGACCGGGAAAGCGGCGACTGAGGTGCAATAGACGTTGCACTTGAGAACCTGATCCAGCGATGAACCCGCCGTCTCGACGCACAGCTTCAGTTGCTCCAACACGCGTTGGGTCTGCACTTCGATCGATGCTTGCATGATCTCGCCGGTCTGCGGATCGAACGGAGGAAAGCCTGACACGTACACCGTGTCGCGATGACGCGTGACGGCGGAGGTCGGCGCATTCCAGCGCTCGAGCCAGCTTGAAAGCGGTTCGACACGAATGATTTCCCGGCTCATGATGTGTACGCTCAAAGAGTTGTTCATCGAGTCCGCGAAGTTGCTAGCGGCGTGTGATTGCAGTATCGCCGATGCCTGAGTGGAAACGTTTTGAGTTGGAGTGAAGTGTGGAATGTCGACGATTGCATTCAAGCGCATGCTGCATGACATGGCCGGGGCAAGCGCATCACTCGAATTTACGGATTAGGGTAAACTACGAGCCTTCCCGGGCGATCTCCCGCCCACACCGAATTTCTCACGCACCCATGTAGCTTTCCGAGAACCTCCTACCGTTCAGACGGCTTTGCACCTTGGGGGTTCGCGTGTACGGGTGCGTTCGCCTGGCTTGCTTCAGGCGACGTGCTGCCATCTCGTCGATTCGACACCGGCGACTCCGTTCGACACCATCGGCGTTTCGCGCCGGCTTTCAAACGCAGTGCGCCATGTGCGGGCTGCGGAACTCATTCGATGCAGATTCAATCTCTCAAGCAGCAATGGCTCACGCATGTTCCCGCTAATGTGCTCGCGGGCCTCACGTCATCGTTTGCGCTCGTTCCCGAGTGCATTGCGTTCGCGCTCGTCGCGCAGGTGAATCCCTTGATGGGCCTTTACGGCGCTTTCATCATCTGCGCGCTGACCGCCATTTTCGGCGGCAGACCGGGCATGATTTCCGGCGCGGCGGGATCGATGGCGGTCGTCATCGTCGCTCTCGTGGTCGAGCACGGCGCTCAGTATCTTCTCGCTACCGTTATTCTCGGCGGCGTGCTGATGACCGTCTTCGGACTTTTGCGTCTCGGCAAGCTGATCCGCATGGTGCCGCATCCCGTGATGATCGGCTTCGTGAATGGCCTCGCGATCATCATTGCCATGGCGCAGCTCGAGCATTTCAAACGCGCCACACCGCAAGGCGAAGTCTGGTTGCAGGGAACGCCGTTGATGGTCATGTCGGGTCTCGTCGCGTTGACGATGCTGATCGTGTATCTGCTGCCGCGCATCACCAAGGCGGTGCCGCCGGCGCTCGTCGCCATTCTGAGTATCGGCCTGATAAGCCAGTTGCTCGACTTGCCGACGCGGACACTGGGCGACATGGCGCACATCGCGGGCGCGTTCCCGAGCTTTCATCTGCCGACGATACCGCTCGATCTCGATACGCTCAGGATCGTCTTCCCTTACGCGCTTCTCATGGCGATTGTCGGCTTGCTGGAAACGCTCCTGACCTTCAATCTGACCGATGAGATCACCGAAACGCGCGGACAGCCCAATCGCGAATGCGTGGCGCTTGGCGTGTCGAATATCGTATCCGGCTTGTTCGGCGGCATGGGCGGTTGCGCCATGATCGGTCAGACCATGATCAACCTGAGTTCGGGCGGACGCAGCCGCTTATCGGGTGCGACGAGCGGCATCATGATCTTGCTGTTCATCCTTTTCCTGTCGCCGTTTATCGAACGAATTCCTCTCGCCGCGCTTGTCGGCGTGATGTTCGTCGTGGCGCAGCAGACCTTCGCGTGGGGATCGCTCCGTGTGCTCGGTAAAGTGCCGCGTAATGACGCAATCGTGATCGTTGCGGTCACGGTCATTACCGTATTCACCGATCTGGCGATTGCGGTGCTATGCGGCATCGTGATCGCCGCGTTGAACTTCGCCTGGCAACATGCCCGCGAGATTCGCGCGGAGTCGAAATCCGATGAAAAGGGCACACGTACTTACGTATTGCACGGCACCCTGTTTTTCGCATCGACGGCGAATTTTCAGGACCTCTTCGATCCGCAGAACGATGCGGACGATGTCATCGTCGATTGCCAGCATCTGCATGTCGCGGATCACTCTGCAATCGTGGCGTTCGAAACGTTGCAAGACCGCTATCGAAAGGCAGGGAAGCGTTTGCAGTTCGCGAACTTGTCACCGCGTAATCAGCACATTCTTCAGCGCGCGGGCGTTTCGATCGCGAATGCGTGAGACCTTGAAATGCGAAACACCCGGCGGAAGGCATGTTGAACCTTGCGCCGGGTGTTTTGGTACTACAGCAAAACTCGATTACTTCGAAGCCGCCACTGCTGCCTTCATCGTCGAATAGATCGCCTTCTTCGCGCCGCTATTCGTGAGAATGCCGTAGTCGCCGGTAGGATCGTCGTAGAGCTCGTACCACTGGAAGCCGATCACGTTATACGTGCTGCGTGCCGCGTAAAGTTCCGGGACCGTCTTCGTGATATAGGCCTGTGCCTGAGCCGTCGAAAAGTCCATATTCACGCCAATTTCCGTGAACATGATCGGCAGGTTGTACGTGTCGTGCATGATCTTGAGCACGTTGTAGTTGGTGCCGTCCTTGCCCCACGTGTTCTCAGGATCGAGACCGTCCGAGTACCAGTGCAACTGGATGATGTCGGTCTTCACCTTCGGATGTCCCGTCGAGCCATCCGGCTGCACGCCTGTCAACATGCCCTTGTACCAGCCGAGGTACAGGAAGCCCGCCGAAGCCGTGGCAATGACCTTCGTCTGGCCGGCCGTATCCACCGAGCGCCAGCCGTCGTAATAGCCGCGCAGCGCGCCGCGCCAGATTGGCCACGTGGTGTTGTCGTAGTCGGAAACGTTCACGCCATCGTTTGCAATCTTGCGGTTATGCGTGTCGAGGTCGTACTCGTTACCGAACTCGACAACCGGCACGCCCTTGAGCTTGGTCGCGGCGTAAGCGGCCATGGAATACGCATATGCGTAGGCGCTGTCTTCGGTCGGCGTCTTGCCGTTCAGCGAAGGGTCGTCCCACGGATAGGCATCGATCAGCGGCATCACCGTGACACTGGAACCTAGGCCGGGAATGACCTTGTTCGCGAGCGTGTCGATCTGATCGTAACCGTGCACGTCTTGCCGAATGCCCGTCAGGCCGAGGTCGACCATGGTCGAAGCCTGCGTGCTGAGCGGCGTCGACGAATAGACGCCGCCGTAGGCATAGTGCTCGTTGACGCCGAAGAACGGCATGGCTGTCGTAGTCGAACCGGAAGCAGAGCCCGAAGTCGAACCCGCATTCGTCGATGCCGGCGTGCTGGCGGGCGTCGAAGCAGCAGGGCGCGGATCGGCCGAAACTGCCCACGTGTTGTTCTGCCAGACCCACCAGAGCTTGTTCACGTTCTGCTGATAGATCTTGCCTGCGTACCAAAGCAGCGCGATCACGTCCTGCGAGAAGCCGGCTTTCTGATTGGCGCGATACACCACGCCGCTCTTGACCGTCCACACCGCGCCCGACGAGTCGCTGATCGACGTGGCCGGGGGAATGACGGTGCCGCTCACCGAAGCAGGATGCTTGGCGATATCCACCACCGCAACGGGATCGGTTGCGCTGTTGACGACGCTCGACGGCGTTCCGTCACTGCCACCGCCACCGCATGCGGACAAGATTAGGGTGCCTAAATAGCACGAAATTACGACCAGACGATTATTCTTCATTTTGGATAATGGCTCAGTGTGCATTGATTCTGACCGCGCAAAGGGTCTCCCCCGAGTGCCTTGAAGGACCTCGGTAAGCAGTGCTTTGGGAGAGAGAGGCGAATCAGCCTATGCGCCTGGACAATTAAGGCGCGACCGTCATCCGTTTATTGCCGGAGGGGTCATGAGGAATGTTACACAGTTGAAACGTCGTTAAGTACGATAAAAGACGTAACAGCATGTAACCAGTTGGACCAAACGGAAAAACGTACTTTTATAGTACAAAACCGTGAATAAATAATCTGTTTTCCACCCTAAAGTTTGACGCGAAATGATGTTGGCTTTTGAATCGTTTTCAAACCTTTCAATAACGACGAATTCTGTAATCTTCATACGCGATAGCGTCGGCGCGCCATTGTGGCTAAGGCTGTGGCGGAATGCGACAGCGTGCCTTTTCGGTCCGGATATGCGCCGAATTTATTGCGTATTAATCGCCTGCGATCAACCGCGGTTGCAGTCGCGAAACGCACGAAGATAATCGCCCGCATAGACTGCGCACGAGTCTTGTGATTCCCCCTTCAAACCGCTCGCCTAAAAGCTTTAGCCGGGCTTCAACTGGCACCTTGCGATAAGTGGCTTACCGCACGCTCGATGTGCGTGAGAGGCGGTTTGGACCGTGGCGCAAACGTTTAGCTGTCGCCCGCAAATTCATGCGTGCGTACGCGCACAGAGTCACTTGTCGTACAAAGGTAATTTTCGGTCCTGAGACGAGTCCAGCCAGACTTGAATCGACTCTGCGCCAAGCGTGCAAAGAACACGAAGCGGCTGCCGATTTGATCGTGCAACCGACTTTTCCTTCCGACGGACATGCGACGGTCACTCGATGAACAAAGCATCACTAAAAGACAAGCTATGGGTTGCGACGTTCATCGTCGCAGTGGCGAGCGACGTGCTCTCCGGCGTGATCCGCTACTACACGTCGACGATGGGCATGGCGCCCGCCGCGTATCTTCCCAAGGTGCTGATGTTGGGTTGGGTGCTCTACGTCCTTCTCACGCGGCCCAAGGCGACGCACGCGCTCATCGCGCTATATCTGCTTACGCAGACCTTCCTTTCGCTGTCGCACGGCGTCGAGCCTGCCGCAGTCGGATTCTGGCTGTGGAGCGTGACGCCTCTGCTTTTCGCACTCACGGCGTCCCGCGAAACGCTCGCGCTCATGAACGGACGCTCGGCGTTCCTGGGACTGCTCACACTCGCCGCGCTTTGCGGCATCGGTATTCTCGCCAATAGCATGCTGAAGCTGCCTTGGGTGGGCGCAAGCGTATCGGTCGGTGGACACAACGTGACGATGGCCACGTCCTCGTACGTCGGCGTTGCATCGCGGCTGTCGGGATTCGGTCGCGACAGCGCATCGGTGGCGCTCATGGCCGGCCTTCTGACCACGTGGCTTTTGATGCACATCCGCTCGAAGGCGCTGCAGTTCGTGCTGCTCGCGCTCGCCGGCGCCACCATCTACGCCACGACCAACAAGACCGCGCCGGTGTCGCTCGCAATCGTCGTCATCGTGCACATGCTGTTTTCCACGCGCGGCATCAAGCGAGCGTGTCTGTGGGCGAGCGGCTTCCCGATCGTCTTGCCGATCGTCGCATTCTTCGCCGCCTCCGCCTTCAACTTGGCGAGCCGCGGATACGTCACGCTGTCGTCGTTCCAGGATCGAATGATCAACACGTGGCCGCTTCTGATCGAAGGTCTCATGAAGCACGAACGCATCTGGTTCGGTCTCGGGCCAGGCGCGTTCGGCTCGGCCGCGAGCTATTACGAAAGCCCGTTCGGCTTCAACGTTGCGTATGCCGATAACACCGTGCTCTATGCAATTGCGTGCTTCGGTTTCGTCGGCGCGCTGGTGCTCGTCGTGTATCTCGTGCGGCTCATGCTGAATTCGGCGTCGAACGATCGCGCTGCGTGGTCGGTGCTGCTGTATCTCGTCTTCAGCGCGGCGAGCACGGACATCTGCGAATCGATCGGCTGCCTGCTGTTCCTGGGTCTTGCCATCAGCTACCTGCGACAGCCGGCGCTCATGGCTCGACCGGTTGCCCCGTGGTATCCGCAAGCGCCTTCGCGTGGCTATGGCTTTAACGGGTTCGCGCCACAGTCGAACGAACATTGGCTGCAAGCGAGCCGCGCGAACCAGCAGGTCGCGGCACTCGAAGCAAGCCGTCATACGTTCGGAAGGCATTCGTCGTGATCCGGACCAACGTAAGCTTGGCGCGGCGCATCGTGCTTGCCGCGCTCATCTCCCTTTGCGGTTCGCTGCACGCGGCGTCCGCCGCACCGACGCTCGTGCTCGACGGCGCGTCGCAATCGACGGAGCATCCGTACATCGAGTTGCCGGGCTTTGCCGCGTCCCGCGCGAATACGGGCGTCGCCATTCATCAAATCGCCGATCTGCATCTGCTCGATGCCGTGAAGGACGTCGGCTTCTCCTTCGTTCGCACGGACCTCTTCTGGGAAGCGGTGCAGGCGCCGGATGGCTGGCATTTCGGCGGCTTCGACGGTCTCGTCTCCAATCTTTCGGCACGCGGCCTGGGCGCGTTGTTCATCCTCGGCTACAAGCATTACGCCTTCAGCCCGGACCAGCCACCGACCTCCGCCGTGCAATTGAGCGCGTTCAGTACCTACGTGCACATGGCGGCGTATCGCTACCGTAACGCGCCGGTGCGTTTCGAAGTATGGAACGAGGAGGACGACGAGAAGTACTGGCTCGCGCCGCCTTCGCCGCGTGCCTATCGCACGTTGCTTGAAACAGCGGTGACGACGGCGAAGTCGGCCAATCCGCGTGCGATCGTCGCGACGGGCGGCGTGCAACAGATCGATCGCGCATTCATCCGTGCCGTGGGCGACATGAGCGCGACCGCGCGACAAGCCGGCAAGCCGCTCGGTCCCGATGCGGTGAGCGTGCATCCGTATCGACAGCAGAACCCGGAAACCGTGCTCGACGACTATCGAGTGTTGCGCGAAGACCTCAACGGTTATACAAAACGCCCCCAAGTGTGGGCAACCGAATGGTCGTACCCAAGCGTTGGATACGAATATGTGTCTGAGATCAACGACGGCCACGCACCCGAAGCAAGAGCGCGGCAAGCTCGCTACGCGGTGCGGCTGCTGTTGATGAACTGGATCGCGCAAGTCGGACTGACGTCCTACTACGACATGCGCGACGATGGGACGGACCCGAAGGAAATGGAGCACAACTTCGGCTTGCTCGATGCCAACAATGCAAAGCTGCCCGCGTACGACGCAGTCAAGCATTTGTTCGGTTTCACCGCGGGCGAAGTGCACGCTCGCTATTTCATCGATGAGAAAGCGCGCTACGTCGTGCTGAAACTCGATGGCGCGCACGCAACGAAGTACGTCGTGTGGTGTTACGGGAATGGGAACGTGATGGACCTCGATGTATCGCATCTGCCGGCTGATGCGATCGTCACCGATGTATACGGCGTGCCGCACGGGGAACGTGGCACGCTGTCGTTGACCGAAGCGCGGGGACCGGTGTTCATCACCATCGCTTCGAAGTAAGGCAGCAAGGCGCGAATGGACCAGCGCGCCACTTGAAGTTCGATTTCGATCGAATCACATAACGTTAGGTTTGACGGCGGACCTTGCCACTGACGTCACGACTTTTGTTTTCTTGGTTGGGATATAAAATGCTTACATATAATATGCAGCCCGAAATGACGGCGGCTTCGCAACGGGGCGATGGCGTCGTGGACCTCTGGCGCAGTGTCGTGCGTCACAAGACTCTGCTGGGTACGGTAACTGGCGTATGTTGCGCCGCTGGCGTGCTCTACGTCCTGCTCGCCACGCCGCAATATCGCGCCGAAGCGCTCTTGCGCGTGCAGAGCACCAAGGCGGGCACGTCGATCAGCTCGCTGAACGACGTCTCCGGCTCGATGGCGGCAGACGCCTCCGCGAGCGATGAAAGCGATGTCCTGACCTCGCGCTCGGTCGTCACCAGCGCCATCACGCAGACCGGCGCGGATGTCGTCGTCGAAACCGAAAGTCACTTTCCGCTGATCGGCCGCTGGTACGCCTCGCGTCATGCAGGCGACCGCGAACTCGCGCCTGCACCGTTCGGTCTCGATTCCTACGCATGGGGCGGCGAGCGCATGAAGGCCGGCGTCTTCAACATTCCGAGCGCGGCTTATCGCAACAAATTCCACGTGGTCGCCGACAAGGATGGTCAGTGGACACTCTTCGACAAGGACGACAAGCAGCTCGCCAAGGGCCGCGTCGGCGAACTCGTGCCGTTCCAGGTCTCGACCGTCGACGGCCAGGCGCCTGCAGAAGTGCGTATCGACACCTTGCGTGCACGTCCCGGCGTGAGCTTCGAGATCACGCGTTACTCGCAGCAAATGACGCTCGAAAACGTGTTGCTGCGCATGCGTACGTCGATTCCGCCGCGCGATTCGTCGCTGCATGATCCGTCGCTGATCCATCTGAGCTATCAGGCCGAGTCGCCGTTCGACGCGCAAGCGATGGTCAACGCCATCGTCAAGACGTATCAGGAACGCGATGTCGAACGCCGCGCCGCGCAAGCCCAGACGAGCCTCGACTTCCTGAAGAAGCGCCTGCCTGGCCTCAAGCAGGATCTCGAAACCGCCGAAAGCCGCCTGAACGCATTTCGCACGCAGACGGGCACCGTGGACATGGCGCAGCAGAATACCGCGCTCATTACCCGCATGAGCCGTCTCGAAGAGCAGCAGACCACGTTGTCGCTCGCGCTGGATGCCGCGCAGCACAAGTTCCGTCCGGAAAACGAGAACTATCAGAGCGCGCTCACGCAATTGAATCAGGTGAAGCACGAGATTGCCGAGACGGCCAAGACGGCGGCGAACCTGCCGACCGTGCAACGTCAGTACGTCGAACTCGCACGCGATGTCGCCGTCACCACGCAGCTTTACACGAGCGTGCTGACCAACGCGCAGCAGCTCGAAGTCGCTGCCGCCAGCACGCCGCCGGGCGTGGCCGTGGTGGACTGGGCGCTCGCGCCCGAGAAGCAATCGTGGCCGCGCGCGTGGATCGTGTTGCTCGGTTCCATCTTCGGTGGCTTGTTCGTGAGCACGGTGGCGATCTATCTGATCGCGTTGAATCGCCGCGAATTGCGCAGCCCCGAAGAGATCGACAGCTTCTCGGAAATCCCGCGCCTCGCCGTGGTTGCCCGCTCCGCAGCGCAATTGCGCCAGGACGTTCGCGCACTGACGCACAACGCCGCACCGGCCAAGCTGCTTGCCATGACGAGCCCGACCGACCCGAGCATCGAAGCATTGCGCTCCTTGCGCAGCAGCGTTCGTGCAATGCTGAACGGCGTGCCGATGACGGCTCATCCCGCGCTCAATAGCTGGAACCCGATGAACCCGACCGCGCCGATGAACCCCATGTCCACGTTGAGCGCCATGCCTTCGATGAACATGAGCGTGATGAACTCGGGCTATGTGGTCGATGCAGACAACCACGAGGGCAAGATCATCCTCTTCACGGGACCGACGCAAGGTGTGGGCAAGAGCTTTGTGTCGTCGAACTTCGCTTATCTGCTCGCCGAGACGCAGGCTTCGGTGCTCTTGATCGATGCGGACATGCGTCAGGGCCGGCTGCGTCATCTCGTCGACGGACGCACGGGTCCGGGCCTTGCCGAAGTGCTCGAAGGTTCGGCACGCGTCGAAGATGCCATCGTGCGGATTGGCACGAGCGGCCTTTCGATGATGGACGCAGGCGCGCTTTATCCGGAGAACCCGGCAGAGCTGCTTGGACGCCCGGCCTTCCAGGAAATGCTGGCGATGGTGCGTGGTATCTACGACTACATCGTGATCGATTCGCCGCCGGTGCTGCCCGTTGGCGACGCGCAATCCATCGCGATGCAGAACTGCGATCTCGTGCTGCTCGTGTCGCGTGCCGATCTCACTGGCGCACGCCAACTGGAAGAGACGCTGCGCCGCCTGCGCAACGTCGGCGCGAAGATCGGCGGTCACGTGTTCAACGGCTTTGCGCCGGGACGTTACGGCGCGCGCGAAGAGTACGGCTTCACGACGGCCACGCGTTAAGGAAGGGCGGGGCGAACGCCCTGCTCATCACTGGTCTTGCGAAAGGCCCCCCATAGGGGGCGCCTTTCGCATTGGCGGGAACGCTGTGATAACGTCACGCAAAACGCGCCAAGGAAACGAGAGTGACGTCGCAGATAAAACGAGCGGTAGACCGGCAATCGAGGCACGAGTCTTCGTCCACGGAAGAACACTTCGAACACGGGCGCGCGCTCATGCTGGCCGTTGCGTTGTCCTTGGGAAGCGCGATCGCGCTGGGGCTGGCCCGCTTTTCCTACGCGCTGTTGTTGCCCGCGATGAAGCTCGACCTCGGCTGGAGCTTCGCGCAAGCAGGCGCGATGAACACCGCCAATGCATTCGGCTACTTGCTCGGCGCGCTGGCTTTTCCACGCATGTCCCGCCGATGGCCGCCCTCCGCACTGCTTCTCGCAGGCTGCGCTTCAACGACGTTGTTAATGGCCGCAAGCGGCCTCGCGTTCTCGACCTGGCTGCTGCTGTTCCTGCGCGTTGCCACCGGCTGCGGCAGCGCGCTCATCTTCATCAGCGGCGGCGTGCTGGCGGCGCGGCTTGCATCGCTTTCCACGCGCGGGGCCGGGCTCTTGCTCGGCTTGTATTACGGAGGCACGGGCTGGGGCATCCTTGCGTCGGCGGTGCTCGTGCCTTTCACGGTGGCGCCGCGTGTGCATGGATGGCAATACGCGTGGTTCGCGCTCGCCGCAGTCTGCGCGCTCTGTTCAGCCGGGGCGATCGTGGCGGCGCGCAAGATCGAATCGAATCATGCGAGAGTTGCGCGCGGTGCCGAAGCGAATGCGGCGCCTCCGAGCGCAACGGTGGCAGTGTCGCGCATGTGGCTCGTGCTTGCGGGATACACGCTCTTCGGCGTTGGATACATCGGCTACATGACGTTCATCGTCGCGCTGCTTCGCAACGCCTCGATGAGCGCGACTGTCATCACGAGCTTCTATGTCTTGCTCGGCGTCGCCACCGTGGTTTCGGCGCGTCTGTGGTCCGGGCTGCTCGACCGCATGCGCGGCGGCCAGGCGCTTGCGGTGCTCAACGCGCTATTGGGTATCGCCACGCTCGTGCCCGCGCTCTTCATGCATCCCGTGGCGGCTTTCGCTTCGGGTCTCTTATTCGGCGCAACTTTCTTGTCCGCGGTCGCGGCAACGACAGCGTTCGTGCGGCACAACTTGCCGGCCGATCAGTGGGCGAGGGGAATCAGCGCGTTCACCATCGTGTTCGCGCTCGGGCAGATCGTCGGGCCTATTGTGATCGGATGGGTATCGGACGGCGCGGGGCTCGAACGCGGCATGCTCTACTCGGCGATGCTGCTCGTCCTCGGTGCAATTCTCGCTGCATGTCAGAAGCCGTTGCAAAGCGCGATGGCGCGATAACCTCACTCGAACGCCTTCGCCGTCAACACCTCGCATACTTCCCACAGGCGTTTGGCCGCGTCTTTATCGAGTGCCTGCGATGCAACCTTCGCCGGTCCCACGGTGTCGCCGCGTGCTTCGAATAACCCGAGCGGTCCGTAGTAACCGCCATCGACGACATCGGGCGCGGTCGCTGCATACAGCGTTGGCAGCGCGCCGCTCAGATCGCTGTTCAATAACGCGCCGATAAACCCGCTCAACACGGTGCGCGCCGCCCGGCTCACAGCCGACCGATCGTCGCGAAACAGGTTCGTGTTGGCTACGCCCGGATGCGCGGCCACCGACATCACGCGCGATCCCGCCGCACGCAAATGACGGTCGAGTTCGAACGCGAACATGAGGTTGGCGAGCTTGGACTGGCGGTACGACGACATCGGCGAATAGTGACGCGTTGCCTGGAGATCGTCGAAATCGAGCCGTCCCGTCTTGTGCGCGATGGATGCAATCGTGACGATGCGCGGGCGCTCGGACGCGCTTTCCGCCGCCATTTCGATTGCGGGCAGGAGCAGGCCGGTCAGCGCGAAGTGCCCGAGCACGTTGGTGCCGAACTGAAGCTCGAAGCCATCGGCGGTTTCGGCGCGGCGCGGCGGCGCCATGACGCCCGCATTGTTGACGAGGATGTCGAGCGGCTTGCGTAAAGCGAGCTGACGGTCGGCGAAAGCGCGCACCGAGGAAAGATCCGCGAGTTCGAGTTGATCGAATTGCACGCGCGCGTCGGGCACTTCCCGTTGCAGCCGCGCGAGCGCTTGTGCGCCGCGCTGCGGATTGCGGCATGCGAGTACCACTTCGGCGCCGTGCCGGGCCAGCACGGCGGCGGTGTGATAGCCGATGCCGCTATTCGCGCCGGTGACGATGACCCGGCGGCCCGTCTGCGACGCGATGTCATCGATACTCCAGGGTTTGCTCATGTGCGTGCGGGTTTCAGTGCGAACAGCGGTCACTATGCCATGCGCGGTGCACGGCGCGCGGCAAAGAGGCCCGAGCGATCGCCGCATCGGACGCCAATTTTCGGCGATTCGACAACGGCGGGCGAATCGCCGACAATCGCTACTTCGCTTTTTCGCTGTCCAGATCGGGCCCCGCTGCGGGCGTGGGCCCCCGCGTCAGGTAATATGTCGGCGCTTGTCCAGGTAATCCAGGTAACCCTCAAATGACCACGATTCTCGAAAGCCTCCCCGTTCAGCAACGCGTCGGAATTGCATTTTCCGGCGGTTTGGATACCAGCGCCGCGTTGCACTGGATGCGTCTCAAAGGCGCAGTTCCGTTTGCATACACGGCCAATCTGGGCCAGCCCGACGAGGACGACTACGAGGAAATCCCGCGCCGCGCCATGCAATACGGCGCGGAAAACGCCCGCCTGATCGACTGCCGCGCGCAGCTCGTCGCCGAGGGCATCGCGGCGCTGCAATCCGGTGCGTTCCATATTTCCACCGCGGGCGTGACCTACTTCAATACGACGCCGCTCGGGCGCGCCGTGACGGGCACCATGCTCGTCGCCGCGATGAAGCAGGACGGCGTGAATATCTGGGGCGACGGCAGCACGTATAAAGGCAACGACATCGAGCGCTTTTATCGTTATGGGCTGCTGGTGAATCCGGATCTCAAGATCTACAAGCCGTGGCTCGACCAGACCTTCATCGACGAACTGGGCGGCCGCGCGGAGATGTCCGAATTCATGCGCAAGGCAGGGTTCGACTACAAGATGTCGGCGGAAAAGGCTTATTCGACCGATTCGAACCTGCTCGGTGCAACGCACGAAGCCAAGGATCTGGAAAGCCTCGAAAGCGGCATGCAGATCGTCAAGCCGATCATGGGCGTGGCGTTCTGGCGTGACGACGTGCAGATCGCGCGCGAGACCGTCACCGTGCGTTTCCACGAAGGCGTGCCCACCGCGCTTAACGGCGTCGAATTCGGCGATCAAGTCGCGCTGCTGCTGGAGGCAAACCGAATCGGCGGGCGTCACGGGCTCGGCATGAGCGATCAGATCGAAAACCGCATCATCGAGGCTAAGAGCCGTGGCATTTACGAGGCGCCCGGACTTGCGCTCTTGCAGATCGCGTATGAGCGGCTCGTGACGGGTATCCATAACGAAGACACGATCGAGCAGTATCGCGAAAGCGGCCGCCGGCTCGGACGCCTGCTTTATCAAGGCCGCTGGTTCGATTCGCAGGCCATCATGCTGCGTGAAGCCGCGCAGCGCTGGGTGGCGCGCGCCGTGACGGGCGAAGTGACCATCGAGCTTCGCCGTGGCAACGACTACTCGATCATGAGCACGAAGTCGCCGAATCTGACGTATCAACCGGAACGCCTGTCCATGGAAAAGGTGCAGTCGACGTTCTCGCCGCGCGACCGGATCGGCCAGTTGACCATGCGTAACCTGGATATCGACGACACGCGCGAGAAGCTTCGCGTGTATGCGCAAGTCGGCCTTCTGACGCCGGGCGATACCTCGGCTCTTCCGCAACTGGATGAGCCATCGAAGGCGGGTTCCAAGGAGTAACGCGTAAGAATGCGCGGGAGCCAGGTGAAAATCTGGCTCCCGCTTTTTTTTGATTTGGCGTTCCGCCGCCGCGCGTGTTTGCGATCAGCCGCGCGAATTAAAGCATCCGCATGCATTCGAGCGCCAGTAAAAACCTCCAGCCGTAAAATCCCGTTTCGAAAAAATCGATTTTACGGGTCAGCGTGTCATGCGGTTTTCTTATGAAGGCGCGCTTTCTCGCCAAGTCTTTAGCTAAATCAAAACATGCACTATTCGCGTGATTTTCGGTTGCGGCGCGCGCCATCGAGAAAGTGGCTTCAAATAACGGGAAGAGTTACACGCGAAATGAAACTTCCGAATCATTCCGCTTAAATCCATAATCGCAAACAAATAGACAATGAGCGAGGCGTTCGTCATTATCGGAGAGATTCTCACGCCGGAGCGCATGCATGATCCGATCGCAGGAAAACGCCATCGCCGGGCGGCTCTCGACCAGGAAGGTGCATACCAGTGCGCAAAAGGCGCGAGTATTGGTTGTCGATGACAATCAACACGGCGCGTGCGCCACGAGTGCGCTTCTCGACGCCGACGGTTTCCACGTAAGAACCGCTTTCAGCGGCGTGGAGGCAATCGAGATATTGCAAGATTGGATGCCGCACGTCATTTTGCTCGATATCAATATGCCCGAATTCGACGGATTCGCGGTCGCGTCCGTGATTCGGAGTATCGGCGCGACTAGCGATCTGGGCATCATCGCAATGACCGGTTACGACGAAGCGGAATTACGCCTGCGCGGATCGCTCGATGCATTCGACGGCTACTTCAGACGCGGAGACAGTGAGCTCAACCTTGTTGCGCTTCTTGAAGACATCGTCGAAGGGTGAGTGCAGCGA
Organism: Caballeronia sp. GAWG2-1; assembly: GCF_023631405.1. Lineage (NCBI taxonomy): Bacteria > Pseudomonadati > Pseudomonadota > Betaproteobacteria > Burkholderiales > Burkholderiaceae > Caballeronia > Caballeronia sp. GAWG2-1. The sequence goes on from NZ_JALQDD010000043.1 coordinate 200,869, forward strand.
CTGCTAATCTGCGCGATCAGACAGTTCGTACAGCGGTATTTGCGCAATGCTCGATTCAACCAGACTTTTGCCCTGAATCAGATGGGCCGTTAAATCGCGCGTGGTGGACGGGCGCGTCAACATGAGGCACGTCACTTCCGGCTGTTCCACTCTCGTCGCGTGCCACGTGCGCGGATGCATGCACAGTCCGGTGCCCGGCGCAATCTCGAACGCGCGCAGCGTTGCCGGATCGGGCAACCCTTCGGCATTCGATACAGCAACGATCTGAACAATCGGCCCGGTCAGCGGCACGATAGCCTGCTGCGTCAGAAGATGCGCTTCGAGTCGCGCCACCGTCGCAGGCTGCTTGCGATAGATCACCCAGAGAATCTCCGCAGGCTGATCGTCACCGGGCGCGAAGAGATGCGTGCGCCAGTAGTCGGACGCGGGGCTCAGGTAGGTGGCGGGATCGTCGGAGAGCGCGGGCGTGCCGAGCATCACGCCGTAGGGCGCGCAGGCGAGTGGATCGAGCGGTTCGATATCAAGGACGTTCGGCATAAGTCTCTAAGTGTTCAGGGCGAGGTACGGGCAAAGCCGGCGGCAATATCGTCAGCGGTTTCCGGCACGAGCGCGAAGCGCGGTCCGTGCTTCAGGCTGTAATCCAGCATGATCGCGCGTGCAAGCCGGGCGATAGACTCGGGCAACAGGCTGTCCGCGCTGCGCCGATACGACACGACGAGCGGCAGGCCAGGCACGTGGTGCGCGACACGCAGCGTCTGCAATTGCCCGCTTTCGATTTCGCGCATCACGAAGGCGGCAGGCACGGCTGCAATGCCAAAGCCATCGACGACGAGCCGGCTGATCGCCGCAGCGGACGAAAGACAATTGATCTGCACCTGGTTCTCGCCGGCCGCCGCGAACAGATCGACGAGAAAGGCGTGCGGCTGCGAGTGCCGCGCGAAACTCACGATCTGAAACGCGGCAAGCTCGCTCTCCGAGAGCGTCTCGTCGGACAAGCCCAGCGCCGGGCTCGCGACCCAGCACATGGGCAAGCTGCCAAGCAATGCGTTGCCGACATCGGCACCGTTAATCGGCGTGCTTAGCAACGCGGCATCCAAATGACCGTGCGCAACTTGAGCCGACAAATTCGCGGATGTGTCGCTCGTCAATTCGAGCGTGAGACGCGGGTACTCTTCGCGCACCCGCTTGAGCAATTCGGGCAGCCATGTATGCACGACCGATTCGATTGCGCCGAGCCGCAACATGCCCGCGATGTTGCGCCGGTCGCCCACGCTCTCGACCATCGCGCGGTTGATCTGCACGATCTGTTCGGCGAAGGCGAGCGCCTTGGTGCCGTCCTGAGTCAGCGTGACCTCACGCGGACCGCGCTCGAAGAGCTTCACGCCGAGTTCGAGTTCGAGCGCTGAAATGCGGCTCGAAATCGCGGCTTGCGTGGCGTGCATGCGCTCGGCGGTCAGCCGGAAGCTACGCAAGCGCGCGAGCCAGACGAAGGTCTCGAGAAAGCGGACGTTCATGGTGGATGCCAGGGCGAGTCGTATCGGACGGCCCAGTGTAGCGCCGCAATAAGCGTCGAACGACAAGAAATTCTCCGCACTTGCCTCAAGTTTTATTTGTTGGACACGGCACGCGCTCGACGCGAACACTGTGGGCGTCGTCATCCTTATCTCGAAGCTCACATGTCAGCCATTTCATTCGTCATCGAAGATGGACCGCGATTCGCGTTCAGTCCCGCACGGCTCATCATCGCCGGCTGGGCGGGGCGCGACAGCGCTGAAGTCGAGCACCATATCGCCGAACTTGCCGCGCTGGGCGTAAAGCGCCCGGCCACGACGCCATGCTTCTACGAAGTCGCGGCGTCGCTGCTGACCGTGGACGAACGGATCGATGTCGTCGGCGGCAATTCTTCGGGCGAGGTGGAGGCCGTGCTCGTGTCGGACGCGAGCCATGGTCTGCTGGTCGGCGTCGGCTCGGACCATACGGACCGCAAGGCAGAAAGCTACGACGTGGCCGTTTCCAAGCAGATGTGCGCGAAGCCGCTCGGCGCGACGCTCTGGCGCTACGACGATGTCGCTGCCCATTGGGACCAGCTGATTGCGCGAAGCTGGCGTATCGATCCGCATGGCGAGCGCGTGCTCTATCAGGAAGGCTCGCTTGCTCGATTGCTGCCGCCGGCCATTCTGTTGACCGGGCTCGGGCACACGCGTTCGTTACCTTCCGGCACGGTGCTTTATTGCGGCACGCAAGCACTGCTCGGCGCACTGCTGCCCGCGTGGAGCTTCGAGATCGAACTGCACGATCCGGTCTTGCGGCGCACGCTGGTTCATCGTTATGGCGTGAATGCGCTCGCGCACGTGGAGTGACGGCCATGCCGACCATCAGCACCATTCAGCACGCGCTCGCAACGGGACAAGCCACGGCGTCGAGTCTCGTCGACGCCTCGTTCGAAGCGATCCAGCGCGATACCCACGTAGACCCGAGCACCTATGTGAGCGTGGATCGCGAGTCGTCGCACGCGGCCGCCATGACGAGCGATGCCTTGCGTCTGCGCGACTACGTACCGTCGTCGCTCGCGGGCGTTCCCGTCTCCATCAAGGACCTGTTCGATGTGAAGGGCGAAGTCACCGCCGCCGGCTCGCGCGTGCTGCAAGGCGCTGAACCGGCCACGCGCGATAGCGTCGCGGTCTCGCGTCTGCGCGATGCGGGCGCGGTCTTCGTCGGCCGGACCAACATGAGCGAGTTCGCGTATTCGGGGCTCGGGCTGAATCCGCATCACGGCACGCCGCGCAATCCGCATGATGCGCGTCGGGTAGCGGGCGGATCGAGTTCGGGCGCGGCGGTCTCCGTTGCGCGCTCACACGTGGCGTGGGCGCTCGGCACGGATACGGGCGGCTCCTTGCGCATTCCGGCGGCATTCTGCGGCCTCACGGCGTTCAAGCCGACCGCGCGTCGAGTGCCGCTCGACGGCGTATTGCCGCTCGCAAGCGCATTCGATTCGGTCGGCGCGATTGCGAACAGCGTCGATTGCTGCGCGGCGGCCGACGCCATTCTGTCCGCCGAGACGCCCGATACCACGGCGCGCCCGCTCGATACGCTGCGCTTGTGCGTGACCTATGCCGATGTCGTCGATGACGCAGAGGATGCCGTGCGCGCGGCGTTCGAACGCGCCCTCGATGCATTGCGGACGGCGGGCGCGACTATCGAGTCAATCGACTTTCCGGAGCTGCGCGACGTGCTCGAACATGCGCCTCAACCGGGCATCACGGCATCGCAGGCGTGGGCGTGGCATCGGCATCTCGTGGCTCGGGAAGGGCATCGGTACGACCCGCGCGTGCTCGCGCGCCTGCGTCGGGGAGAGCGTTTTCTGGCGGCGGATTACATCGATCTAATGGCCGCGCGCGAGCGTTTCATTCGCGGCGCACGACGACGGCTCGCGCCCTTCGATGCATGGCTCATGCCGACCGTCGCCATCGTTGCACCGTTTCTGGAAGCGCTCGAACATGACGACGAACACTTCTTCGCGGTCAATGCGAAGACCCTGCGCAATCCAGGCATCGTCAATTTGCTCGATGGCTGCGCGCTCACATTGCCGTGTCATCGCGAGGGCGAATTGCCGGTGGGAATGTCGATTGTCGGTCCCGCATTCGCCGATGCCGCCGTTCTCGCAATCGGTCGCGGCGTCGAGGCGCGCTTCAGGCAAATGCGCTCGAACGCTTAACGAATTCTTATCGCGGGCGACAGGAATTACTCGTTGGACAACGTATATCGGCCACCGAATACTGCGTTCACCTTGTTGCTAACCCCTTGTTGCCAACCCGATATCCAAGATCAAAGAGGTCCAACCATGAAACCACGCGCTATGTATCCGTTGTCCGCGACGCTTGCTGTCTGTGCATCGTTCGCTCCGCTTGCCGCGCATGCCGCCGATGCGGTCGTGCTGATCGGTCATGCCGCGCCGTTGACCGGCCAGCTCGCCAACATCGGCAAGGACAGCGAGAATGCGGCGCGCTTGGCTGTCGATGAAATCAACGCGCGGCATCTCGTCATCGGCGGCAAGAACGTAACGCTGCAACTCGATTCGCAAGACGACGCGGCCGACCCGCGCACCGGAACGCAGATCGCGCAGAAGCTGGTCGATGATGGCGTGGTCGCGGTAGTCGGCGACATCAACTCGGGCGTGTCGATTCCGGCATCGCGCATCTATAGCGAAGCGGGCGTCGTGCAGGTCACGCCCGCGTCCACCAATCCAGCTTATACGCTGCAGGGCTACAAGACGGCGTTTCGTCTCGTGGCGACGGATGCCATGCAAGGTCCCGCGCTCGCACGCTTTGCCACCAACACGCTGAAAGCACGGCGCGTGGCCGTGATCGACGACTCGACCGCTTACGGGCAAGGGCTTGCCGAACAATTCTCGAAGGCGGTGTCATCGGGCGGCGGCGCTATCGTGACGCACGAAGCGACCAGCGACAAAGCCACCGATTTTCGTGCGATCCTGACCAAGGTTAAAGGTTTGAAGCCGGACGTCATCATGTACGGCGGATCGGATGCAACGGCTGGTCCGCTCGTCAAGCAGGCGGCCAATCTGGGCATCAACGCGCGCGTACTGGCAGGCGATGGCGCATGCACGGACAAGATGAGTTCGCTTGCGGGCGATGCCATCGTCAATCTGGTCTGCTCCGAAGCGGGCTTGCCGCTTGCACGCATGCCGCGTGGGGCGGAATTCGAAAAGCGCTATGTGGAACGCTTCAAGACGCCGATCAACGCGTATGCGCCGTTCGCGTATGACTCGGTCTATGTGATCGTCGATGCAATGAAACGCGCGAACTCCACCGACCGCGCGAAGATTCTGGCCGCGATGCCCGCAACTCGCTATGACGGCGTGACGGGCAATATCGCCTTCGATCCGCATGGCGATCTGACCACTGCGGCGATCACCGTGTATCAGTTCAAGGACAACAAGAAGATCGTCGCGGACGTCATTCACAACTGACCGTCTGCATCACGCGGCCTTGGAAAAACTAACGTTTCTCCGCGTCCGTCTTCCTGAAAACATCGACGCTATCCGTATGCGAAGCCGCGAACGCCCTGACCAGCATCAAGCCGACGACACCGAGTATGACCGCGACCGAGGACAACTCATATAAAGACACGCTCATGAGAAATGCTCCTGGGATGATTGACATCCCAGTCTAAGCCGGCCCGGTGTCGTCGCAAAACGAGCATATTTCACGTGCATGTGAGAAATATTGAGATACCGCGCGACGCGCCCTCAAGCGTTCATTGCCGTTCCGGGAAACGCAGTTTCGAATGTTTCCGGCCATACGACACATAGATCACCATGCCGATGACGAGCCAAACCACGAGCCGAACCCACGTGACGAGCGGCAAGCCGGACATTAGCAGGAGGCAAAAGAGGATGCCCAGAATCGGGACGATGGGCACGCCCGGAACCCTGAACGGGCGATTGGCGCCGGAATCGCTGCGCCGCAGATAGATCACCGCGCCGCACACGAGAATGAACGCGAACAAGGTGCCGATACTGACCATCTCGCCAAGCACGCTGATGGGCGTGAGCGCCGCGACGATCGCCACGATCGAACCAATGAGAATCTGGCTCAAATGCGGCGTCTTGAGCCGCGGATGCACCCGCGCAAAAAGCCCCGGAAGCAGGCCGTCGGTCGACATCGTGAAGAAGATGCGGCTTTGTCCGTAGAGCAGCACGAGAATCACCGTGGTCAAACCCGTCAGCGCGCCGATCTTGATGAGAATGGAGAACCAGTTCATGCCGATGGCATCCACGCCCTTCGCGATGGGATCGGGCACGTTGAGTTCGCCGTAAGGCACGAGCCCGGTGAGCACGCCCGCAACGAGGATGTAAAGCACCGTGCAGATGACGAGCGATCCGAGAATGCCGATAGGCATGTCGCGCTGCGGTTTCTTCGCTTCTTGCGCGGCAGTGGAGACGGCATCGAAACCGATGAACGCGAAGAACACCACGGCGGAGCCGCGCAAGATGCCGCTCATGCCGAAGTTGCCGAATTCGCCCGTGTTCGGCGGAATGAACGGATGCCAGTTCGCCGGCTTCACGAAGAAGATGCCGAGCGCGATGAAGGCCACCACGACGACCAGCTTGACCGCCACCATGATGTTGTTGAGCCGTGCGGATTCCTTCGTTCCGAGCACGAGCAGCGTGGTCAGCACGCCGATGATGAACACCGCCGGCAAATTGATGACGCCCGTTACGGTGCTTCCGTCGGCGAGCTTGATGACGGTGCCGGGTGCGGCCGCGAGCGCAGGCGGAATCGTGACGCCCACGTTATGCAAGAGGCTCACGATATAGCCCGACCAGCCGACCGCCACCGTCGCCGCACCCATCGCATATTCGAGGATCAGATCCCAGCCGATGATCCACGCGAAAATCTCGCCGAGCGTGGCATACGTGTAGGTATAACTACTGCCGCATACAGGCAGCATGGCCGCCAGTTCCGAATAGCACAGACCCACGAACGCGCATGCAATGCCGCCCAAAACGAACGACAGCATGATGCTCGGCCCCGCGAATTGCGCGGCGGCGGTGCCCGTCAGCACGAAGATGCCAGCGCCGATGATCGCGCCGATACCCATTGCCGTAATGCTCGTGGCGCCGAGGGTTTTCGATAGGTGACTGCCTTCCGCGTCCGCGCTTCCCACGATATCGGCGACGGATTTGCGCGCCATGTAACTCGTATCGGCCATGATGAGTCGTCCCGTTCAAATGATGTTGGGCACGGACCGACTCGGCATGCTTCGGCTCGCGGAGGACTACAAACGCGCCTGCTGAGGAGTTGATGGGTTAATCGGTGGATAGGCGATGAATTCAGTGTAGACCGAAAATAATAAAGTCGACCAATGGATTTCCCGCGCCCGCCGCACGCAAGGCCCGGCGTTCGCGGATTGCCACAAGCGATGGATTTACTTCGGAGAGACGTCGATATCGCCGAGATATTTCCTTGCCAGCGTCTTGACCGTGCCGTTCGCCTGCAGTTTGGCGATAGCCTTGTTCAGGCGCTCCTTCAACGCGCCGTCGTCCTTGCGCACACCGAACGCAATGCCGCTGCCGAGGATCGCGTCGTCGTTCACCGGGCCGCCCGCGAAGGCGTAGCCCGCGCCATCCGGTTTCGACAGGAAGCCGGATTGCCCGGCGGCGGAAAGCACCAGCGTGCCGTCGATACGGCCGGACTTGAGGTCCGTATAGATCTGGTTCTGGTCCTGATAGGTCGTGACGGTCACGCCGTTATTGGCCCACTTCGCCTTTGCGTAAGTCTCTTGAGTGGATCCCTGCAACACGCCGATGTTCTTGCCTTTGAGCGATTCAGGTGTCGGCATGAGGCCGATGCCCGCTTTCGCCACGAGTTGCGTCGGCACCTTGTAGATGATGTTGGTGAAGTCGATGATCTGTCGACGCTTCTCCGTGACGTTCATCGCCGAATTGATGACGTCGAATTTGCGCGCCTGCAACGCGGGGATGATTCCGTCGAACGAACTCTCGGTCCATTCGCATTTCATCTTGAGTTCGGCGCAGACCGCATTGCCGATATCGACGTCGAGACCCTGCAGTTCGCCCGATGCCGACTTGAACTCGAACGGCGCATACTGCGCTTCCAGCCCGTAGTGAACCGTTCCGGCCGCCGATGCGGCGCCGGCACCGAGCGTCGCGGCGAGCAGGACAGCAGCCTTGAAAGAGGCGATCGACGTTACATTCCTCATTGCTTGATCTCTTAAAGGGGTTGAGGTTCGCTTCGCCGGATTTAAGCATAGGAAACGCATGGACAAACCGGCGCGGCAGCACTCGATTTAAGCAGGAAAACAATCTGGAAAAGTATTAATGCGGGTCGGGTTGCGGCTTGCCGGTAGGACGGCCTTCACGCTTACGTTCTGCATTTGCGCTACCCGATCCGGTCGATCGGACGGAAAACGCCCGTCTGAAACGGCATCGTTTTTGCTGCGCCGTTGGCTTTTAATCGTTGCCCGTGCGTCCCGACGCACAAGCCCAGGCGCGCGGCTCGTTCCAACTTACCTTCGCGAGGACTTATGCATCTTCTTCATGTGATTGGTTCGCCCCGTGCCGGGCGTTCCGCTTCGCAGCAAGTGGCCCGGGCGTTCACCGATGCATGGAAGGAGCGCCATCCAGATGGAAGCGTCGATGAACTGAACGTATGGGAAACCGATCTGCCCACGTTCGATGGCCCGATACTCGAAGCAAAATACGCGGGCATCCAGGGCCGTGAGCTCGATGCCGCTCAGGCATCCGCATGGCGGACCGTGCACGCGCTCGCCGAACGGTTCACGAAGGCCGACGTGATCGTCTTCAGCGTGCCGATGTGGAATTTCGGCATTCCGTATCGCCTGAAGCATCTGATCGATGTCATCTCGCAGAAGGACGTGCTCTTTACTTTCGACGAAAACGGCTTGAACGGCCTGCTCGGCGGAAAGACGGTCGTGACCATCGCCGCGCGCGGTGTTCAGCTTGGAGGGGACTTTCCGCCGGAGGAATACGATTTCCAGTCGGACTATTTGAAGATGTGGTCGCGCATGGTCGGCATTACCGATGTGCGCGTCGTCACCGTCGAGAAGACCCTGGCGGGTCCCGAGCAGGACCATGCATCGCGCAATGAAGCGAGCGAGAAGGCACGGGAGCTTGCCCTGAGCCTGTGAGCGCTAAGACGCGGCGCTTGAATACGCGGCAGAAATGAGCCGAACGGCACGTTTGCGCGACACGAGCGAAAAAGCGTTTCACTTCAACGCGATACGTCTTTCGCGAGCGAGTTATCCACGATCTTGTCCACTGAAACTGTGGACAAGATCGTGCGACTTCGATCAGTCGCCGTGACCGTGGCCATGACCGTCGTCATCGTGCTCGTCGTGCTCGTGATCGTGACCGTCGTGATCGTCCCGGCATGCGCGATCGTCGCGGCCACCCGCTGCGGGCAAGCGCTGCGCCACATATCCCGGCAGATCCGCCGAATCCATGGCAAATACGAAGAACCGGTTCGGATTGTCGATCCCGTTCGGATGATTGGTATCCGTGACCGTACCCACGAAGTCGTTGTCGTTAGCGATGAAGAGCGTGTGCCTGACCGCGCCCTTCACGCGGATATCCGGCCCGAACGCGAGGCTTTCGAGCTTGGCGGGAATGTCCGTCGGCGCGAAGCCATAGGCCGTCAAGGCCGCGACGACATCGAGGAAGAGCGTCTTGTTCAACGCGTAGGGCGCGAGGCCGCTCGCGCCGCTTGCCTGGCTCACGTCCTGCGCGCCATTCAAATCGACGTGGTACACGCGTTTGAACGCGGCCTTCGAATCGTCGCCGAGACCTTTGCCGTCGCGTTCGTCGAGCAGCAATTCATGCTCGTTCACGGCGACGATGTCGCTGATGGTGGGATAGTTCGGCTTCGCGTCCGTGCCGATGTTGGTCAACGGATATGCAAACTGCGTGGTCTTGCCGGTACGCACGTCGATGCGCAGGATTCGCGTGTACGGGCCGTTCGTGCCGCCGTCCTGAATCAGCGGGCTTTGCATCACGCCGAAGAGCGTATCGCCATCGGGTGAAATGGCGAGACCTTCCATGCCCTTGTTCGCCACGCGGCCCGAGGTGTTCTCGCTGATCTCATCGTTGCCGATGGACGATAGCGTCGTCACGGCGAACGAGGCCGGCACACGATACACGGCGATCCGCTCGCCCGTGCGACGATCGAAACGATAGATATACGGACCGTACTCATCGGAGATGAAGACGCTCGCGCCATCGCGCGCCACGCGAATGCTTTCCGGGTCCAGACGCGCATCGCGCGGATACGTGGACGGCTGCGTCGGCGTGAAGTTGTCCGAGCGCCCGGTGAAATAGTGCGTGTGATTGGTGGCGTTCAGCGCAGGCGCGCCATTGCCGACGCCGGCTGCCGCGCCATCGCCATAGACGAGCGGCTCATGGCTGTGCAGCAAGGTCGTGTCGAGCAGCTTCGGGCTCAGCGAATACGGCAGCTTGCTGCCCTTGCCGCCGGCTTCGAGACGCAACGAGAAGGTCTGGAAGCGATTGATGTAGGACGCCGTATCGTCGATAGCCTTGTTATAGGAGATCGCGTTCGGGCCGCGGTCGGGCACGGCGAGGAAGGTATCGCATCCCGCATACGCGAGTCCCGAGCCGACGCCGCCGAGAAGGTTGCCCGGCGCGCCGTTTTCGAGCGGCGCGGCCGTCGCTTTCGAACGGTCGCCGATGTTGCCGCTCAACTGGCCGATCGCGACGAGATCGACGCTCGCCCACGCGGACGTGCAGGCGATGGACATCGCGGATACGGCAAGCGACAAGGCAAAGACACGGGCTCGAACCATGAACGTCTCCTTCGATGGAATGATCTGAATGGCGCGCGTCGTAAATGGAAACTCCTAACGCGCGCGAAAGAGTGCGGATAGCTGGCGACCGGCGCGCAGCTTGCAACGACATAAAAACCCGCCGCGCATTATTACGATCGAAAGATGACGTTCGTGTGACTGTCGAGCAGGCGAGGCGAATGTTCGCGAAGGGTTCGGGATACGCTTGTCGCGCGAGCGGCGCATAATTCGCGGTGGCCTTTGTGTGTCGCGACACCGTTCGATCAGAGACGAAATGAATACTCGCTTTATCAGTCTTGCACGTATCCCGTTTTTCTTGCCGCTAGCCGGCGCCATTTTGATGCTCGGCGTTGCGCTCTCTTTCACCGCGCCGTACTTGTCGCTGTTCAGCGTCGAGCAGGCCGACATGACGCCGCTGCAACTCGGCGTCTTCATGACGGTCATCGCGGCAAGCGGCGTGGTCGCCAGCGCGTTGGCAGGCAAGTGGTCGGACAAGCATGGGCATCATCGAGAGTTGCTGCTTGGTGCGCTGATCGCATCGGCAATCGGCTTCTTGCTGATGTGCTTCCTGCGCAACTTCGTCTCGCTCGTCGTGGTCGGCATCGCGTTTCTCGGGGCCGGTGGCTCGGCCATGTCGCTGGTGTTCTCGTTCGCGCGCTCGGCATTGCCCGTCGATGACGCAGCGGAGCGCTCGTTCGCGCTCGCCACGCTGCGCACCGTGCTTTCCATGGCCTGGGTATTCGGGCCGTCCGTCGGCGCGCTCGTATTGGCAGGCGCGGGCTTCTACGGACTCTTTTTGTTTGCGGCGGCGTGCTTCGCGGCGTGCGGGGCCATAGTCTGGCGGATGCATGACTCCCCCAAGGGCGACCCGCACAGCGCCCCCGCGCATTACGCGGGCGATCCATCGTCATTGCTCGAAGTCACGACGCCTGAGACCGAGGAAGTGATCGCGCCGCATGAAGGCGCGCCGCACACGCGCGCCGAGATCTGGCGCGCGACCATTGCGCTCACGCTTATCGGACTCGCCGCGAGTGCCACGATGATTGTTCTGCCGCTCTACGTCGTGCATGGCATGCATGGCTCGCGTATCGACGTGTCCGTCATGCTCGGCCTCGGCGCGTTGCTCGAAATCCCGATGATGCTCGTACTCGGCGCGCGTGGCTCGCGCCTTAACAAGCAGCGCTGGCTCGCCTCGTGCGCGGCCGTGCATGTGGTGTACTTCATCGCGGTCGCCGCTTCGCAAAGCGTTCAGTTCCTGATTCCGATGCAGGCGTTCAATGCGTTCGTGGTCTCGGTGACGTCGTGTCTCGGCATGACCTATATTCAGGACCTGATGCCGCGCACGCCAGGCGCCGCGACGGCGCTCTTCTTCAATGCGTCGCGCGTGGGTTCCATTCTCTCGGGCGTGCTGTCCGGCGTGCTCGTGGCCGCGCTTGGTTATCGCGGCACGTTCCTTATTTGCGGATGCCTGACACTCGGCGCGCTCGTGCTGTTCTCCAATCCACCGTTCAAGTTGATCGCATTGCGGATGATTGCGTGGGTGAGAGCGCGGCGGCAAGCGGCCTAGCGTCTGTCGTGTCATTCCGCTTTGTCGAACGATCCCGTGCGGACCTCGCCATCGCGCACATAGCGTGTCACCAGCACGCCGCCTGGCGTGCTCACCGATTGCGCCAGCGTGAACGCGGACGGCAGCGCGTCGTTGGCGAACAAACGCTTGCCGCGTCCCAGCAAGACGGGATAAGTCAGTAGACGAAGCTCGTCCACGAGGCCCGCCGCGAGCAACTGGCGCACCATGTCGCCGCTACCGAATGTCAACAAATCGGCGCCCTCCTGATGCAAGAGCGCGCGGGTTGCATCGGCTAGATCGCCTTCGAGCGCTTGGCTGTTGTGCCAGCCGAGCGATTCCGCGCGATGCGTCGTTACGTGCTTGGGCACTTTGTCGAACAGGTTGGCCATCGCGCGATTGGGCGAATCGGCCGGAACGTGTGGCCAGTACGACGCGAAGATGTCGTAAGTGCAGCGGCCTAGCAGCAAGTCGAACGGCCGTGAGAGCAGATCCTGCAAGTTGTCGCCGATGGCTTTTTCGGCAAAAGGCACGATCCAGCCGCCGAAGCGAAACCCGCCGCTGCGATCTTCTTCTGGGCCGCCAGGCGCCTGAATGACGCCATCCATGCTGATGAACGTGGAAACGATGAGCTTGCGCATGATGTCCTCTTGGTAGGCAGACGCGATCGGTCCGTATATAGACGACGAACGATTCGCGGATGAATCGACACGGCGCTCGTTCAGGGGTTATCCCTGATCCCGAAGCTGTCGAATTCAGCGACGATGCATCGTCGTAGCAGTGTGTCCAACTTCTCAAAGCGAGGCGAATGTCATGGCTACCGGAACCGTCAATCTTCACCGCGTCTTGCGCGCGCCGCCCGAACGCATCTACCGCGCATTCCTGGAACCCCATGCCATCGCAAGGTGGCTTCCGCCGTACGGGTTAATTTGTCAGGTCCATCACATGGATGCGCGGGAGGGCGGCACTCACAAGATGTCGTTTCACAACTTCCGCACAGGCCAAAGCCAGTCCTTCGGCGGCGAGTACCTCGAACTGAAACCGTTCGAAAAGATCCGCTACTCGGACCGTTTCGACGATGCCAACCTTCCCGGCGAAATGCGCGTCACCGTTTCGTTGCGGCAGGTGTCGTGCGGGACCGAAGTTACCATCGTGCAAGAAGGCATACCCGAGGTCATTCCGGCGGAGTTGTGCTATCTCGGCTGGCAAGAGTCGCTGCTGCAACTGGCGCACTTGGTCGAGCCCGAGATCTCCGGCTGAACTCGCGGAACTGGCGGGGCTGGCACAATCGAGTGGATCTCAGCTCCCGCTCGGGAATTTACATGTCCGACCCTGTCAGGTCTTCGTCGTCTTCATCGTCTGCGCGTTCTTCCTCCGGTGTCGCACAGCTCTTCGCTTTGTCTCCGTTCCTGCGTCCGTATGCCGGACGCTGGGCGCTCGCTTTCCTTGCGCTGGTGACATCGGCGGGCGCGACGCTGGTGTTGCCGGTCGCGTTCAAATACCTCATCGATCGTGGCTTCGCCGAGGGCGACCGGACGCATATCGATCGATATTTTCTGGCGCTCCTGGTCGTCTCGCTGGTGCTGGCGGCCGCGACGGCGCTGCGCTTCTATCTCGTCTCCTCGCTGGGGGAGCGCGTAACGGCCGATTTGCGTCGAGCCGTGTACGACCACATGCTGCGGATGAGCCCGCAGTTCTTCGAAACCACACAGACTGGCGAAGTGCTGTCGCGACTCACCGCCGACACCACGCTGATTCAAACGGTGGTGGGTACGAGCCTGTCGCTCGGGCTGCGCAATTTCTTCCTTCTGACCGGCGGCGTGGCGATGCTCGCGGTCACGAGCCCGATGCTATCCGCGTACATCATCGCGACGCTCGTCATCGTGGTCGCGCCTGTCGTGATCTTCGGGCGGCGCGTGCGGAAACTCTCGCGCGCGAGCCAGGACAAGATCGCGAACACGAGCGCGCTGGCAGGCGAGGTGCTCAACGCGATGCCGACCGTGCAGTCGTACACGCAAGAGCCTTTCGAGACGAAACGATATGCCGGCGCGGTGGAAGCCGCTTTCGAGACCGCGCTCACGCGCATTCGCGCTCGCGCCTGGTTGACGGCCGTGGTGATCGTGCTGGTGTTCAGCGCAATCGTCTTCGTGCTGTGGCTAGGCGCGCAGGCAGTGCTCGCCGGTCGCATGACGGCGGGCCAGTTGTCCCAGTTCATTCTCTACGCAGTGTTTACGGCGGGCGCCGTGGGCGCGGTCGCCGAGGTATGGGGCGATCTGCAACGCGCCGCGGGCGCCACCGAACGCTTGCTGCAATTGCTCGCCGCACGCTCGCCGGTCGTGGAGGCCGAGAGCACGGTCACGCTGCCCGCGCGAGGCGAGGGCATCCGCTTCGAGAATATCGGGTTCTCGTATCCGTCGCGGCCGGGTATTGCCGCGCTTTCGGGGCTTTCGCTGCAAGTTCGTCCGGGCGAGCATGTCGCGTTGGTCGGGCCATCCGGCGCGGGAAAATCCACGCTGTTTCAACTGCTGCTGCGTTTCTACGATCCTCAGTCAGGCCGCATTCTGATCAACGGCGTGCCGACGCGCGATGTGCCGCTCGTCGAATTGCGCAAGGAGATTGGCGTGGTGCTGCAGGAATCGGTGATCTTTTCTGGCAGCGTGATCGACAACATCCGCTACGGCTCGCCGGACGCCGCGCTCGCGCAAGTGCAGCGCGCCGCCGACATGGCCGCCGCGGCCGGGTTTATCGAGGAGCTGCCTGAAGGCTACGACACGTTTCTCGGCGAACGCGGCGTGCGATTGTCAGGCGGTCAGCGTCAGCGTATTGCGATTGCCCGCGCGATTTTGAAGAACCCGCCCATCCTGCTGCTCGATGAAGCCACCAGTGCCCTCGATGCCGCCAGCGAACGGCTCGTGCAAAAGGCGCTGGACAACGCGGCGCACAACCGCACGACGCTCGTCATTGCGCATCGGCTTGCGACGGTTCAGCAGGCCGATCGCATCGTCGTGCTGGAACAGGGGCGTATTGTCGCGCAGGGTCGTCATGCGGAGCTGCTCTTGAGTTCGCCGCTTTATGCGCAGTTGGCTGCGTTGCAGTTCGGGGATCAGATGGGGGTTGCCGGAATTGCTCGTGGGCATGAGGCTTCGGCTTGAGCTTCGCATGACAGCCGTCGCTTGCTACGCGCACACGCAGTGAAACGGCTCCCGCTACAGCGCTGCAACTTGGCGCATGACGGCATCGGCCGGTCGATGTGGCAACCCGGTCGCTCCATCGGCCAAAGCATCGTGGCCAACGAAGCGTCCCAACGGCCGACGAACAAGCAGTCGTCGTTTGGCCGAGCGACGACATCGAAAAGATCATGCCGAACACGCCGGGTGCAATGACGCTTACTGCTCTCTTTGTAGCACCTCGTGATCCGACTCGCATGCGCACTCGTAGGCCGATGATCGTCCCCAGTTGAAGAGCCGCGAGGTCTTGCCGATGCCTGGATTGAAGGCATTGGTCGGGTCCAGTTCTTCGTAGAACCGTGCAAGAGACGCTTTCGCTTCGTACAGGTGACCGACGTTGTGTTCGGCGGGATACTCGGCACCCCGCGCGGCGAGCAGAGCGAGGATGTCGTCCTTGATCCGGTCGCAATCGACACCTTTCTTCACCAGGTATTCCTGATGCAGAACGTGGCAGAAGAAGTGGCCGCAATACATCGTGAACTCGATGTCTTTCAAAATATGCGCTGGCAACCGTTCGAACCAGTCGGTCGTGTTCCGTGGAAGCGCAACGTCGAGCGCGACGATGTCCTCCACGGTTCGCGAATGGACTGCCCGATAGCGCACCATGGCGCCTCCAATCGCGAAGCGGTTGAGGAAAGCCGCCTTGCCTTCCTCGGGCGTGCATTCGAAATAGCCACCCTGTTGCGACGGAAAACGCGACTCGAGGTAGGTTCGCGCTTCGTGCACCCCGTCGTTGCCCATCTTCAGCAACAGATGATGCTCGAACCGGTCGCGATACTCGATGAGCCGGCGCGGCAGATGCTCGGGCAAAAGCCGGCTCGCCGCCTGCAACAGCCGATCGCTGATGCCGTTACCAAGACGCGCTTTCTCGGTGAACCCGTCGAACCTGCTCTTCGCCGCGAATGCATGCGGCACCTTATCCGTGCCGAACGCACGAATGTACATGTACATGTCCTTGCCGTAGCGACGGGCGATATCGAACGCTCCGCGGTGCATGTACTCACCGGCGATCGGTAGACTACGGAAGCCACTTAGTATGTCGCGGCGTATGGTTTCCAGCTCGGCGGCGTCGTTGCTGCCGATATAGAACACCTGAGTTTGTTCGTCCGCCGCAAAGGTGTCGAGCCGCAGAGCGAAAACCGCAAGGTGTCCGGCAGAGCCCGATGCTTCATAGAGCCGGCGCGGGTCGGCATTGAAGCGCGCGGGCGTCGACGCATCGATGTCGCGCACATGGGTGCTGTACTCGTTATCCGAAGCGAGCAGCCCTGCGGCTGCCGGAATATCGTCCGGCAATTCGCCCGCGTCCAGACGGCCGAGTATGACTTCGGCGGAGTCGCCCAGATCGATTCCCAGATGATTGACGAGCTTCAGCTCGCCGTCCGCCGTGACGCGCGCGTGGATCGACAATTGGGTGAATGCGGGTCCTCGGCGAATCAGCGAGCCGCCCGAATTGTTGCAGATACCGCCCGTCACCGAAGCGCCGATGCAGCTTGAGCCGATCACCGAATGCGGTTCGCGGCCGAGCGGCTGCAGTCGCTTTTCAAGCTGATCGAGCGTCACGCCCGGCTGGCAGATGACCTGCTCGCCGTTTCGAATCACGTCCAGCCGCCGCAATCGCATGGTGTTGAGCACGACGACCGGGCGGTCGTAGCCGCCGTCCGCAGGCGTCGATCCGCCCGTCAACCCGGTGTTCGCCGCCTGACAGATGACGATAGTCCGTGCACGATGACAGGCCTGAAGCGCCCGCCACATTTCGACCAGCGTGCCGGGCTGAATGGCCGCCAACACCTGGCCGCTGCCATAGCGATAACCCTGCCGGAAGCGGCGCGTTTCAGTGGCGCCCGTGAAGACGAACTGGCTGCCGACGATGTCGCCAAGCGACTGAATGAGTTCATGCATGGTTGAGGACTTTGGACCCTGGGGCGGTCATGACGAGTTTGAGAATCGAACGGTGAAACTTTACGCGATTCATCCGGAAATGACATCGCCGGACACGTCGAGATCGAAACCGGACGGCTCGCTTTATGTCGTTCCAGGGTTTTAACGAGTAGGTCGGACTATGCGATGTACTTGGGCATCGACGGTGGGCAGTTTTCGCATCTGGAAAATGCAGGCCGCTTGTCGCCGGTACACGACGAATCGAGGCAGCCGCGCGGCGCACCAATTAAATTGCGCCTCTCAAAACTTGAAGGCGAAAAAAAACCCGCGAAAATCGCGGGTAATAGCACTGATGGGCCGTCTCGGCTCTCTACCAGTGAACCGCACCGAACGACGAGCCAGCATTTCCTGCTCTTCTCGATCAGTCGTTATCGGCCCTCGGGTTCAAACGAAGATTATCCAGATCAACTTGCGAGAAGGTCGCATTTACACCACACGGTTTGGATATTTTAACTATATAGGTAGTATGTTCCGACTAAGCCACTTTTCTTGGAGCGATTAGCCAGAGATCGCGAGTGATTTGCTTGAGCGTCAGTGTAGAAGTGGGTAATTCATGGCGCTCAACCGTAAAAAAAGCCCATACGTGTTATTAATGAGCGCCCGCAATGCGAATTTCTTTTAAGGCATGATGCGAACGGACGTGTTGAATTACCCGTACATCAGGCCATATTTTCAATGGCTTGCACCTTTGGCGTGAATGACGAGCGCTAACGGGGACATTTCGCGAAAATCGTGACATCGATTGAATATCGCGCGCGATCCGAGACTCGCATGTTCATAAAAAAGCAGGCTTGGCGCGCTCGGTCGGCTATCATGCCTATCCTCTTCGAAGTAGCTATCTATGATTTCCGTCCGTAATGTCACGCTACGCCGTGGCGTCAATGTCGTACTCGACTCCGCGTCCGTCACCTTCACCCCCGGCGAAAAGATCGGCCTCGTAGGGCGCAATGGCGCCGGCAAGTCGTCCTTCTTCGGCCTTCTCAATGGCACGCTGCACGAGGACAGTGGCGAGTTTTCGATTCCCGCTGCCTGGAAGATGGGCCAGGTCGCGCAGGAGATGCCGGAGACCGAGCAGAGCGCGACCGACTTCGTAATTGAAGGCGACACCGTGTTGCTGGCCGCGCAGATCGAAGTCGCCGCCGCGGAGACCGACGACGATGGCATGCGCATGGCGCACGCCTACATGGCCCTTCACGACGCCGGTGCGCACGATGCCCCCGCGCGTGCCCAAGCGCTGATCCTAGGGCTCGGTTTCAGCGCTGCGCAACTTAGCCAGCCGGTCAATAGTTTCTCCGGCGGCTGGCGCATGCGGCTGCAACTGGCGCGCGCGCTCATGTGTCCGTCCGACTTGCTATTGCTCGACGAACCGACCAATCACCTGGATCTCGACGCGCTGGTCTGGCTGGAGGCGTGGCTCAAGCGTTATCAGGGAACCTTGGTCGTGATCAGCCACGATCGCGAATTCCTCGATGCGGTCACGCAGGTAACGGTCCACGTCGATAACGCCAAGCTCGTGCGTTACGGCGGCAACTACAGCAAGTTCGAAGACATGCGCGCCGAGCAGATGGCGTTGCAGCAGGCCTCGATGGCCAAGCAGGCGGACAAGATCGCCCACCTGCAGAAGTTCATCGACCGATTCAAGGCAACGGCTTCGAAAGCGAAGCAGGCGCAGAGCCGGGTCAAGGCGCTCGAACGCATGGAGAAGATCGCGCCCGTGCTCGCCGACGCAGAGTTCAACTTCGAGTTCAAGGAGCCACTCAACGTCCCGAACCCGTTGTTGTCGATGCTGGACGCGACCTTCGGCTACCCGGCGCCGAGCGATGCCGAGCCCGGCACGCCGCCGACGGTCATCGTGCGAGGCATCAACCGGTCGGTGCTGGCCGGACAGCGCATTGGTATTCTCGGTGCCAACGGCCAGGGTAAGTCCACGCTGGTGAAGACGGTGGCGCACGAACTTGCGCCGATTGCGGGCGAAATCAGCGAAGGCAAGGGCCTGAACATCGGCTACTTTGCGCAGCAAGAACTCGATGTGCTGCGTCCGCTCGACACGCCGCTAGAACACATGATCCGCCTTGCCAAGGACACGCCCGCGAACATGCGTGCGCCCGGCCAAAGTGGCACCGAACAATCGCTTCGCACGTTCCTCGGTACTTTCAACTTCAGTGGCGACATGGTTCATCAGGCAGTCGGCACGATGAGCGGCGGCGAAAAGGCGCGGCTCGTGCTGTGCATGATCGTATGGCAGCGTCCTAACCTGCTGCTGCTCGACGAGCCTACGAACCACCTCGACCTGGCCACACGCGAAGCGCTAGGCATGGCACTCAACGAATTCGAAGGCACGGTGATGTTGGTCAGTCACGACCGGTCCCTGCTGCGCGCGGTGTGCGACGAGTTCTGGCTCGTGACCAAAGGCGGCGTCGAACCCTTCGACGGCGATCTGGACGATTACCAGCAGTTCCTGCGCGACGAAGCACGTCGCATGCGCGAGGCCGCTGGAGAGCAAAAGGCCATCGCCTGAGTTCACCCTTGGCATTGCCGCGTAAGCATCAGGTTCAGGTTCTGGACGGCAGCGCCGGATGCCCCTTTGCCAAGGTTGTCGAACACCGCGGACAGCAGAACCTGCCCGTGTTCCACGTTGGAAAATACGCTCAGGTGCATGTCGTTCGTACCGTTCAGCGCCTGAGGATCGAGATGCCGCAAAACGCTCGATTCATGCGGCGGCAAGACATGCACGTGGGCCGCGTCCGCATAGTGGCGCGCGAGGCAAGCGTGTAACGTGGCGCCATCCACGTCGGATGCGAGCAGCCGCAACTCCAACGGCACCGTCAGCACAATGCCCTGGCGAAACGCACCATACGCAGGCACGAAAATCGGGCGCTGCGCGAGTCCGGCGTGCGCCTGGATTTCCGGCGTGTGCTTGTGCGCGAGCTCCAGACCATATACCTGGAATAAAGGCGCGTTGACGGCATCTTTACCTTCGTGTTCCTCCACGCCGGCACGACCGCGTCCCGAGTAGCCGGATACCGCATGAATGCTGACAGGATAGCCGCCGGGTATGAGTCCGGCCTGCAACAGCGGACGCAGCAAGCCAATTGCCCCTGTCGGATAGCAGCCGGGATTGGTGACGCGACGGGCGCTTGCAATGCGATCGGCTTGTCCTGCCGTCATCTCCGGAAAGCCGTATGTCCAGCCCGGCTGTATGCGGTGGGCCGAACTCGCGTCGATGACTCTGACGGCAGGATTGACGATAGCGTCCACTGCCTCGCGTGCGGCGGCATCGGGCAAACAAAGAATTGCAATGTCGCAGGCGTTGATGGCTTCCGCGCGACGGCGTGAGTCTTTACGTTCTTCGGCGGCAAGCGTGAACAGCGTGATGTCGGTCCGATCACGCAGCCGTTCGTGGATTTGCAATCCGGTGGTGCCTTGGTCGCCATCGATGAAAACAATGGGGGCGCTCATACGCGGGATACTCCGAGTGGTGGTAGCGAGCAGAACGAGCGCCTATGTTCATCTAATCGTTAGAATAAGAAAATTCGAATTTCATGACTTGAACATTCAACTTTTCTGAATTTGGACGCAACATGCGAGAGATCAGCCTTGACCGTTTGCGCACTCTCATCGCGGTTGCCGAGCGGGGCTCATTTGCCGATGCAGCGCGCGCTCTGCATCTGGCGCCTCCGACGGTCAGTTTGCATGTCGCTGAACTCGAAGACCGCATTGGGGCGCCGCTCTTGTCACGCAAGCGCGGGCAGGTCAGGCCATCGGCAATAGGAGAGCTGCTGGTGGAACGCGCGCGTCGGCTGCTGGCCGATGCGGAGCAGGCGTTGGACGATATCGAACGCCAGGTGCAGGGACTCGAAGGGCGGGTGCGGCTCGGTGCATCGACTGGCGTGATCGCGCACTTGTTGCCGCAAGCGCTCGACGTCTTGCGCCAGCACAATCCCGCAATCGATATTCAGCTTGCGGTGCTCACGTCGCATGAAACGCTGTCCCAATTGGCGGATGGGAGACTGGATGTCGGGCTGGTCGCGCTGCCTCAACTCCCCGTGGCCGGACTCGTGATAAAGCCTTGGCGCCGCGACCCGGTGATGGCGTTCGTGCCCGCGCATTGGCGTTGTCCCGCCCGTGTCACGCCTGATTGGCTGGCCGCTCGGCCTCTCATATTGAATGATGCGACTACGCGTCTCTCGCGTCTGACAGCGGAGTGGTTTGCGACGGCGGGTCATCATCCGACGCCGCGCATTCAGCTGAACTACAACGACGCGATCAAGAGTCTCGTGGCGGCAGGTTACGGCGCGGCGCTTCTGCCGCATGAGGCGACGACGCCATCGCCCGACGGACGCGTCGTCATGCGTCCGCTGCGCCCGGCGTTGTGGCGTCGGCTAGGCATTGCACACCGTGTGGGGCACGTTGAGCGCACCACTCGACAGGTACTCGATGTCTTGTGGGATCTACGACTAGCCTAGCGTTGCCGGGTCGAGGCTCACGAAACTCCCGAAGAGAACGCCGACCACGCTTAGTGGATCGTAGAGAGCTTGGTCGTGATGGCGGAAAAGGTGGTCGACAGTTGAGTGGCGACGCCGCTGACGGACGTCATGATGCCGAGCGCAAGTACGCCGGCGATCAGGCCATATTCAATCGCGGTAATGCCGCGCGTATCCTTGAGATAGCGCTTGAAGAAGTGCGTCATGATTTGATCCTCGGGTTCAACGTTGTGGAGTCTTTGCCCGGTGTACCGATTGGTCGTCTGCATCGGTAGTCGTCTCTCTCAGTTGACGAATCCGAAGGTTTTGAATGCGCAGAAGCTTCATCGTGTACCCGGGCCTACGGTTCAGGCTCTGGGTATGAAGCGTCGCTTGAGCGCACAGTGCCTGATGCGATGCTCCATGTATCCAATAACGGCTCCCGGCGATAGAACATGAATGAGTGAGAGGGGATTTGTTCCGCCGTGGCGTCGGGGGCGCACCTTTTTACCGAAACCGCGGTTGCGCAAGCTGGCTCGTAATCGATATGCGAGCCGCCGAACCATTCTTTTCGAACCGATACGGTCGTACTACGCACATTCCCTTATGCGCAAGGGCGATTGTGACGAAGCAGGGAAGTTCTCGATTCGGAATACTGGGTGGTTGCCGCCTCGGGAACGCAGACGGGGACTGGCTCTCGCGCCGAATGGGCCGTCATCTGCAGTGTGAATCGACAGCGTCCGGTATAACGCAAAGTCATACCGCTATCAAAAAGTCTCAGTACCCGGCCTGTAAAGTTTTCGCTAGATTCACTGCAAAGTCATAAGTGCCTATCCATGCCGGATCAACCGCTCCGGGCCAACCGCAGACGAGAACAAACAGAAGCCGTCATGACTCGACACGACACAGAGAAGACATTGCGCGTAGCCATCGTCACAGGAGCAGGCAGCGGTATTGGTCGGGCAACGGTGCACGCGCTCGCGAACGATGGCTGGTGTGTCGCGCTCGCCGGACGTCGGCAAGAGGCGCTCGACGCGGTCATTCAAGACTACGAGCAACACGTTCCCGAATCCGCCAGCAAGTTGATGGCCATTGCCACCGATGTCACCAACGCGGCATCGGTACAACGTCTCTTCGACACGGTGCAGGAGCGCTACGGTCGCCTCGATCTGCTTTTCAACAACGCGGGAGTGGGCGTGGAAGGCGTGTCGGTCGAGGATCTTTCGATAGAGCGCTTTCGCACGATGCTCGATATCAATGTGATCGGCACGCTTTTGTGCACGCAAGCCGCCTTTCGCCGGATGCGTGCAAATAACCCGCCGGGCGGCCGGGTCATCAACAACGGCTCCTTGTCGGCACATACGCCGCGTCTTCATTCCGCGGATTACACGGCAAGCAAGCACGCAGTCAGTGGCTTGACGAAGGCCTGCGCGCTGGACGGGCGCAAGTACGACATCGCGGTCTGTCAGATCGATTTCGGCAACGTTCTGACAGAGATGGCCGCGGGAATGGCCGGTGGCGTTCTTCAGGCAAACGGCGAGCGAGCGCCGGAGCCGACGATGGACTTGGCGCATGCGGCGCAATCCGTCGCTTACATGGCAAGCATGCCGCCCGGCGCGAACGTGCAGTTCATGACGGTGATGGCAACCAAGATGCCGTTCATAGGACGCGGCTAGACAATCGGGCGAGCGCAGCGTGTACTGGTTGATTGGAAACCGGTGCCCCGCAATTAGAAGACAAAACAAATCGATGGAGACAGGTATGCTCGAAACGCTGACCGAAATACCGGAGATGGATACCGCTGCCGAGGCGCACCTCTTCAATAAAGTAACCCGACGTATCGTTCCCTTGATCCTCGCCTGCTTCGTGGTTGCTTACCTCGATCGCGTGAACATCAGTTTCGCCAAGCTGCAAATGCAGGCTCAACTCGGCTTCAGCGACGCCGCGTACGGCTTTGGCGCAAGCGTATTCTTCGTCGGTTATTTGCTGTTCGAGATTCCAAGTAACGCGATCATGGTGCGCACCGGTGCGCGACGCTGGATCGCGCGCATCATGATTTCGTGGGGCATCGCGTCGGCGGCAATGATGTTCGTGCGCGACGAAACCTGGTTCTATATCCTGCGGTTTCTCCTCGGCGCACTCGAAGCCGGGTTCGTGCCAGGCGTGCTCTACTTCTACACGCAGTGGTTTCCCGCCGAACGGCGCGGTCGCGTGAACTCGTATTTTTTCGGGGCGATTGCACTGTGCGGAATCATCGGTGGCCCGATTTCCGGCGGCATCCTGAAGTTCTTCGATGGCTTGAATGGCATGCCCGGCTGGCAGTGGCTGTTTTTGCTCGAAGGTTTGCCGTCGGTTCTGCTCGGCATCGTGGTGCTGATCGTGCTCGATGACCGGATGGAAGACGCCAAGTGGCTGACGCCTTCGGAGAAGACGCTTCTTGCCTCGATCCTCTCGCGCGACCGCAAGGTCGACAGCACGCATTCGTTCCTCGTTGCGCTGCGCTGGCCTGTGATCTATCTGTTCTCACTGATCTATTTCGGGCTGTGCATGGGGATCTACGGCTTCCTCTTCTGGATGCCGCAACTGGTGAAGAGCGCGGGCACAAGCGACCCGCTCATCATCGGTCTGATCACGATGATTCCCTATCTCGCGGCAATGGCTGGCACGGTGCTCATCAGTCATAGTTCGGACCGTACCGGTGAGCGGCGCTGGCATCTGGCCGGCTGCGCGATCGCGGCGGCACTCGGCTATCTGATCAGCGCCACATGGCCCGGCCATACGGTGTTGCTCGTGCTCGGCCTCAGCATCTCCGCTACGGGTGTCATCGCTTCGTTCGGCATTTTCTGGATGTTCCCGGCCAGAATGCTGACGGGTGCCGCGGCAGCAGCCGGGCTTGCGTTGATCAACTCGCTTGGACAGTTCGGCGGCATCGTTGCGCCTTATATGGTCGGCAAGGTCAAGGACCTGCTGGGGAGCCCGTCGATGGGACTCTATGCAATCGCCGTGGTGTGCGCGATTACGGCCGTGCTCATCGCGTGGGGATTGCCCCGGAAGATTCGGTTCCGCGATGTCGTGGTAGCGCGAGGACAAAACTAAAAAATACGGCGCGAGGCGTGGGAACCTGGAAAGTGGTCCACGCCTCGTTCCCACGCGAGCCGCTCACTGCGTCAAGCGATCCATCCATCATCTAGCCGCCAGCATCCCGAGTCGTATTGGCGACTGCTCCGGTGCGTTCCGCATGCGCAACGCAACATTGACGCCTTCTTCGAGCAAATCAGCGGAGCGATCGTCGAGAACGATGTTGACGCTGAGGTCAAGGCGTCGATCGAGGAACGACTTGAGCGCCGGCAAGACACGCAGCCGCGCCCATGCGGTCCTCCGAAAAAACCGTCTGACGAATCGCGCACCGCCTGCTCGGCTTGCTCCGCTTCTGCGATGGTCCGGCGCGCGTGCAAATAAAGCGCTGACCGGCTTCCGCCGGCGCGAGCCCTCGTGTCGAACGCAGCGGCAGACGCGCGCCTAGACGTTCCGCCATTTGCGCAACCGTCTTCGCTACGGCCGGCTGCTCCAACTTCTTCTGGCGCGCGGCGCCGGAGAGGGAGCCCGCGTTGACAACCCCTAAGAACGTCTGAGTCGCTGCGGGCCATGTCGGTCGCGGATATCGCCCGCTACAACGTGCGCGGTCAGTACGCGGCGGGCGCGGTTCATCGCCGCCATGCGGGCCATGCGCATTCTTCGTGCAGAGCGGTTAACGAGAACGCCGTGTTGCGATGCGTTGACCGACGGCTCAACGCCTAAGTGCAAGCGTCTCTCGGCAACCGGCCGCAGTCCATCTCGTAAACCCGCTTGCATCGTAATTTTGATCGGCCTATATTGCCATTCACCATCAACTATTGCGATGCGATAATTATGAGTGAAGACGTCCTGTTTTCCAGTCATGGCCGCGTGGCGGTCATTACGCTGAATCGTCCCGAGCGCCTCAACGCGTGGACCACGCCGATGCGTAACAAGATCATCGACGCGCTCGATCGCTACAACGACGACGATCAGGTCGCCGCGATCATCATGACCGGCGCCGGCAACCGCGCATTTTCGGCGGGGCAGGATCTGTCGGAAGCGCACGACTTCGACGGCGAGCGCGCCGTGGAATGGGTCAAGGAATGGCAGCGCTACTACGCCGCGCTGCGCGGCCTTCAGAAGCCGCTCGTCATGGCGCTCAACGGCACGGCCGCCGGCTCGGCATTTCAGGTCGCGCTGCTCGGCGACATTCGCGTCGGTCATCCGGGCGTGCGCATGGGTCAGCCGGAAATCAACGCGGGTATCGCCAGCACCACAGGTCCGTGGATCATGAACTCGATGCTCGGCATGTCGCGAACCATCGAACTCACGCTCACCGGTCGCCTGATGGACGCGGAAGAGTGTCACCGCATCGGTCTCATGCATCACCTCGTGCCGGAAGAAAAGGTGTTCGAGAAGGCGCTCGAAATCGCCACCGAACTCGCGGACAAGCCACCGGTTGCCATGCGTCTGGACAAGCAGCGTTTTCGCGAGATGACGGAGCCGGGTTTCGTCGATTGCATCGAAGCGGGCATGCGCATTCAGCGCGAAGCGTACGACTCCGGGGAGCCGGCTCGCATGATGGAAGCGTTCTTCAAAAAGCGCGCCAAATAAATCGGGCTGAAGCCGAGCCGTTCCTTTTCAATCCCTGTGCGGGAGACCTGAAACATGACGCAAGACTTCAATCCGACGCGACGCCGCGCCCTGCAAGGCGCGCTTGCGCTAGCCGTAACTGGCGCAATGCCGCTTGCAGCACGCGCGCAGAGTAAGCAGATCGTGGTGTCGGACCCGGGCGGCCCGTACACGACGGCGTATCGCGAGGCCTTCTACGATCCGTTCGAGAAAGCCACCGGCATCAAGGTGGTGAGCGTCGCGCGCGAATCGCAACCGGTGGCGCAGTTCGCCGCGATGGTGCAAACCAAGAACTACGTGTGGGACGTAACCACGCTCACGTTGTCCGCCGACATTCCATATCTCGAGTCGAAAGGTCTGCTCGAACCGATCGGGCTGAAGGCGAGCGACTTCCCGGACATCATGCCCGAGGCGATCACGCCGAACTGGCTTGGTGTGGACGTGTATTCGACGGTGCTTGCCTATCGCGCCGACAAGTTCAAGGACAACGGCCCGAAGTCGTGGGCGGATTTCTGGGACGTGAAGAAATTTCCCGGCCGCCGCTGCCTGCGGCGCAGTCCGCTCGACACGCTGGAGCAGGCGCTGCTGGCCGACGGCGTGCCGCTCGACAAGCTCTATCCGCTTGACGTTGATCGCGCCTTCAAGAGTCTCGACAAGATCAAGCCGCATATCGCCATCTGGTGGACCTCGGGCGCGCAGGCCATGCAGGGGATCCAGAGCGGCGACGTCGACATGATCTCGACCTGGAATGGCCGCGCGCAAGCCGCGAAGGATTCGGGCGCGCCGGTCAACATCGTGTGGAATCAGGGCCTGTATTCCATCGAGGGCTGGGGCATTCCGAAGGGCACGCCGCGCGCCGATGCAGCCAGGCAGTTCGTGCGCTTTTGCGCCGATGCGAAGCGCCAGGCCGCGCTCACCCGCACGCTGGCTTACGGACCGACCAACAAGAAGTCGTTCGAGACCATCGACAAGGAGCGTGCCGCGCTGTTGCCGACGGCGCCGGAAAACATCAAGGA
Source organism: Caballeronia sp. GAWG2-1 (assembly GCF_023631405.1). Classification (NCBI taxonomy): domain Bacteria; kingdom Pseudomonadati; phylum Pseudomonadota; class Betaproteobacteria; order Burkholderiales; family Burkholderiaceae; genus Caballeronia; species Caballeronia sp. GAWG2-1. Next base: position 228,125 of record NZ_JALQDD010000043.1, read on the forward strand.
CATGAAGCTGCCGAGTCCGCAATGGTGGGAAGAGAATCGCCAGAAGGTCACCGAGCGGTTCAATTCGTGGATCATTTCGTAAGGAGCGGAAGATGAGCTCGAAACTCGAGGCAATCGGCATCGCGAAGCGTTATGGCGACGTCATCGCGCTGGAAGCGACGGACCTCGCCGTGCAGGCGGGCGAGTTCCTGACGCTGCTCGGTCCCTCGGGTTCGGGCAAGACCACGTTGTTGCAGATGATCTCCGGGCTCGTTGCGCCGAGCGCGGGGCGTATCGAGATAGATGGCCGCGACGTGACGTATGTCGAGCCGGGCAAGCGCGGCATCGGCATGGTGTTTCAGAGCTATGCGCTCTTTCCGCACATGAGCGTGTGGGACAACGTCGCATACGGTCTGCGCATGCGGCGCAAGTCGCGCGAGGACGTGCGCGCCGCCGTGGACGACGCGCTCGCCATGGTGCGCATGACCGAATACGCCAAGCGCTTTCCGAAGGAACTGTCGGGCGGCCAGCAGCAGCGTATCGCGCTGGCGCGATGCTTTGCGTATCGTCCGTCGGTGATCTTGCTGGACGAGCCGCTCGGCGCGCTGGACAAGAAGCTGCGCGAGCATATGCAGTCGGAAATCCGCCGTCTGCACAAAGAGCTTGGCGCGACCTTCGTCTACGTCACGCACGATCAGGACGAAGCGCTCACGCTTTCGGACCGCATCTGCCTCATGAATCAGGCGCGCATCGAACAGGTGGGCACGCCCGCCGATCTCTACGACCGCCCGGCGACGCGATTCGCGGCGGGCTTCATCGGTCACTCGAATCTGCTGGAAGGCGCGCTCGACGACATGCGCGGCAAGGGCGGCGAGCCCATTCTGCTTGCCGCCGGCGGACGCATTCCCTTGCCGATGAACGCGCAAGTCGCACCGTCGACGCGCCACACGCTGTTGCTGCGTCCCGAGGCGCCGCGCCTCGTGGAACCGAAGAGCGGCTTCATCGACGGCACCATCGCCGATGTCGTTTTCTTCGGCAGCGATACGCGCGTGCAACTCGCCATGAACGACGGCAGCGAGATCACGGTGCGCTGCGAGCGCAGCCTGTCGCCACGCATCGGTGAAAGGGTGGGCCTCGTGTGGGACCCGTATCGCACCACGTTGCTGCACGCCTGAGGACGCGCATATGACCATCGCACTTCACGCGCAACGCGAGAACGAAGGCTCGCGGCGCGGCCGGTCCGTGTGGACCGCGCGCACGTTGCGCATCCTGCCCATCGTGCCGACCTTGTTGTTCCTGCTGGTGTTCTTCATCGTGCCGGTCGGCGAGATTCTGCAAGGCGGACTCGTCGGCGCGGACGGGCAATACGGTTTCTCGCAGTTCGAACGCATCGCGCGCACGCCGGTTTATGCCAAGGTTTTGTGGATTACGTTCGGCATCTCGTTCATGACGGCGGCGTTGTCCATTCTGCTCGGCTATCCGGTTGCGTACATGTTGAGCCGTCTGTCGGAGCGCGTGCGCGAACGCTGGCTGTTGTGGATCATGCTGCCGTTCTGGACCAGCTACCTTGTCAAAACCTATGCGTGGATGCTGCTGCTCTCCAAGACCGGCGTGCTGTCGACCATCGCGCTGTCGCTCGGTCTCGTGCGGGAAACGAGCGGTACGATTCCATCGCTGACCGGCGTCCTGATCGGCATGGTGCATTCCATGATGCCGCTCGCCGTGATGACCATGCTGCCTGTGATGCGCGGTATCGACGACCGTCTGACACAAGCCGCCGAAACGCTCGGCGCGCAACGCAGCATGAGCTTTTTCACGGTGTTTCTGCCCTTGTCGTCGCCGGGTGTCGCGGCGGCGGGACTGCTCGTGTTCATCTCGAGTCTCGGCTTCTTCATCGTGCCGGCGCTGCTTGGCTCGCCGAAGGAAACGATGATCGCGCAACTCGTGATCTCGTCCGTGCTCGAACTCTTCGACATGCGGTTCGCCGGCGCGCTCTCGACCGTGCTGCTCGTCTGCTCGATCGTGATCTTCTTCGTCTATGACCGCATGGTCGGCCTGACTTCGCTCACGGGCGAAGTCACCGAGCGTTCGCGCGGCTCGCGGGCGCAAGGCATCAAGCTCGCCGTTCTGATGCTGGCCGGCCGCCTCTTCGCGCCGTTTCTCATGCGCCGCAATCCGCATGCGGATACCGCCGCGCGCGCAGCCAGTCCGCTCGGCGTCTACACCTGCGCGATCATGGTGGTGCTGGTCGCGCCGGTGCTGTCGGTGATTCCGTACGCGTTCACGAAGAGCGACTACATCGCGTTCCCGCCGAAGCTTTTCAGCGGCAAGTGGTTCGGCACCTTCATGGATTCGCCCGTGTGGCACAGCGCGATCATCCGATCGTTCGAAGTGGGATTCGGCACCGCGGTGCTGTCGCTGCTGCTCGGCTTCGGCGCGACGCTCGCGATGACGCGCATGCCGCGCCGCGCCAGCAAACCGGTGTTCGCGCTGCTGGTCGCGCCGTTGATCGTGCCGCGTATCGTGGTGGCGGTCGGGCTCCTGTATCTGTTCGGACGCTTCGGGCTGACGGGCACCAACCTCGGGCTCGTGATCGGGCATACGGTGCTCGCTATTCCCTACGTGGTGGTGACGCTTGCAGCCGGCTTCCAGCGCTTCGACTGGCGTCTGGACGATGCCGCGCGGGTCATGGGCGCATCGCCGCTGCGGCGTATTACGTCGATCGTGCTGCCGCTTCTGATGGCGAGCGTGACGGCGGCGTTCCTGTTCGCATTTCTGGTTTCCTTCGACGATCTCACCATTGCGATCTTCGTGAGCGGCGGCATCAACTCGACGCTACCCAAACAGATGTGGGACGACATCCAATTGGCCGTGACGCCCACGCTCGCGGCGGTATCGACCACGCTGATCGTGCTGATCGCGCTGGTGGTGGCGGTGTCGTCGTGGATCAAGCGCCGCGCGCGCTGATTTCGACACCATTCAGCGACACCCAGCCATAAAAGCAGTCCATAACCCGATTCGAACATGCATCGTTATTCAGAATACTTTGGCCACCGGCACGCGAACGACGAACTCGATTGCGCGCCGCTCCTCGCGGCCGGATTGCGCGCCACGCCCGCGCGCACCGTCGTGCATTTCGACGATCATGCAATCTCGTGCGCGGACGCCTCGCGTCATATCGTGCAATTGCAACGCTGGTTCGCGGGTCAGGGGCTCGTGCCGGGCGATCGCGTCGCGGTGATGCTCGGCAACAGTCCCGAACACATTCATCTGATTTACGCACTCGTGTTGAGCGGCCTCGTCTGGGTGCCGGTGAACATCAAGTTGCGCGCGTCGGGCCTCGAATATCTGCTGCAACATGCAGAACCGAAACTCTTCGTCATCGACGGCGAGTTCGACGCGATCACGGCATCGATCGACTGCGGCATGTCCAAACGCACGCGCCTGCCCGCATTCGATGCGGCGGATACGAACGCCGCGTTCGCCACGCCGGCAATCCCCGTCGACGCGCCGTTGTGCATCATCTATACATCCGGCACGACGGGCGCGCCGAAGGGCGTCGTGTTTACGCATCGCATGATGCGCATTGCGAGTGAAGCGGCGTTGCGTGTCGCCGACGTGCGCGAGGGCGACCGCCTGTTCCTGTGGGAGCCGCTGTGCCACATCGGCGGCGCGCAGATGCTGTTGCTGCCGTTCCTCGAACCGGTGACACTGCATGCGGTGCCGCGCTTCTCGGCTTCGCAGTTTTGGCCGCAAGTGGAGCGCGCGGGCGCGACGCAACTGCATTACCTTGGCGGCGTGCTCGATATCCTGATGCAGTTGCCCGAAGCCGCGCAGCCTTCAGCGCATTCGTTGCGCGTGGCGTGGGGCGCGGGCGTGAGCGCGTCCGCGTGGGAGCCGATACAAGCGCGCCTCAAGGTGCGTCTGCGCGAGTGCTACGGCATGACGGAGTGTTCCAGCTTCGCTACCGCGAACGTTACCGGCAAGCCGGGGTCCATCGGCCGCGCGCTGCCGTGGCTCGATATCGAATTGCTCGATGAACACGGCCAGCCGGTGCCGCCAGGCGAGGCGGGTGAGATCGTGTTGTCGAGCAAAGTGGAAGGGACCTTTTTGCCAGCGTATCTGAAGAATCCCGAAGCGACGAAATCTGCGCTTCGCAACGGCAAATTGCACACGGGCGATCGCGCGCGCCGCGACGCCGATGGCGATCTGTATTTCGTCGGCCGGCAGACGGACAGCATGCGTGTGCGCGGCGAGAACGTGTCGGCATGGGAGATCGAACGCGTTTTCGCGACGCATCCGGCGGTGCGGTTGAGCGCTGCGATGGGCGTGGCGTCGGCGGTCGGCGAGCAGGACATTCTGCTCAACGTGCAGTTCAAGGACGAGCCGGTGGACTGGGAAACGCTGCACATATGGGCGCGAGAGCGCCTCGCGAGTTTTCAGTTGCCGCGTTATTACCGCGCGGTGCCGGGCTTCGAACTGACGGCGAGCGAACGCATCAAGAAGCATCTGCTGTCGCGCAGCGTGGAAGACGCGTGGGATCGGCTGGCCAGCGTGAAAGCCTGAGGAGTTATCGCATTCAGATAGGGTAATAGGGCTATGCGATAATTTTGCCATCGACGACAAAAGCATACGAGAGATGAGCGACGAGTCCAAAGCCCCGCGAAAACGCAAGAACGCCGCCGCGAAAGGGGCGGGCGAGGCGGTGGACGCAACTGCGTCGTCGCTGTACGTGCAGTCCGTCGAAAAGGCCATGAAGGTGCTCACGGCTTTCGACGGTAGCAAGCGGCAGTTGTCGCTTTCGGAAATCTCGGCCATCACGGGCTTCGACATGAGCGCGACGCAGCGCTTCAGTTTTACGCTGGCGGCGCTCGGCTATCTGTTCAAGGACCCCGACAGCCGCAAGTACGAACTGTCGCCACGGCTGCTGGACTTCACCTATCACTACCTCACGTCGAACGATCTCGTGAGCCGCGCCACGCCGTATCTGCAGCAACTCGGATCCGAGACGGAAGAGGCCACCAATCTCACCGTGCTGGACGACACGGACATCGTTTTCGTGCTGCGCATCGTGAGCCGCAACGTGTTCAACGCGCACGTCATCACCGGCTCGCGCTTGCCGGCTTATTGCACGGCGCCCGGTCTCTCGATCCTCGCCACGCTCGCCGACGGCGAGATCGACGACATTCTCTCGCGTACCAACCTCGTGCCCTATACGGCCTCGACGGTGTATCAGCCGCGCAAGATCAAGGAGCGTGTTGCACAGATTCGCAAGCAGGGCTATGCGCACACGGAGGACGAATATTTCGTCAGCGACATCTCCACTGCGGCCGCCATCACCAATGCGCACGGACGAGGCATCGGCGCGGTGAACATTGCGGTGGCGCGTTCGCGCTGGCAGGCCGATCGCGACGAAAAGCGCTTCGCGGATCTCGTCATTTCCACGGCGTCCGCCATTTCCACGCGCAGGCGCATCGAATAAGCCGCAACGGATACGTTCGACGCCGCTTGGAGCGCGACGATCGGCACGCCCTCGAACGACGGGCACGACAGCGATACTGTGTAGATTCAAGCGCCGGCAAAAAGCCGCGCAAGCGCCGCACGATAGTCGCGATAATGCCGCGCTTCATCGTGATGCCGACGCTCACGGATCACGCACTCGCCGCCAACGAACACATCGCGCACGGGCGATTCGCCGTGTTCGCAGAATACGACGGAAGAGAGCCACGTCGCGCTCGTCTGTTCCGCGAGATTCGGATGATCGGCGTCGAGCACGATCCAGTCCGCGCGCGCCCCCGGCATGAGCGCGCCGACTGCGCGGCCGGTCGCGCATGCGCCGCCTTCGAGGGCGTCGCGAAACAGGCGATCGGCAACCTGCGCCGTTTCGTGCGATGCCAGCACGTTACGCTGCCGCCGCGACAGACGCTGGCCATATTCGAGCAGTCGCAGTTCCGCGCGCCAGTCCACGCCGACATGACTATCCGAGCCGATACCGAAAGCGCCGCCTGCGTCGAGGTATTCGTTCGCGGGGAAAATCCCGTCGCCGAGATTCGCTTCGGTGGTGAGGCACAGGCCCGCAATGGCGCCGCTTTTCGCGAGCGCAGCGGTTTCGCTGGCGTCGATATGCGTCGCATGCACGAGGCACCAGCGCGCGTTCACGTCGAAACGATCCAGCAGCCATTGCACGGGCCGCGCGCCCAGCGCGGCAAGCGAAGCATCCACTTCCGCCGTTTGCTCCGCGATGTGGATATGAACCGGCGCGTCAGGCGAGATGTCGTTCAACGCTTCGATGACGACGCGCAGAGACGCCTCCGACACCGCGCGCAGCGAATGCGGCGCGACGCCGTATCGCAGCGCGCCGTGTTCGGGTCGGGCATGACGCAACGCGGCTAGCAGATCGAGATAGCCTTCGGTGGTATTGACGAAGCGCCGCTGATCGTCGCGAGGCGGCTCTTCGCCGAAGCCGCTGAACTGATAGAGCACCGGCAGCATCGTCATGCCGATGCCGGTTTCGCTCGCCGCATCCACCACGCGTTGCGCAAGCTCGGCGGGGTTTGCATGGCGCGTTCCATCCTCCGCGTGATGCACGTAATGGAACTCGCAGACGGACGTGTAACCAGCCTTGAGCATCTCGACATACAGCCAGCGCGCAATGGCGCCGAGCGTCTCGGGCATGATGCGCGCGGCGAAGCGATACATCAGTTCCCGCCAGCTCCAGAAACTGTCGGTCGGGTTCGCGCGAAACTCGGTGAGTCCGGCCATCGCGCGCTGAAACGCGTGCGAATGAAGATTCGGCATGCCGGGAATGACCGGTCCGGCGGCGCGCGCGACGTCGGCGGGCGCATCGCGCTTATCGGGTGTGACCGCCACGAGCGTACCTGTGGCGTCCCATTCGAGCAGCACGTCGGTGCGCCAGCCTTCGGGCAAAAGCGCATGCGCCGCAAAGAGTGATTTCGTGCGTGTATTCATGAGCGGACTACTCGGTGTCGGGCATCGGTGAAACATTCACGCACGCGACAAAACCGCTTGCAGGAACGAGCGTGTACGAGGCTGCGTGGGTGTCGAAAAGATTTGCGAGGGCGGGCCCGCCTCGACGATCTCGCCGCCATCCATCACGACGACGACATCCGCCACTTCTCTCGCAAAGCCCATCTCATGCGTGACGACGAGCATGGTCATGCCTTCGGCGGCGAGCAGCTTCATCACCTGAAGCACTTCGCCGACGAGTTCGGGATCGAGCGCGGACGTGGGTTCGTCGAAGAGCATGACGCGCGGTTGCATGGCCAGCGCCCGCGCAATGGCGACGCGCTGCTTCTGGCCGCCCGACAAACTCGCGGGCATGGCATGCGCCTTGTGTTCGAGGCCGACTTTCCTGAGCAGGCCGAGCGCGGCCGTTTCGGCATCTGCCTTCGATGCACCGCGCAACATCCGCGGTCCCACGGTAATGTTGTGCAGCACCGAAAGATGCGGGAACAGGTTGAACGACTGAAACACCATGCCCACTTCCGTGCGCAATGCATTCAGCGCGCGCTCCTTGAGCATGGTTCCCTGATCGACGAGCCGATGCCCGCAGATGTCGATGGTTCCGCGCTCGGGCTGCTCCAGACCGTTGCAGCAGCGCAGAAACGTGCTCTTGCCGGAGCCGCTTGGCCCGATCACCACGACAACTTGACTCGGCTCTATATCGAAGTCGATACCGTTCAATACGCGATGCGTCCCGAACGACTTGGTGAGATCGCGAATGCTGAGAATGGGTTGGGCGCTGTTCATTGCACCATGCCTCCTGCGCGCAGCCGTCGTTCCACGCGATGAAGAATGTAGTTCGTCGTCTGCGTCAGCACGAGATAGACGAGCGCGACGACGAGATACACCTCCAGCGACCGGTACGACACGCTGATGATCTTCTGTGCTTCGTGCATGAGATCGTCGATGGTCAGAAGCGACACCAGCGCCGAGTTCTTGATGAGCGCGATGAACTCGTTGCCGAGCGGCGGAATCATGCGCACGACGGCTTGCGGAAGAATGATCGCGCGCATGGCCTGACCCGCCGACATGCCGATGGAGCGCGCAGCTTCCATCTGTCCACGATCCACCGATTGAATCGCGCCACGCACGACCTCCGACACGTAGGCCGCCGAATACAGGCCGAGCCCGAGCATGCCGCACACGAAGGCAGGCAGCAGGATATTGAACTGCGGCAGGCCGAAGAACAGCAGAAACAGTTGCACGAGCAAGGGCGTGCCGCGAAAGAAGATCAGATATCCGGTGCAGAAGCCGTAGACGATGCGCCGCTGCGGCGAGAGCCGGCCGATGCCGATCAGAAGTCCGAGCAGGCACGAGAGCACGAGCGCGGCGGCGGTCACTTCCACCGTGACGAGCGCGCCATGCGCCAGATCGTCCCAACCGGCGAAGGCTGGCGTGAAGTCGAGTTGCATGGCTCAGGTCCGCCGGCTTACTTCGCGCTTGCCGTCGTGCCGGCGCTCGCGCTGAACCACTTCTTTACGATCGCGTCGTAGGTGCCGTCCGCCTTGATCTTGGCGAGCGCGGCGTTCATCTGATCGCGCAATTGCGGCTCGTCCTTGCGCACCGCGATGCCATATGCCTCGGTCGTCAGCTCCTTGTCCAGCACGCGAAAGCCGGGGCGCGTACGCGCGAACTGGAATGCGGCGGGCTTGCCCGTGACGGCGGCATCCGCGCGGCCGATGCCGACCAGATCGAACATCTCCTGATTCTTTTCCACTTCCACGCGCTGCACTTGCGGATAGTTGTCGCGCAGGAAGTTGACCGATTTCGTGCCGACCTGCACCGTCACTTTCTTGCCGTTGAGATCGGCGAGCGTCTTGATCGGCGAATCCGCCTTGACCAGTGCGGACAGGCCGCCCGCGAAGTACGACTGGGTGAAGTCGATCACCTGGGCGCGTTCCGGCGTGATGTAGATGCCGGAGATGGCTGCATCGAAACGATGGGCGACGAGGCCCGGAACCAGTCCCTTGAAGTCGATATCGGTCCACTGGATCTGCTTGCCCATGCTCTTGGCGAGCGCGTTCATGATGTCGATATCGAAGCCGGTGCGCTGACCCTTGTCGACGAACTCCATCGGCGGGAAGGTAGCGTCCGTGGCGACGTTCAAAACGTTCGAGTCTTGCGCGGCCGCGGCGCCAGGCAGCGCGACAATCATCATGGCGATACCGAAACTCGCGGCGGAAAGCAGGTTCTTGATTTTCATGGCGTGGCTCCAGGGGTGTGGTCTGTCGTTGATTGGCGGTTCAGGCGGCCTGCAGCCGCGCGGATATCGCATTGGCGGCGCGCACGGTCCAGTCCGCGAGTTGCTGCTCCCGGCCTGCCGCGCGCGAGGAGGGCGCCATCAGCGTGATCGATGCGCTCGCGCCCGCGCTGCGCGACGCGCGCCGGAACACGGGCGCGCTTACGCCCCAGACGCCGGGATCGACTTCGCTTTCGCTCACCGCGAAGCCGCGCGAGCGAATGCGCTCCAGTTCGGTTTCGAGGGCGGCGCGGGTGGCATCGTCGTTGGCGAACAGACGCTCCAGCGTCTCGGCGCGCAGTTTGTCGGCCATGAAGGCGAGCAGCGACTTGGCGGATGCGCCCGAGCGCAACGGCACTGAGCGTCCCTTTTCGAAAGAGCAGCGCAACGACTGCGTGCTCTCGATCATTTCGAGGCAGATCACCTGATCGTTCACGGCGACGATCAGGCCGACGCTTTCCTGCGTGGCGTTCGCGAGCTTCAGCATGCCTTCGCGGCTCGCTTCGACCAGCAGCGAATTGACGTCGAAGCCGAGCGCGAGTTGAAGACTGATCGGGCCGGGCGCGTAAAAACCGGCGTCCTCGGTGACGAAGCCCCAGCGTTTGAGCAACGCCACTTGCCGATAAAGCGTGCTCTGCGCGAGACCGGTGGCGGCGAGTATGTCCTTCGCGGACATGGCCTTGCCGTGGCTGGCGAGCGCGGTCAGCACGAGCAGCAGGCGCTCGGCACCGGTGACGTTAGATTCCCGTTTCACTGTGATGTCCAGCCGGAAAGGCGATGTCGATGAGCGCAGAATGCCACATCGCTCCCGGCGGACAAAAATGGAATTCCCAGCGATTGGGAATGAAGGTGAGGTTTTTAGTCGAACGTTAGGGGGTCATGCGCGCGAGGCGCGGCAAGGTTTGCCCGATACGCCTCCTGGGTCAGCGCATGTCGATCGATTCAGTCAGTTCCGGCACGAGCGAAAACAGGTCGCCGACGACGCCGTAATCCGCGACGCTGAAAATAGGCGCTTCCGGATCTT